>NZ_KQ959986.1 GCF_001553035.1 Gemella haemolysans
CAAAACTGTACATTCTTATTTTATCATTCTCAGATATTGCAATAATTTAACTTTTATGCTACAATGAGCATATACTAAATTTAGGAAGGAGTCAAAATGAAAATACTAAATATTATCGTTGGTGTTTTTTACTTAATCTTCGGATTATTCTTATGGAATCATCCTTTAGATACAATTGCTACATATTCAATTGCATTTGGGATAACACAATTATTAGCTGCCAGTGCACTCTTAATTTATAGCTTATATAAAAAGGTAAAACCTATTCCTTGGGGAAATATATTAGTATCCCTTGCAATTGGACTAAGTATGTTCTTAGTACCATTTGTTTCATTAATAGTTATTTTATGGATATTTATTTTTAGTTTTTTAAGTATGTCAATATTTCACCTTCAAAGCCTACTTAGAAACAGGGACCAAAAATGGTATATGATACAGATAGCTCTAGCAGTTTTAGGTATCATTTATTCTTTTATTATGTTATTAAATCCTATTGTAGGATTTGCAACTATAGCTAAAATATTAGCATTTGGAGTCATAACAAACGGTTTATCATATATTTTTTCGTTAAATAAAAATTAGCATAAAAAGTGTCTGAAAATATATTTTCAGACACTTAGATTGTTGACAAAAATACCGAAATATCAAGCTAGTATTGATGTTATGGTATTTTTTTTCAAAAAAAATAAGCCTTAAGGCAAAAATCCAGTAGTATTTAGTAGTATTAAGAGGGTTTATACCTCTCTTAATGCGATTGTTTTCATATTTTGGACGCAACAAGACAGCCAAGCGTACGACTGTACTTTGGCTTTTCCTCTATATCGTGCATACCTGTATCCGTGATTTTGTTTAGAATCCGCAAAGCTACGTTCTATTGTTTCTTTTCTTCTCTTATACAATAGTTTTCCTTCTTTTGATATACGTCTTAACCTAGCTTCATCATAATAATCCGCATTTATATGACGTCTTATTATTTTCTTTTCGTTTTTATCATCACTCTTATATTGTTTATATCCATTTCTATCAATGTTTCTGTATCTAAATATTTCTCCTGTTCGTTTATCCACATATATATCTTTTTCATGTAAGTATTTAAAATATTTGTTATCTTTTGATCTTGAGAATCTTCTATATCCTATTACTGAAAATATATTTTTTTTATCTAACTGTTTTAGTATGTCTAGAGAATAATATCCGCTATCTAACGCAACTTTACCTGGTATTAATCCAAAGGTTTTTTCTATCTGATTTAGTCTATCTATATACGGACCGCTATCATGAGTATTACCTGGAGTTATATGGCAATCTATAATTATATTGTTTTTCCCATCGACAGTTCTATGGTCTAAATACATAAAACCTTCTTCTTTATGGTCTCTGTGATAATATCCACTATCCGGATCGGTAGTGTTAATTTTCTGCTTTTTTACAACTTGTTCCTCTTTGTACTCAAAAGGCTTTTTTCCTTTTTTGTTTCTCTCTTCATTTATTTCTTTTTCTAAATCTAATTTTCTTTTTTTTATTTTTGTAGTTACTTCAACTTTGAATTTCTTTTTATTTGCGTTGGCTTTAATATGTGTTGAATCAGTAAAAAACTCATTACCACCTACTAGTTTCTTTTCTATTGCTTGATTTACTATATTAATAAATATTTGTTCGAACACATCAGTTCCTTGGAAACGTCGAATATAGTTTTGTGAAAATGTAGAGTA
>NZ_KQ959987.1 GCF_001553035.1 Gemella haemolysans
ATTCCGGGAACAGACTTAGTGAACCAAGACTTTGGTGTAAACGGTATTCCAGAAGTAACTCCAATTCAACCAGAATACACAGATCCAGTAGGAACAAGCAGTACGGACGGAGAAGGTAACCTAATTATGCCACCAACAGCAGAGATTCCAGAATACACAGATCCAGTAGGAACAAGCAGTACGGATGGAGAAGGTAACCTGATAACACCACCAATTGTTGAGATTCCAGAATTCAATGGAGGAACAGTGGCAATAGATTCACCAATAAACAAAGAAGACAAATATAGTGAAGTACAATCTCCAAAAGTAACAAAACGCTTAGCTAATACAGGAGAAACTGATACTAACGTAGGATTAACAGGAGTAGGATTAGCAATAGCAGGAAGCTTATTAATATTTGGAAAACGCCGTAAAAAAGATGAAGAATAAATCGTAGCAATATACTTTAACTTCATAATTTAATAAAAATCCAAGAATGAATTTAATAGTTCATTCTTGGATTTTTGGTTCTTTGTCAAATTCGGTTGATTCTGAAAATTAGGAGAAAACTATGCTATATTAAGTAGTATAGATTTTTCATTTCTTTCACTATTATTGAGAATAACTCGACGTTTATAGTATAAGAAGTAGTCTTTAATAATCTTGTTATTTCTCCCCTGAAGTATATTTTGTATTTTATGAGTTAATACATCTGCATACACGAAGCTCATTTTACTTATACTATCAGAAGTAGAAGACACTTCATCGAAGTACATATAATCAGGGTAAGGTTTTAGGGTTGTTTAGAATTTTAGCTAATTCACATTGTATTCTCGATGCAATATTAGTGGATACAGTACAAGATTCAGCTATTTTTTTGAAGTATTCTCTTTAGATAACTTTATTAATGGTGCCAGTTTTTGGATTTTTAGAGGTATTAGAATACTTTCCAACTTCAGTAGTTTCAGCTGTAAAGGATTTTTGACGATCTTTACATATGAATTGTTGTTTATTTAAGTATAAGATAGCTGGTTTATCAGAAATAGTGGACATTTTAACCTTTACTTTTCTATACCCATTTTTTCTATTTCATATTTTTTACAATAAGGGTAAGAGTTAGGTGAAACCTCTCATATTCTACAATAAACTAGATATTTACAATTATTTATTTCAATTTCCTCTGTTTTATCTAGATTTTTTATATTTTCGTCAGTTATTTGTAGCGTTGATTTATAGATTTTTTATAATTATACATTATGAATGTAAATTTCCTTCCTTATTTTTTGTTCATACTTAAATTATAAAGGAATTTTACATTCTTTCTTATTCTTTTTTATAAATTTAAATACGGCTGATTTCTATAACCAATCTTATTTATTATAGATAATTATATTTTGTTATTTAATAATATTGATGTTTTTATTAATGTGTTAAATGTATTCGTAATCTTATTTAGTCTTATTTAGATTCTTTATATTTTAAAAAAGTATTCATAGTTAAAATATACTTTAAATTAATGTGAAAGTATTGAAACTATAAAGGATAGAGTATATAATTAATTTATTATATACTTTAAGTGTAAATATAGAAGGAGAAAGAAGATGTTATTCAATAGACAAGGACTCCAGCAAAAAAATTGGCGTATGGTTAAAAAGGGTAAACACATCCTTTTTGGTTGTTCACTATTTTTTGTTGTTGGGGCAGTAAATATTAGTGGACCGCAAGTAACATATGCTGGGGATGTTAGTGTTTTAGAAACAGTAGCCAAACAAGAAAAAAACAGTAATGTAGGTGAAGAAAATCCAAATGCCGGGATACCAACGCTAGAAAAAGAGAAGCAAACGCAAAGCTCTAGTAATAAGAGGACAGAGAAAATAACTGCAAGTGAGACAGTTGGAGGATCTACTGTCAAAATAGAAGTTACTAAGAAAAAAGTTAATAAAAAAGAGTTAGAAGATTTAGTAGCAAAGATTAAGAAAGCAGATATCAGTAAAAAAACTGAAAAATCAGCAGAAAAGCTTAATCTTATTTTGTCAAGTGCAGAAAAAACATTAGATGATTTAGAAATTACTCAAGAAGAAATTGATAAAGAAGTAAAGGCACTTAAAGAAGCTTTTGATAAATTAGAGGACAAACCTAAGGAAGATAAAAAATCGGAAGCCAAAGAAAAAGTTGAGTCTAAAAAAGAAGAGAAATTAAATTTTGAGAAGAATACTAAAGAAAAGCAACAAGAAAATACTACAGAAGATGTTGTTAGAAAATATAATGAAAAAATAACAAAAGTAACAGAAACTGTAACTGAGGTCCATAGTATAGCTAATCAAATAAATTATGAGTTTAGTGATGCTGAAAAAGAATTAGTTAAAACAGCAGAAAATTTATCAACAGCTCGTAATAGTGATAAAAATAATGAAGAAACTATTCAGAAGTTATTAAAAGAAGTAATTTATTTACGAAATAAAGTAGCTAACCGAATGACACGTGAACACTCGGGGAAACGTGATCCTAGAAATGGGAAAGTGATTGATGGTAAGGATGAGAGTAGGTTTAGAGCGATTACACTGACTCCAATTGCTAATATGTATGAAGGTAGCAATGTTCTTGTAAATGAAAATAAAAAAGATGTAACATACTATAACGGAGATACAATATTTTCAGTTATACAAGTATCTGGAAAAAGAGGTGCAGGAGAGCCAATTGTTAGATATTCTTATGGAAAGAAAAAAGGAGAGGAAGATCCAACTCCATATTATATTAAGAGAGTAGGAATTATTAATGGACTGGAACAACTTACAGGAGCAAAGGTTCGAATAGCATATAAAGATTTTCAAACAGGGGCAAAAAGAGAAGTAGAAATTACTAGTCAATATTGGAATGTAAATAATCCTGATATACAAATGGCATTTGTTGGTACTATAGGTAATGGAGGAAATGTAAGACCCGGAACTTATTATATTAAACTTGGAGCAAATGGAACAAATAAAGAAGCTACTATTACTTACAAATTCATAATCAAATCCCAAAGTGAACGTAATACTGTAAGAGATTTAACGCCAACATACGTAGATGATGTTCGTCATTTGACGGAAGCTGAAAAAACAGCCTTAATTGAAAAATTTAAGGCAGAACATCCAGATGTAGTTAATCGTTCTCATCATATCGATTTTGATCGTGCAGAAGTTTCTTCCGATGGTGCAACAATGACAATATACTTTAAAGATGGATTTGATACTAAAACGATTCAAACAAATGCTAAAAATGATGTAGAAGCAAAATACCCAAATTTTACAACATTAGTGGGTGAGCCTCATGAGTTTTATAAAAATCCAAGAAACTTAGTGAAATCAAAAACAAATCATGAAGTTCCACAAACTGCAAGAGTAACTTGGAAAACTCCTTTTGATTTTAGTCAACCGGGTACGAAGAATGCTGTTGTTACAGTAAGTTATGATAATGGAGTAACGAAAGATGTTACTACACCGTATACAGTACTAGATTTTATTGGAAAACAAGATAAAAGTATTTTCCAAAATCAAAGCGGTGAACTAGGAGATGCTAGAAGCTATATTAAACTTTCAAATGGAACAGACCCTGCAACTGATTTAACAATTCGTTGGAAAGGTGGTTCTTCAGTTGATACATCTGCACAGGGAACACAACGTAAAGAAATTGAAATTCTGCGTGGAAATACTGTGATGAAGACAGTAACTATTCCAGTGGCAATCGTAGATGATATTAAACCAACTATTACAGCACCCGATTCTGTATTGTTAACAAGGGCAGAAGGATTGCCAAGTAATATTTCTATTGATGCTCAGGATAATGCTAGGGGTATTGGACTTAGAGATGCTAACCCAATTGCAGTTGAGAATTTAGCAAATCCTTTAAGATATAATCCTTCAACAAAAAGGATTGAGTTATCTGGGGTAATACCAAATAATTTCCAAAGAACGCAAGCAACTATTAAAGCTGTAGATAAAAATGGAAATACAGCTACAAAAACAATAACGTTTAATGTTCAAGCACAAACTGATAAATATAATGCCGTGGCTAATCCGCAAAAACAAACTGTTAGTTATGATGCAAGACCTAATGCAGGATCAAGTGTGAATAAAAATGGATTACCTGTAGGAACAACATACACGTGGGCTACAACTCCAAGTACAACAACAGGACCTGGAGATAAAGCAGGAGTAGTAACTGTATCATATCCTGACGGTTCAACAGATACAGTGAATGTAACGATAACCGTGCGAAAATTAAGTGATGAACATGAACCTACAGGAACTAAAATCGTTAGAAATCAAAATGTTCCGGTTACAAATAATGATTTAAAAGCGGCGGTAAATGTAAATAATAATGGTAATAGTAAGGTGAAATCTGTTACACCTGTAAGCTCTATTAGTACAGCAAACGCAGGAATGCAAACTATTAGAGCTACCGTAACATATTTAGACAACACAACAGATTCTGTTGAAATCCCATTAGAAGTAAAAGATGTAATAGGACCAACTATTCAAACACCGACAAACGGACAAAATTGGGATTTAATTGCATTAGATAGAACATTGCCTGAAATTAAAGTTGCAACTACTGATAATCTAGGAGGAAGTGGTATTAAGTCAACAACGGTCACAGGTTTACCAAATTTCTTAGTATATGATGAAGCAACTAAAACAATAAAATTCAAAAATGACGTTCAAGAGGTAACGAAATTACCAGTTGGACAAGATAGTAAAACTTATAATGCGACTATCCAAGTTACAGATAATGCAAACAACCCTAGTCAAAGACAAATAACAATTACAGTTAAATCAATGACGACGAAATACAATGCGCTACCTAGTGGGCAAAAACAAACGGTTAGTTATGGAGTAACGCCCGATGCAGGAACAAGTATTAATAAAAATGGATTACCTGCTGATACAAGATATACATGGGCTACGACACCTAGTACAACTACAGGACCTGGAGATAAAGTGGGAGTAGTAACTGTAACATATCCTGATGATTCAATAGATACAGTGAACGTGACTGTAAATGTTCGAAGATTAGCGGATGAATATGTACCTACAGGGACAAAAATCACAAGAGAACAAAATACAGCGGTAACAAATGATGATTTGAAAGCTGCAGTAACAATTAGTAATAATGGTAATAACAAAGTTAAATCTGTTACACCTACGGGGACAATAAGTACTGCAGAATTTGGAAATAAAACAATCAATGCTACTGTTACCTATCTTGATGATACGACAGATTCAGTAACGATTCCACTTGAAGTAAGAGATGTAACAAAACCAACAATTCAAACACCGACAGATAGACAAAATTGGGATTTAATTGCATTGGATAGAACATTGCCTGAAATTAAAGTTGCAGCTACTGATAATCCAGGAGGAAGTGGCATTAAGTCAACAACGGTTACAGGATTACCTAATTTCTTAACATATGATGAAGCGACTAAAACAATTAAGTTTAAAAATGGAGTTCAAGAGGTAACGAAATTACCAGCAGGAACTGATGTACAAACTCATAATATTACAATTACGGTAACAGATAATGCTAATAATAGTAATAGTGCACAAGTAACGATTACAGTCAAATCAATGACGACGAAATATGATGCAACTGCTAATTCTGAAAAACAGACAGTAAGTTACGGAGCAACTCCAGATGCAGCAACAAGTGTAAATAAAACTAACTTACCTGCGGGAACAACATACATATGGGCTACAACTCCAAGTACAACAACGGGACCTGGAGATAAAGCAGGAGTAGTAACTGTGACATATCCTGATGGTTCAAAAGATACGGTTAATGTAACGGTAAATGTCAAAGGACAAGCAGACACGTATACTCCAGAACCAAAAGAACAAACAGTAGATAATGGAGTAGTGCCAAAAGCAGAAGACAGTATAGAAAATGTCAAAGACTTACCAAGTGGAACAACATTCACATGGCAAGGAGGAGCTCCAAGCACAACAGAAAAAGGTGATCATCCAGGAACAGTACTAGTAAGCTATCCAGATGGAACAAGTGAAACAGTACAAGTAGTGGTGAAAGTAAGAGAGCAAAAAGACACGTATACTCCAGAACCAAAAGAACAAACAGTAGATAATGGAGTAGTGCCAAAAGCAGAAGACAGTATAGAAAATGTCAAAGACTTACCAAGTGGAACAACATTCACATGGCAAGGAGGAGCTCCAAGCACAACAGAAAAAGGTGATCATCCAGGAACAGTACTAGTAAGCTATCCAGATGGAACAAGTGAAGAAGTTCCAGTGAAGGTAAATGTACGTCAAAGTAATGAAAAGGGAATACCTGAAGTTCAACGAGCGTTACCAGAATACACAGATCCAGTAGGAACAAGTAGTACGGATGGAGAAGGAAACGAAATTACGCCACCAACTGTAGAGATTCCAGAATACACAGATCCAGTAGGAACAAGCAGTACGGATGGAGAAGGAAACGAAATTACGCCACCAACTGTAGAGATTCCAGAATACACAGATCCAGTAGGAACAAGCAGTACGGATGGAGAAGGAAATGAAATTACGCCACCAACAGCAGAAGTGCCAGAGTATACTGGAGGAGTAAATGGAGATCCAGAAGCCCAATCAATGTTACCAGAATTTGTCGGAGGAGTGAACGGAGAACCAGAAGCTCAACCAATGTTACCGGAATTTAGCGGGGGAGTGAACGGAGATCCGGAAGTTCAATCAACGTTACCAGAATTCGCCGGAGGGGTGAATGGAGACCCAGAGGTACAACAAGTCTTACCGGAATTCGCAGGAGGAGTAAATGGAGATCCAGAGGTACAATTAGCCTTATTAGAATTTAGTGGAGGAGTAAACGGAGATCCAGAAGCTCACCCAACATTACCAGAGTTTAACGGAGGGGTAAACGGAGATCCAGAAGTTCAACCAATGTTACCAGAATTTAACGGAGGAGTAAACGGAGAATCAGAAGCTCACCCAACGTTACCAGAATTTAACGGAGAAGTAAATGGGGATCCAGAGGTTCAATCAGCGTTACCAGAATATACTGGAGGAGTAAATGATGAGTCAGAAATTCTCTCTAGCTTCCGAGATAAAACTTCTAATGTTGCGACTAAACGTTTAGCTAATACAGGGCAATCACAAAATAACAGTGAGTTAGCAGGATTAGGATTAGTGATTGTGGGTCTATTTGCAGCAATAAAACGCCGTAAAAATGAGGAAGAGTAATTTTAAATCTTTATTAAAAGATTGAAATTTCTAAATTTATATAGAAAAGAATCCCTTGGAGATGATTATTTCCAAGGGATTCTTTATTAGAGTAAAAGAAAGGTTCTTTGTCAAATTCGGTTGATTTAGA
>NZ_KQ959988.1 GCF_001553035.1 Gemella haemolysans
ATATATGTGTCCAGAATTTTGGGTACATATCAAATCACGATTTTTGAGTCACTCCCATTCTATTTAGTCGATTTCATTTTTTCTTCTAAGTCCTAATAAACCTAATAAACTAGCGATGATTAATCCTACTATTCCTGTAGTTGAAGTACTTATTGAGTTAGTTGCATTCATTGTTCCTTCTGGAGCTGCGCTTGTTTTTGGTAACATTCCTTTTTTCATCATGTCATTGTTCATATGAGCATTCATATTTTTCGCTTTCATATCTTTGTGCATATGTGCTTTCATATTCATAACATCTGATTTTTGCATATCCATAGGTTTTTCATTCATATTTGATTCCATTAAATCGTGTTTTTTATGATCTGTCATCATATTTTCACCTGGTTTTTTCTCCATTTCCATAGCTTCTTTATGAAGATTTACAGTAACCTCTTTTAGTGCTACTAAATTTGTTAGATCTGCTTTTCCACCTTTTTCACCGTATACTTTGATTGTTGCTTTG
>NZ_KQ959989.1:0-22135 GCF_001553035.1 Gemella haemolysans
CTGCTTCCTTAGCTTCCGATGCTACTTCTTTCACTTCTTCTACTTTGTCTGCAGTTGCTTCTTTTACATCTGATACTTTTTCTACTACTGCTTCCTTAGCTTCCGATGCTACTTCTTTTGCTTCTTCTACTTTGTCTGCTGTTGCTTCTTTTACATCTGATGCTTTTTCTACTACTGCATCTTTTACATCTACAGCTTTATTTACCACTGCATCTTTTACATCTACAGCCTTATCTACAACTACTTCAGTTGCATCTCCGACTTTCTCTTTAACTGTTGAAAATCCATCACTTATACCTGCTTTAGCTGATGTAAAGGTATCAGATGCAAATTCTCCTGTTGATTCAACAACATTAGACACACGATCTTGTAAACTTACTGAATCTGCTTCATGTTGTTCTTTAGTTTTAATATCGATTACATTGACATTAACTTCTACAACTTCTAATCCAGTCATTTTGTTTATATCAGTTGTAATCACTCGTTTAATTTCCTCAAAGATTTCAGGAACACTTTTTTTATACTCGACTATGATATTTAAATCAACAGCTACTTGTTCCTTACCGACTTCAATATTAACACCTGATGTAACATTATCAGTATTAATTAATTTATCTGTTAAATTTGAGAAAAAACCTCCATCAACTGCTAGCAATCCTGAAACATTTTCTAAAGCTTGACCGATAATTTTTTTAATTACATCATTATCAAATGTCAATTCTCCTCTAGCTTCACTATTACTTGTAGTTAATTCTTTTGTTTCTACATTATTTTCATTTGGATTAGACATATATCTTTTCTCCTAATTACAAATTTTTATATTTTATTCTTTATATAATATCCTGTTACAATTCCTAGTGCAGCGAAAATCAAAATAAAAATAGTTTTGAAAAATCCTAAGAACAGAATTAAACAAGCTAGAAATGCTCCCAATAATCCTGATACAACAGTGTATTGATGTTTTTTTAGCCATTCCATAATTTATGTCCTCACTTTACACGACTTGTACTCTTTTTAGTTACTTTTTTCTGAATATCTGAAACAGAAATCTTAAGTTTCACAGCTTTATCTATACCGAAAAACTCAACCAATCCATCTTTTATTCCATCTCGAATCTGATCACTCTTCTGAATAATATTCTCTGAAGAAGCTGATTCCCCTTTTACATTAATAAGGCATTTATTTCTTCTACTATTTATTTTTACAGATGGATTATTAATTAATCCTTGTTCAATCACTAAATTTTTAACAAATCCTTCAATAGCTGAATTTGTCAGTGATAATTTACCACCTTTATCAGATAGTTTTACTTCTAAATGTTGTTTAGGATAAAATGCTATTACTAATATTAAAAGAATTATCAATGTTGATAATACTAATGCTCCCCAGAAAATATATCTAGAAAGATAAAATTCTAAGAAAGAAAATTGTTTCCAATCAAATAATTGTAAATCTAAAAATTGTGGATCTAATCCGCTAACATTATGATACTCTATCATAATGGGAACCATAACTGTTAAAGCTAATAGACAAACAATAATAGAAATTATTTTTTTTGCTTTAGTCATTTTAAACCTCCTTTCAAAAATTGACTATTCATTTATAGAAAAAATGTTTTAAGATTTTTTCCCAAAGAATATTGATACTATAGTTACTACAATTACCGCACCTAAGATAGAAGGAATTAATGCCATTCCACCTAGAGTTGGCCCCCAAGCTCCAAATAATGATTGTCCTACTGATGAACCTACTAACCCTGCGATAACATTAGAAATAATACCCATTGCTCCGCCTTTTTTTGTAATTCCTCCAGCTACAAACCCTATGAAACCACCTACTATAATTGACCAAATCATATTTATTTCCCCTTTCCTTACTTATTTTCTCTAAATACTTGCGTACTAATAACAAATATTTATTATATAGATATAATATATCACTTTTAATTTCAAATCAATATAACTGCTCACAAAATTTAAAAAAGTTTTTTATTTTATGTTTAAACACAAATTCATTCATGATTAAAACAGTTTTTATCATAAATGTATATTTTAATATAATTAATTATGATAGTAGAGTTTACTAGTATTTTAAACTAAATTTTTTAATATTTTAATAGTGAACAATATATAAATTTCTATGTATAACAGTTTTATGAGTTTTAATTTATAAGTATTTTTCAGGAATAATTGTAATAAAAGTAATTATTTATTACCCTTTAAAATTTGTTATAAAAAAATAGGTGATTGACCAAGTTTTCTTTACTTCCGTCAATCACCTATAGAACAAAAATATTAAATCTCTTCCTTCGCCACTTCAATTTACCAATATCCTAACAAAAGAATTCAATAAATATTCATCTTATTTTAATTTATCTTTAACGCTATCGATAGCGCCTTCTACTGCATCTTTAGCACCTTCTGCAGCTTCTTTTACTTTAGAAACTACTTGTTCTGCTAACCCTTCAGCTTCTAATGAGTTATCTCCAGTTAATTTTCCTAAACCTTCTTTAACTGATCCTTTGATTTCTTCAAATTTGTTTTCTAATGACATAATTTTGCCTCCCCCTGTATACTACATATCAATTTTCTATAAATTGAAATCAAATATACTTTTCTCTAAATATTTTTTATAGATATTAATTTGTTAATTTCTATACTTTATATGATAAATCATTTCAAATTATTAATCAATGAAACTGCTCACAAAATTTAAAAAAGTTAAACTATTTATAATGCTACAGAGTAAAAAGATAGTAGAAACAGTATTCTCACAATATCTATATGGTGATAAAAATCTTATAACAAAGGTAATTTCGGTTTATTTTTTTAATATATCTACTATAAATAAACTCCTCTATTTTTTCTAAACAGCTTTCCGAGATTAAATTTATTAATCTTTTTTAGATTTATTTATAAAGATTATATGCCCTAATCAAATTATTAAATAAAAGAGACTAGGAATCCTAATCTCTCTTATTTTATTTATTATATTTCTCTACTATTTTCTTAGCACTAGCTAAATTCATATGTTTTTCTTTTCGTAATTCTTCTACGATTAATTCAATATTATCATTAGTAGCACCAGCTAAAATCGCCAAAGATTTTGCGTGCAATTTCATATGACCTTTTTGAATTCCATCTCCTACCAACGCTTTTAGCGCTGCTAGATTCTGAGCTAATCCTACAGAAACGAGTATACTCGCTAATGTTTTCGCGTCAGGGTTGTTTAGTAATCCTCGTGCTACTTTTACAGTTGGATTGATTCCTATAGATCCACCTACGCTAGCAACCGGCATTGGTAAAGTGATTTCACCTACAAGCACCTTAACTTCATCATCACAACGCCAAGTAGAAAGCCCTTGGTACTTACCATCTTTAGTAGCATAGCTTTGACATGCCGCTTCTATAGCTCGCCAGTCATTTCCACTCGCTATTACAACACTATCAATACCATTGAAGATACCTTTGTTGTGAGTAGCTGCTCGATAAACATCAGCTTTAGCAAACTTACTAGCCAGTTCGATTCTTTTCGCAAGATACTCTCCATTTTCTCCTAAATTTTCAAATGGAATAGCACATTTCGCTGTAACTAGTGAACGTATCGCATAATTCGATAAAATCGCCATTAAAGCTATACCCTCAGTTAGTGTTTCTAAGGAAACTTTAAGTGCTTCTAGCATAGTATTTAACATATTTGCTCCCATCGCCTCTAAAGTATCAACAATAAGGTAAACAACTATGAAATCTGTTCCATCTTCTGATAAAACTTTAACCTCGATATCACGAGCACCTCCACCACGAGCTACGATAGACGGATAAGCTTCATCCGCTGTTTTTAAAAGCAAATCTTTACTTTGTAAAATACGTTCCACCGCTTCATGAGTATCAGCTATATTATATAAAGCTACATGCCCTACCATCTTCCTATCTAGTACTTCTGTTTTGAAACCACCTGACTTCGCAACGATTTTACCAGCATTACTACAAGCAGCAACTACCGACGGTTCTTCTGTAACGAATGGCACCACATACTCTTTATTATCAACGACAAAATTTGGCACAACGCTAAAAGGTAACGAGAAAGTTCCTATTACATTCTCAACCATATTATTAGCCGTATCAAAGTCTAGAACTTCATTATTTTTTAAAACTGAAAGATATTCTTCACTTAAAATATCGGCTTGTTCAATAACCTCTAAGCGTTCATTAATATTTTTTTTATAAAAGCCACTCCAAATTTTTCCCATGATTTCCCCTATTAAAATTGTTTTTTATATACTCGCTTGTGATTTTCTATTTTTTCTAAGACAAATCTGCTTTCATCTTTAATATCAGAAATATCTAAGTTTCCTTCTTCATCAACTGTAGTATCTCTAAAGAACATTTTTTCATATTCGTCTACTGAAATACAAGTTCTCTTAGCGAAATCGTCAAAACGATTATTTCTTAATTGATCTTTATAACCTTCTACTAGAGTTAAGCTGAATACTTCCGCAACAGCTCCACTTCCATAACTGTATAAAGCAATTTTATTACCAGCTTCTAAAGTAGTATTATTTTCAAGTAATGATAATAGTCCCAAGAATAAAGATCCAGTATAAATATTACCTACACGTTGGCTGTATAAAATAGATTCATTAAAACGAGCAAGTAACTCTTCTTTCTTCTCTTCTTCAGCTTGTTCCAATAATAGAGTTAAACCTTTTAATCCCAATTTGGGATATGGAAGGTGTAAACAAACTGCCGAGAAATCACTAAGTTTATTCTGAGATTTTTCAACAAATCTACCCCAAGTCGTTGTTAAACAATCAAGGTATTGTTCAGTAGAAAATCTTCCTTCTACAAAAGCATATTGTGAATAGTTCGGACGCCAGAAGTCCATAACATCACGAGTTAAACAAACATTATCATTATTGAATTCTAAAATTCTTGGATTACTACTTACTAACATAGCGCAACTTCCTGCACCTTGTGTAGATTCTCCAGAAGATTTAACACCATATTTCGCAATATCACTAGCGATAACCAGTACTTTTGACTCTGGATTATTCATAACATGATTTTTAGCGAAATCTAATGCCGCAGTTGCTCCGTAACATGCTTCTTTAACTTCGATAGCACGTACAAATGGTTGAATATCTAATAGCCCATGAATAAATACTGAAGAAGCCTTACTTTGGTCAACTCCAGACTCAGTCCCTACGATAATCATATCAATTTTTTCTAAATCATCTTTGTCTAGTATATCATATGCAGCTTGTGCTCCAAGAGTTACTATATCTTGAGACACAGGAGGAATACTCATTTCTAGTTGTAATAAACCTTTTGTGAATTTATCAGGTTCAATTCCTCGAGCTGTTGCTAAATCACGAATATCTAAATAGTAATTTGGCATTGCAAAACCAATCTTATCAATTCCTATTCTCATTATCTAATTCCTTTCGATTAATTTCGAATTATTTATCTATACAAATTTTCAACTGTATTATACTATTAAACATTTAAAAATTAAAGTCTAATAACTATAAACTTACTATCATGATTAAAAATTCTCATGCAAATACTATTGTATAAAATTTTTTAAAAATAGTCCATAGATAGCCATTAAAAATTGAAACTCTTAATAATATCTAATATAAAATATTACATATAACATCAGACACAACTATTATATTAAGACATATATTTTCATAGTATTAATATAAGCAATTTCTCTTCCTGTTTAAAATTTTTATTCTAATATCCCTATATTTAGATAAGGTGAAAAATAGTTTCTATACAATAAAAAAAATTTTTTGTAAGCATTTTTGTTGTTTATTTTTAATATTTTTCTTATAATTATAATATATTTATAAAAATCCCGGGAGGACAATTACTATGACATTTAAATTACCTGAATTACCTTATGGATTCGATTACTTAGAACCAGTTATCGACGCTAAAACAATGGAAATTCACCATGACAAACACCACGCTGCTTACGTTAACAACTTAAACGCAGCTTTAGAAAAACACCCAGAATTCGAAGCTAACTGCATCTGTGGTCTATTAAAAAACATCGATAGCGTACCTGCTGACATCCGTCAAGCTGTTATCAACAATGGTGGTGGACACCACAACCACAGCCTATTCTGGCAATCACTAACTAAAGCAGATTCTTCTGAATTCGCTGGATTAGTTAAAGAAAAAGTTGAAGCTGAACTTGGTGGATACGAAGAATTCGTTAAGAGCTTCTCAGCTGCAGCTGCTACAAGATTCGGTAGTGGTTGGGCATGGCTTGCTTTAGATAAAGAAGGTAAATTAGTTGTTACTTCAACAGCTAATCAAGACTCTCCATACTTAACAGGTCTTACTCCAATTCTTGGATTAGACGTTTGGGAGCATGCATACTACCTAAATTACCAAAACCGTCGTCCAGACTACATTAAAGAATTCTTCCGTGTTGTAAACTGGGATTTCGTTAACGAACGCCTAGCTAAACACTTAGAAAAATTAGGTAAATAATTACATAGATAAAAAGCATCTAGGAGTCTAATTTCCTGGGTGCTTTTATTCAGCAGTTTTTAAAGTAAATATTCAATTTCAACATAATCACTTATACCCTTATTTATTTCAATCATAAGGTCTATATTATCTACAGATTTTCTTCTTTTCTTTATATACTTTGGCAACTCATTATAAACAGCTTATTATCTAAGTAACTTCCACCTACCTAATCAAAGCGAAACCTGCTTTGGAATGATCTTTTGCGTTGTAATTAAGTGTGAGACATTTAAATTAAAAATAAGATCAACTATGATAAAGCATAAATATCTTACCCTTTTATATCGTAATGATATCCAATTAGGCTTAGAACGCGATGAAATCTTCAAAGTTATTGGGCGAGCTATACTAAAAGACCTAACTACTGTTTCTAAAAAAATCAAATTAAAAAGACAAGGATTGAGGATATAGAATATCCTTAACCCTTGTCTGCTTCATTTTCTTTTACAAGATCTTTTTGTGAATCTTTTTCAGATAGTTTTTGATCGATATATTTATTAATAATTTCATAAAATTCCTTGGTCGCTTCACTATCTAATTTTGTCGAATTCTGAACTTGATTAACTTTCAATTTAACAGATTGAATACCGTAAGAGGCTTGTTTTTGGTGAATTATTTCTAATTCTTCTTCTGAAATCGGGTCACCAACAATTGTCAAGATTAATTCATTGTCCCTTGACTTGTAGACTTGATTGATAACCGTATGATTGTCAAACTCTTTTCCTACAAACTGTTTGACACCTTCTTTTCTCGCTTGTTCTATCGTTAGAGTAACTGCCGAATAGCTGGCTGGAACAACCAATAATACAATCAAAGATATCAAACCAATTTTCATTTTAATGTTTAGCTCTTTGAATGAAGTTAAGGGAGATTTTCTCATTAAAATTTTTGCCCCAATAATGTTGGCTAGCATTATAAAGACACAGTTAATCAAGAAAAGATAGAGAGCTCCAAATAAAAATCGTACATTTCCATTAGCTAAACCATAGCCGGCAGTGCAGATAGGCGGCATTAGAGCTGTAGCAATGGCTACTCCTGGCACAATATTGTTTGCTTCTTTTTTCCTTGAACCGATCACACCAGCAATCCCACCGGCAATAGCAATTAGGACATCCCAAATCGTTGGAGAAGTTCGTGAAATCAATTCGCTACTTGCATAAGATAAGGGAGTAATCCAGAAATATAGAGTTGATACAAGTAAACTGACCAATACTTGAGTAAGTAAAACCCCTAGAGCTTGCTTGACTAAACGAGTGTCAAAAATAGCTAAACCTAATCCCAGTCCAACAATCGGTGTCATGAGAGGTGAAATTAACATGGCCCCTATAATAACAGCTGTTGAATTCATATTTAGTCCGATAGAGGCAATAAAAATTGCACACATCAAAATCGCTGTATCTCTCGATCTAACATGAAGATCATCGTATAATTTTTCACGGTATTCACGTGTTGAATAATTTCCAGGCATCTGTTTCTCCTTTTATTTAATTTATTTCTGTTTATCTGTTGATGAGGATAGAGTGATTTTCTATCAAACATTACATATGTATTTAAATTTCCTTAGTTCTCACCTGTAAGTCTTTAAAAAAATATCTCTTTTTTCTAGATAAATAAAAAAGCATCTATCAGTTGATTCTTCATATTATATCAAAAATTTCACAGTCTTTCACTAAGAAACCCATCAGTTTAAAAGATTTTTATATCTCTTCCAAGATAGAGAACTGACAAAATTCCAGTTTCCTTATTCTAAGAGCAAAGGTGCCACAGATAGATAAGATTACGCTCAACATCATTCCAGCAGCAATGACAACAATAACTTTTAAAATTAAGAAGTTAATCTCAACACTTAAAAGAATCATCCTATTCGACTTAATTTAATGACAATTTAAACTACATATTGTATAATGAAAAGCACCCTGTTAGGGCTGACCCAAAAGTCCTAACTTTTAAAAAATGTATATGATAACTCATAGACGCAGTGGTTTATTGATATCTAAATTCGCTTTATAAAAGCTTTTTAGATATCTAATAAACTGTGCGGGGATGACTCAACAAAATCTTGTTTCTCCGAAATCATGATTTTTGAGTCACTCCCTTACATTTGTTATTAAATAGTTTGAAGGAGAATTGATATTGAATAATTGGAAATTTATCGTTGGTTTTATCGGGGTATTCGCGGTATATGAAATACTCGTATTCCTGATGTGGCTTGGCTTAAAATGGATGATCTCACCTTTTGTTCCCCCTAAGGTTAAATTAGCTATCGGTATAGCGCTATTTGTCGTTGCTAACTTTTCTATCATTGCTTATATGCTGAGATTAGGTGCACCTTGGGTAAACTACGGAAACGTTTGGTATTTCTACTTCCTAAATGGTGCTGTCATAGGTGTTATCTTATTAGTTTCTAAGTTATTACTAAAAATCTTTAAATTGAACCTTTCTCAAGGAATTAGTTTAAGCATAACTACCTTATATTTATTAGGTATGACTGCTCTTGGGCTATTTTGGGCATACTCGCCTACTGTTATTAATAAGACTATCAAGGTAGATAAACATCTTGATACTCCTGTTAAAATAGCTATGATCTCTGATCTTCATCTTGGAACATTTTTCTCAAATCCTCAACTTGAGAAACTGAATAAGATTGTTGATGAAGCGAAGCCAGATGCTGTAGTTATCGCAGGAGACCTTATGGACGATGATATGGTTATGTACAAAAAGCGTAATATGCAAGAAAATCTTAGCAAATTAAAAGCTCCTCTAGGAGTTTATACGACTATGGGAAATCACGACCGTGACGCACTAGAAATAGTAAACGAAGTTAAAAAGACAGGAATAATCCCACTATTTGATGAGAGTATCGCTATTAATAATGATGTTACTTTGGTTGGACGTAAAGATAAAAGTGTCAGTCGCGATAGACTTGATACTGCTGAACTGCTTAACAGTGTTGATTTAAATAAGACAATTATTCTTGTTGACCATCAACCTGATGCTATCGATTATCACGCTACCTTGCCTATAGATGTTCAACTCTCAGGGCATACTCACCGCGGACAACTATGGCCATTAAACTTCATCACAGATGTAGTTTATACCCTAGATCACGGCTACGCGAAGATTAATGGTAAACATTTCTTCACTTCTGCAGGTTACGGTTTCTGGGGACCACCTTTCAAAACTTCAGCTCGTAGTGAAGTATGGATGATTACTATTGAAGGAAAATAATCAGTTAATAGAAGAAACTCAACAGTTCAATTCATAAAAATCGATTTGTTGAGTTTCTTGTTTTTCCTATCTATTTTTTTTGAAAATTTCTATTAATTTTTTTGCATCTTTTCCATTTAAAAAATATGCTTTTCTTAATGCAGCAATATTAAATGCATCATCTTGACTTAAATTTATAACTTTTTCTAATTCTTTTTTATACGCTGGTGTTTGAAGTCTTTCAAATGCTTCTTTACTCTTTTCATTACGCTTTTTTATCTTCTCTCTTGCGTTAGAAATCATCGCATAGACAAATATAAATCCTAGCATAATGTACAACATATTCATGTTCATCGCAATTACTTCCTTTATTTTATTCTATATAAATATTATATAGGTTTTGTAGGCGCTTGTAAACATTTTAATTAACTTATTTATCGCTCTTTCCTTCTAAAAATTGATTTTTCTACTATAATTTGTTATGATTAAGTGTACTTTAGTTAAAGGATTATTGAATAATGAAATTTTTAACAAATATTAACGATGAAAAATATACTGAATTTATAAAAAATCACAAACACGGTAATATGATGCAAGCTATCGAGTGGTCTCACATTAAAAATACTTGGGGTGCTGTAAGAGTAGCTGTCGCAGATGAAAATGACAATATTTTAGCTGCTGTACAGATTCTAACTCGTCAAGGATTATGGTATGCACCACGTGGTCCAATTCTTGATTATACTAATACTGAGCTACTTAATTTCTTTTTAACTAACCTTAAAAAATTCGCCAAAGATAAAGGTGCTAAAATGGTTAAATTAGATATACCTACTGCGGTAAAAGATGAGAAGTTAGCAGTGTTTAAGGATATTGAGATAGATAGAGAGAACAACAGTCTTATTAAAGTATTCAAGGAGAATGGTTATAAACACAAAGGTTTTAGCCTTGATATGAGCAGTACTATCCAACCACGTTTTAACACAGTTACGAAACTTGAACAAGAAGTTCCTGATCTTTTCCCAAAAGATACACGTCGCTTAATTCGTGATGCAGAGAAAAAATTCGTTGAAGTTAGACGTTGTGGTAAAGAGAATCTTGATGACTTCCTTTTCGCCCTAGCTTGTACTGAAAAGAGAAAAAACATCTCTCTTCGTGGACGTGAGTATTTCGAAAACTTACTAGATACTTTTGGAGATAATGCTTTATTATACATTTCATATATAAATGTAGAAAAAGCTGTAAAAGAATGTCATTCTAGAAAAGAAGCTATTGAAGATGAAATTGAAGCTCTTGGAGAAAAATCACCGAAGAAAAAACGCACTCTTCTTGAACAAGTAGCTGGAATTGAAAAGCTAATCGTTTTATTTGATAGCTTAGAAATCGAAGATAAGAGCAAGAATCAGGTTATAAGTGCTGCGATTACTATCGCTTATGGTAACCATGCTGAAATTATTTACGCTGGTATGAATGAAGATTTCGCGAAACTCCCTGCCCAGTATAAAGTCTTTTCTGATACGATGAAAAAAGCTCAAGAAATGGGTGTTAAAGAAGTATCTATGGGTGGCATCGAAGGAGATTTAAACGACAGTCTACTTGGTTTTAAATCAAAATTCGCTCCAAATATCGTAGAATACTACGGGGAGTTCGATTTAGTAATCTCTCACGTATTCAATTTAATGTACAACTACGGATTACCACTAAGAAGAAAAATATTAAAACTAATCAAAAGATAAAAAAACAAGTCTGTAAATCATCAAGGTTTACAGACTGTTTGTTTTAATCTACTATTTTAATGCATATAAAAAGAAAATTGTTATTATAATTTCCAAGTAATTTTGTTCATTACCCATCCAAATATAACTGAAACAGCTGCAATAATAAAGATTATATGTAATCCTTGATATGAGTGTTCTATACTGTTAATACCATTAACTTGGCTAGCATATACTAAACCATAAATTGATGCCATAAGAGTTTGGCCTAATGTTCTTAATAATAAGCTAAAAGTAGTTGCTATATTAAGTTGTTCTTTAGGTACAACTTCTTGAAATGCTACTTGTGCTGATGGGAAAATAAAACCATGGCCAACTCCAAGGAAAGCACCACTAATCGAAATATAGTAATAAGAAACACCTATTGGAGCAAAGGCCATCATAAATACTGAAACAGACATCGCTATAAAACCTATATTTATAAGTTTTTCAAACGACCATTTACTTATAAATTTAGAAGAGAATCTCGTTGCTAACATAACTGCGATAGAACTAAAAATCTGTGTCCCACCTGCCATAGTTGCACTAGTTCCTAATACAACCTGCGCCCACATTGGAGCGTAAATACTATATCCTATGGCAAAAGCATAGACCAACACCATAATTAAGTTTTTCGTAATATAAGACATATTCTTTAACAGACTAATTGGCAGAATCGGTTCTGTTTCCTTTTTTTCCAACTTCCATAGCATATAACCACTAACAATAACAAACATTGCTAGTAAACTATTCATAAATATATTAAGCTTCGGAAGATTACTAATCCAATAAAGAATAACTCCCGAAATAATAACTAATAGTCCACTTCCAATGTAATCAACTCTTGGTTTTTGTGAAATTACAGTTTCCTTATAAAAAATTTGGATTAATACTAAAGAAACTACTGAAAATGGAACAAGGCTAAAAAATATCCAAGACCACCCTAATACATCAACCACAAAACCTCCAACAATAGGACCTAAGATACTTGCCACACCATAGAAGGCTGTTACCCATCCTAAAGCAACAGCTCTTTCTTTGGCATCAGGAAAAAGCTTAGCATATATTACAAAAGGAATAGAAATCATTCCTCCTATACCAATACCCATTAATCCTCTAGCAAATACCATCATCCAGATATTTACAGAAAATCCCCCTAGTATAGAAGCTATTGCGAAGATTAAAATTGATAATTGAAATGCTTTTTTATTACCTATTACTTCTCCAAGCTTACCCCAAAGGACAGTAGTCATGGCTATAAAAAATAATAACATGGAAGTTAACAGACCTAATTGGTTTATACCATTTAAATCCTTAATAATTTGCGGTAATGCAGTATTCAACATTGTTGTATCAAGTCCACCTATAAAATTAGCTAAAAGTAAAGCTATCATAGATAAACGTTTTTGAATTTTCGTCATTGTATTTCCTTTCATTCTTTTCAATTTATTTTCAACACATTTATTTATTATATACTATCTTTTCTATTTTCGGAAGATTAAGTACCGATATAAAAATTAAAAGAGCTGTACTCTTTAATGATTTCATCAAAATCATACTATTGAGTCAGCTCTTTTTGTATTATATTTTTTTAACAAATTCAGATTTTAGTTTCATAGCTCCGAAACCATCAATTTTACAATCGATGTTGTGATCTCCATCAACTAATCTGATATTTTTAACGCGAGTTCCTTGTTTTAATGTAGATGAACTACCTTTAACTTTTAAATCTTTAATTACAGAAACTGTATCTCCATCTTGAAGTACATTTCCGTTAGCATCGCGGTAAACTTTTTCCTCTTCTGCTCCACTAGTATCTTCTGGTGACCATTCATGAGCACACATTGGACATACTAGCATATTTCCATCTTCATAAGTATATTCACTTTTACATTCTGGACAATTAGGTAATGTCATTGTTTTCCTCCATAAAATTTCATATTTGTACAAAAGATATTATACCATAATGAGAAGTAATATCAAAATAATATCCGAAAAATTTTTCTTTAAAACGTTGATATTATAGCGATTCGATCAATAATATAATCTTATATCAAAAAAAAATTTGAAAAAACGTCTACCTTTGTAGGCAAAGTACTTGAAATTTTAAAAGAGTAGGAGTACAATATGAACTAAAGAGTTTTCATTTATATTTATTATATAGATATAAACAATAAACAATTAAATCTAAAGTAAAAGAGGAATCAAATTATGGTTAAATATGATTTATTAGTAGTAGGATTCGGTAAAGCCGGAAAAACTTTAGCAGCAACATTTGCTAAAGAAGGAAAAAAAGTAGCAGTAGTTGAAGAAAGCAGTGCAATGTACGGTGGTACTTGTATCAATATCGGATGTATCCCAACTAAAACTTTAATCGTAGCTGCTGACAACAAAAAAGACTTCGTAGAAGCTAAAGCTACAAGAGATGCTGTTGTATCTAAACTTAACGCTAAAAACTTCGCTATGTTAGACAGCAGTCCAAACATTGATGTTTACACAGCTCACGCTAAATTCGTTTCTAACAAAGTAGTAGAAATTTCTGCTAACGGAGAAACTAAACAACTTGAAGGTGAAATCGTAGTAATTAACACTGGAGCTAAAAACAATGTATTACCAATTCCAGGATTAACAACATCTAAAAATGTTTACGATAGCACTGAATTCCAACAATTAGAAAAAGCTCCTAAAACTCTAGGAATTATCGGTGGAGGTAACATCGGATTAGAATTCGCTAACTTATACGCTCGTCTTGGAGTTAAAGTTACAGTTATCGACTTCGCTCCTGGAATCTTAGGAAGAGAAGATAAAGATATCGCTGAACTTGCTCAAGGATACTTAGAAGAAGCTGGAATCGAGTTCAAACTAGGAACTGCAACAAAAGAAATCCGCAACAACGGAGAACTTGTAGTTGTTGATACAGAAAAATATGGTCCACTAGAATTCGAAGCAGTATTACACGCAACTGGACGTCGTGCTAACACTGAAGGATTAGGATTAGAAAACACTGATATCGAATTACGTCCAAACGGAACAATCGTAGTTGACGAATTCTGTCAAACAGCTGTAGAAAATGTATTCGCAGTTGGTGATGTTAACGGTGGATTACAATTCACTTACGTATCATTAGATGACTTCAGAGTAGTTAACGGATACTTACACGGCAACAAAGAATACACAACTGCTGACCGTAAAAACGTACCTTACTCAACATTCATCTCTCCAGCATTATCTCACGTTGGATTACACAAAGAAGAAGCTGAAGCAGCATACCCTAATGTTGCAGTAGCATCTTTACCAGTTGCTAACATGCCTAGAGGAGCTGTTAACCAAGACCCACGTGGATTATTCCGTGTAACTGTAGACAAAGACACTAACTTAATTCTTGGGGCTACTTTATTCGGTAAAAACTCAGAAGAAATTATCAACCTAATCAAAATGGCAATTGATAACAAAATTCCTTACACTTACATCAGAGATCAAATCTTCACTCACCCAACAATGGCTGAGAACTTAAATGATGTATTCAAATTAATCTAATAACTACAATAAGCTTAAAATCTCAATAATAATTTGAGGTTTTAAGCTTTTTTTTGTTTAGTTCAACCGAATTTCTACTATATAGATTTATAAAATTTTCAAATAATTAAAAAATATGTCTATTCCCCTTTACAAATTAAGGTTTTTCTTGTATAATGTACACATGTCTTTTTAAAAAATACAATAAATAAAAAAGGAGATCGGACAATGAGTTTATATAAAAGAATTCCATTAATAGCAAAACTTATTATCGCTGTAACATTAGGGATAATCTTAGGAAGTACTCTACCAACATCAATCATTAGAGTTTTCGTAACATTCTCATCTATTTTCAGCGCATTCTTAGGATTCACAATTCCACTTATTATCGTAGGATTTATCGTACCAGGTATCAGCCAAGTATCAAACAACGCTGGTAAATTACTTGGATTATCAACAGGGGTTGCTTATATTTCTACAATTATTGCAGGAACATTCGCATTCCTATCAGCTCAAGCAGTATTACCAAGTATACTAGCTAACGCTACACTACAATCATTCAAAAATCCAGAGGATTTATTATTAAAACCTTTCATCGAGTTTAAAATGGCTCCGATTTTTGATGTTACTACAGCGCTTATTATCTCATTCATCTTAGGAATCGGGATTTCAGCAACTAAATCAGAAGGACTTAAACAAGGATTCGCAGATTTCGGAGAAATTATTGAAAAATTACTTGCTACAGTGATTATTCCACTTCTTCCATTCTACATCCTAGGTGTATTCATGAACATTACAGCTTCTGGTGAAGTATTCAAGATTTTAAAAATCTTCGCTATGGTATTCGTAATTATCATTATTATGCACGTAATTATCATTATTATCCAATACTTCGTAGCTGGAACACTTAACGCTAGAAACCCATTCAAGATGCTTGTAAACATCTTACCAGCATACATGACTGCAATCGGTACTCAATCTTCAGCTGCTACTATCCCAGTAACACTAAAAAGTACTAAAAAAATGGGTGTTGATAAAAATATCGCAAACTTCACTATTCCATTATTTGCGACTATCCACTTATCAGGAAGTACAATTACATTAACTACATGTGCATCTGCAGTATTCTGGTTACAAAACGGTGCTGCATTCCCATCAGCTGCAGTAATGATTAAATTCATCTTACTACTTGGAGTAACAATGGTAGCTGCTCCTGGTGTTCCTGGTGGAGGAGTTATGGCAGCTCTTGGATTATTACAATCAGTTCTTGGTTTCAACGAAATCATGTTATCTCTAATGATCGCATTATACATCACTCAAGATAGCTTTGGAACTGCATGTAACATTTCTGGAGATGGAGCTTTATCAGCAATCGTTGATAAACTAAACAAACTATTCTTCAAAAAAGACGCAGAACAAAATGTATAAAAAACAATCCCACAAGCATAAGTTTGTGGGATTGTTCATGTCCAATTAGTTAGAGAAGTCTCACATCACAATCAAAGAACTAGTATCGATAGAATTTACTTACATTCACTTATAGGGATGGCTTTCAGCCCCTAAACATTATAATTAAATTCACCTATTGTTTGAATTATTCTATTATTTGGTACATTAGAAATAATATATATTAACTTGTTCTTTATAGTGGTGATAATAAAATGCGAATGCATTTTATCGAGGAAAAGAAAGACTACAGGCTTTCTTTTTAGTCGGAAAACAACTTTAGTTGGTTGAAGACGTCTCGCACCACAATCAAAAGAACAAGTTCCCCAAAATTTAGTTTATCAAAAAAAGCGACTCTTTTAACTTAATTCAGAGCCGCTTCTTTTATTCTATTTCAATTTATATCTTAGTTTTACCGGGTTATGATCACTATATCTATACTCTTGATTTAGTGTCTCTACTTCTAGCACTTCTATATTATCACTAGCAATATATCCATCGATAATAAAGCCATAAGTACCTTCACTATCTTTCACATAAGGCTTATTGTTAAGTCTCGCAGAATTTTTACTTTCATCATACACTAAGTTAAATCCTGCAGGTAACATACTCTTATCGAGATTCTCAGCACGCCATAATTCTTTTGGAACAACGTTAATCTCATCTTGAGTTAAAGTTTTTAACGACTGATTAAAATCCGCTCCAACAAGGACATAATTACCTTTTTTATACTCATAATCAATAAATTCAAGAAGTTGTTTCATCTGAGCTTTTTTACCAGAATTACCTTTATCATAAGCATCCAGATGAGCATTAATCAATACTAAATGCTTATCACTATTTTCAACTTTTGTATAAATAACAGAGAATCCACGTTTTAAATTAGCAAGTCTCTCTGGGAATGTGAATGGAATCGCCATTTGGAATCTTCTTGCATTCTCCACGTTGAAACTAGTCGCAGTATAGATACCACTCTTAACCTTCCCTAACGGTGGCACTGGATAAGGTATATATCTAACCTTGAAATTATATGCTAAAATACTATTTAAGCCAAGTATTTCATCGAATTTAGTAACTTGATTGATATTGTAGCTACGTTTTGAATCTTCATCTATCTCTTGAATAAAATTGACGTTGGCTTTTTCGTTTTTAACAATCTCTGTAATATTTTTTAGATTTTCTTCAACATGAGCTTTATCAAGTGGTAAAACCATCTTTCCACCATCCATAAAGAAGTCTTCATCTTTATCAAGACCAGCATAACCTATATTCCAGTTAAGAGCTGTGTACTCTGTTCCTACCTTAGCACTTTCTGATGTACCTTGTTTAGTTACCTTCAAACTCTCAACTCCGTTTGGACTATATTCTGTAGCCCATAAATATCCAACTAATCCTGCAAACCCTAAAATCCCCATAAGTACTAACCCTAACAATATCTTTAATATTTTTTTCATCTTTAACCTCATAAAAATAGAAGGCGCAAGGAAATCTATTTATAAATCATGATTTTCAAGCTGCCCTCCATTAAATTTCATTGTAAATTATTTAATTACTCTTTTTATCTCGTAGTTGCGAAACTATAATACCTACGAAGACGATAAGCATACCTATTCCTTCTCTTAGCCCTATGTGCTCACCAAGAATAAGAACTCCTCCTATCGCAGCCACAACAGACTCTAAACTTAATATTAGCGATGCTGTATGCGGTGGTACATCTTTTTGCCCTACAATCTGTAAAGTATACCCTACTCCACTAGAAAGCACCCCTATCGCAAGTAGTGGCCAAATAACACTCATTATATCTGCAAAGACGATTGTTTCCTTGAAAATAGCTAATACTAAGCTTAATACAGATACTACGACTAATTGAACGATAGATAAGAACATTGAATTAACTCTTGCTGCTGAATAATCAATAACAATTATATGAATCCCGAATAGAACCGCACTAATTAGGACAATAATATCTCCCATCTCTAAGGCAAATTCTTCTTTTACCGATAAGAAATAAAAACCAATTACAGATAAAATTAATCCTATAATAAAGAATTTATTAAGTTTGTTACCTAAGAATACCCCGATAAATGGTACTATACAAATGTATAACACTGTAATAAATCCAGCTTTTCCTGCTGTTGTCATCCCGATACCTATTTGCGAAATATACATTGCAAAAAATAATACTATTCCACAGATACCACCAAGTATCCAACTTTTATTTTTTGTTATTGGCTCTGCCAAAATCTTAGGATCCTGACTTCTATACAAACTTGGAATCAGAAGTGCTATAGCACCAAGAAATACTACTGCGATTACTGATCTTATACCTACAACTGTAAGAGGCCCTAGAACCTTACTTGCAATATTTTGCCAGATAAAAGCTAATCCCCAAATAATCGTAACAATTATTAACAATAACTCTGAAATAAATTTTCTCATTAATACACCTTTCCTATAAATTTTCTGTGAATTTTAAAATTCTAAAAGTATTCACTATCATAGCAATAAATACATTATACTTTTATAATTTTATACGTTATTAACAAAAAATTCAACTGTTAGCATTCCATACACTGGTATTATTACATACAACTTTTCTCAACCACTATTTCCTCGGAAATACTCTAAAATTTCTATCGATAATTAATAAAGAGCGACTCGGAGATATCTATTTCATAGAAATATCCATCTTCAAGTCACCCTTAGTTATTTTAACTTAATATTTTACAATCTAAACAATTATACACGTCATAATAATCTAATAAAACGAGGTTTTATTTATGTTTTTCTGATTAAACTTCATATTCAATCACTATATATTATTTTTCAGGAGCTTCTTTTGTTAGTTCTAGATTTTCTACACTTAATCGTCCTTTTGTGAAGTCTTCAACATTAAAATGTTTTACTCTCTTGTTAACATATGTGATTTCTGTATCCCAGCTTAGTCCAAAGAATGGTAATTCATCTGCGATTAAATCATCGAATTTGTTATATGCTTCTTTTAATTTATTATCATCAAACATTTCATCTGATCTTTGCTCTTTGAAGGCTTCATCGATTTTGTCGCTAGTGTATCTAAAGTAGTTGAATTGTGACTGGCGCCCGAATAGTTCTTGACGACTAGGGTCTGATCCGTGGTGACCTGCACCTAAGAATAAATCGATCTCTGGGTCATCACCTAGTACTCGTTGATCCCATTCTTTTTTACCCATTAATTTATTGTCTAGTAATTTTACATCTAGACCTACTTCTTTCCATGATTTAATGAATGTGTCGGCTAAGGCTTGATCGTAGTTATTTCCACCTTGGAAGGCAAAATTGAATACTAGTTTATTCCCTTTGTTATCTTCTCTTAATCCGTCTCCATCTACATCTTTGTATCCTGCTTCATCCAATAATTTTTTAGCTTTTTCTACATCTTTTTTAACAACAGTAGCTTTTTCATTTCTTAGTTTTCCGACTGTTGGTGGATATAGAGCTGAACCTGTTGGTGTAAAGCGTAATCCTTTATAGATTTTCTCATTGATTTGATCACGATCGACTGCATATAAGAAGGCTTGTCTTACATTTTTATTATTAAATTTAGTATTTTCTAAAGGTATATTTTCTTTTTTCTCTTTATCATATTTACCGAATTTAAATCCTACAAATGACATGAATGAAGATGGTTGTCCTAGTAGTTCACCATTTTTCGCATCTTTTAATCCTTCATAAACCGTTGTGTTTATGTCAGTTAGGTAGTCTATTTCACCATTTTTAAGTATTTGACTCGCTTGTGCTGGTGCTACTGCTTTGAATTCGACTTTAGGCACTTTTATCTCATCTTTTTTATAGTAGTACGGGTTGGCTTCAGCTATAACACTCTCCCCTTGTACTTCTTTTGTTATTACATAAGGACCATATGATAATGGACGTTTTGTTAATTCAGCTTCTCCAAATCTAGCAAAGTCAGTTACTTTTGCGATTTGTTTTGCGTTAGAGAATGCGTAAATGAATCCATCTCCCCATAACATTGAAGGTGATAACTTACTATATTTAATAACTACAGTTTTGTCATCCCTCGCTTGAATACCTGAGATTGTCTTAGCTTTTCCTTCGTGATAATCTTTCATACCTTCGATAAGCTCAAATGAACCATTATATCTTACATTTTCTGTGTATTTTGGATTCCCTAGTAGTTCATAACTAGCAATTATATCTTTTGATGTAAGATCTTCACCATTATTCCATTTCACACCATCGTGAATCGTTAAGGTTGCTTCATTTTTATCTTTGTCTATGTGTAATTTTACAGGTGCATCCTTATCATCTAACTTATATTTCAACGCATCATCTACTGGGAAAGTTTTTCCGAATACTGTTTCTGTAATAACTCCATCAGCCTTGTTAGCGTGTAATACTGGGTGAAATAATCCAACAAATGGGCTATTTGTTAGTATTCCATATTTAAATGTAGCATCCTTGACTGTATTCCCTCCATTATCCGCAGATACTTTGAAGTCTACTTTCGCTTTAGTTTGATTTTGGTTACTGCTATTTGAGCCTGTAGAACATCCTGCTAATAAAATTGATAATGCAAATACAGAACTGAATACTGATAATATTTTTCTTTGTTTCATAGTTAATTTTCTCCTGAATAATAGTGTTAATTTTAAGACGTTTATATATTTAACCTACTCTAAAAAGAGAAAAATACCGCATAGTTTATTTTACTATGCGGCACTATCGAATTTTTAGTACATTGTATAATTACAAATTTCCTACCTTGCCGACATAGACACTTTTTAGAGCACGCTAAAATTGTGTCTATGTCGTTAAAACATACACACAATATTATCTACGCCATTGCCAAGATTGAATATTGAAATTTTGTTTCATGGTAGTCCTCCTAATCATTAAGTTCTTCATTTTAGTTATAATGAAAAATCTTTTATACTTTTGTTGTACTTATTTTACTACTAATTGTATAAAAAATCAAGAGTTTTTTGAATTTTCTTTCAATTATGAAAAAAATAAACGACATAGACAACCTAAGTCATCTATGTCGCATTTTAATTTTTATTATTTAGCACCTTCGTTAGCTGTTAACTCAATGTCATAAAGTTTGAATTGGTTTTTCTTAGCTTTAGCTAAATCGTATGATTTAACACGTTTGTTGAAGAATGTGATACTTGTATCCCAGCTTAATGGGAAGAATGGTAATTCTTCAGCTACTTCACCATCAAATTTGTTGTAAGCTGCTTTTAATTTAGCGTCATCAAACATATCTTCTGATCCTTGAGCTTTGAAGCTGTTTTCGAATGCTTCAGTAGTGTAACGATATAAGTTTAACGGAGCTTTTTTACCTAGTAACTCTTGACGGTTAGGGTTTGTTCCAAATTGCCATGCAGCTTGGAAGATATCGATTGATGGATCATCTGCTTGTACACGTTGAGAGAAGTCTTTTGGAGACATAAGTTTTCCGTCTACTAATTTAACATCTAATCCTACTTCTTTCCAAGATTTAACGAATACGTCTGCTAATGCTTGGTCATATTCAGCACCTGTGTTACGGATTGCGAAGTTGAATGAAAGTTTGTTTCCGTTTTTGTCTTCACGTAGTCCGTCTCCATCTTTATCTTTGTATCCTGCATCATCTAATAATTTTTTAGCTTTTTCTACATCTTTTTT
>NZ_KQ959989.1:22235-37943 GCF_001553035.1 Gemella haemolysans
ATAATTTTTTAGCTTTTTCTACATCTTTTTTAGCTGCAGTTGCATTTTCGTTTACTAATTTACCTACAGCTGCTGGGTACATACCAGATCCAGTTGGAGTGAAACGTAATCCTTTGAAGATTTTTTCATTGATTTGGTCACGGTCAACTGCATATAAGAATGCTTGACGTAAGTTTTTGTCAGCTAGTTTAGCTTTAGGATCAACTACGTTTTCTCCCTTAGCTTTATCAAATTTACCTAATTTGAATCCAACATATGACATGTAACGAGAAGCTTCTCCTAAGAATGTTCCGTTCTTAATATCTTTTGCTCCTTCGTAAACACTTGGAGTAACGCTATCGATTACGTCAACTTCTCCATTTTTGATTACTTGGCTAGCTTGAGCTGGAGCTACTGTTTTGAACTCGATTTTTTTAAGTTTCATCTTATCTTTATTGTAGTAGTGAGGGTTTTGTTCAGCAAGAACACTTTCTCCGTTTACTACTTTAGTGATGTAATAAGGACCATATGATAATGGTTTTTTGTTTAAGTCTGCTTCAGCAAATTTAGCGAAGTCTTTAGAAGCTTCTTCTACTTGTTTTGCATTCAAGAAGTTATCTACAGAACCTTCTCCCCATAGTAATGATGGGCGAAGTTGAGTATATTTAATTACTACAGTCTTATCATCTTTAACTTGAAGACCTGAGATAGTTTTCGCTTTTCCAGCGTGGTATTCTTTCATACCTTCGATAAATTCGTATGACTCATTGTAACGAGTGTTTGTAGTGAATTTAGGGTTACCCATAAGTTCGTATGTAGCTACGATATCTTTAGAAGTTAAAGCTTCTCCATTATTCCATTTAACACCGTCATGGATAGTTAATGTAACTTCTTTTTTCTCACGATCTAAGTGGAATTTAACTGGAGCATCAGCATTATCTTGAATAGTACGACCTTCTTCATCAGAAGGGAATGTTCCACCCATAACTGCTTGGTTTACGTATTGGTCTTCTGCTTTATCAGAGAATACTGGGTTCCAAAGACCTGTTAATGGCTGAGCTGATAAGATACCATATTTTAATGTAGCACCATCTACAGCTGATCCACCGTTATCAAAGCTTGTTTTAAATTCTACTTTTGCTTTAGGAGCGTTTTTGCTTCCAGAATTACTTGATGTTGAACATCCAGCTAAAATTACTGAAAGAGCCATCGCTGAACTAAATACTTTTAGAAACTTATTCTTTTTCATTTTATTTCCTCCATGATATATAAAAACTTATTTTCAATTATTTATGAAATAAGTTTAACATTATTTTAAAAATAAGTCAAGTGAATTTTCAGAAAATAATAAAAAAATAACAAAATTCTTTTTTGAAATTTCTGTTCGTTTCTTTAAAAATATAAATTTAATATCAATAAACTATCTTGTAAATTATTATTTATAAAACGCACATATCTTTTACTTTACTTACATATCAAGGATATTCAGCATCCATAAACTAATTATTCTTTTCAAAACTTTGTCAAATTGACACATTTATTTTCTTATATAAAAAAGGACTACTCAAGTTGTTTCTTGAGTAATCCTTATAAACTTAATATAAACTTTTTAAATTATCCTTTAGCACTATCCTTATTAGTAAGCTCTAATGCATATAGTTTTTGTTCACCATAAGCGTATTTTTTAACATCGAAGTTTTTGATACGTTTATTTACCCATGTGATATCTGTACTCCAGCTAAATGGTAACCAAGCAGCCTCTTCTGCAAAGTCTTTATCGAATTTCTTGTATGCTTCTTTTCGCTTAGCATCATCTAACATTTCTTTAGAGTTGATTGTTTCTAAGTCTTTTTTAAGCACATCACTCATATATCTTTGATAGTTAACTTTAGCTTTATCACTTAGTAGACGTGCTGGGTTAGGGTTCGTACCTAAGCTCCACGCCCCTTGGAATAAATCGATAGATGGATCATCACTTGTTACACGTTGTGTCCAATCTTTTGATGACATTAGTTTTCCATCAGCTAGTTTTACATCTAGCCCAACTTCTTTCCATGATTTAATGAATGCATCAGCAAGAGTTTGATCGTAGTCTTGACCTGTATTACGGATAGCGAAGTTAAATGTTAATTTTTTACCATCTTTATCCTCTCTTAATCCATCTCCGTCAACGTCTTTAAGCCCCGCTTCATCAAGAAGTTTTTTCGCTTTTTCTACATCTTTTTTGAACTTGAATCCATCTTTATCGTAATAATCTTCTGAACGTGTTGGATAAATACCTGAATTTGTAGGTGTGAAACGCAATCCTTTGTAGATTTTTTCATTTAATTGATCCCAGTCTATCGCATAACCGAATGCTTGACGCACACGTTTATCCGCTGCTTTTGCGTTCGGATTTACTTTAACTTCATTTTTCTCTTTATCCCATGTCCCTAGCTTAAATCCTACATATGAAATATAGAAATCTGGTTGTCCTAGTAATGTTCCATTTGAGTAATCTTTTACCGCACTCCATACATTCGGAGTTACTTGTGACATGTAGTCAATTTCACCATTTTTAATTACAGAGCTTGCCTGAGCTGGCGCAACTACTTTGAATTGGATTTCTTTTACTTTTACATCATCTTTTTTATAGTAGTATGGATTTTGTTTAGCAAGTACACTCTCTCCATTTACTACTTTATCCAAGTAGTATGGACCGTAAGATAATGGTTTTGTATTTAATTCCGCTTCTACAAATTTGCTGAAATCTTTTGATGCTGCAGCTACTTGATCTTTATTAAGGAATGTTGTTATGAATCCACTTCCCCAAAGAAGAGCTGGTTTTACATCTTTATATTGAATAACTACTGTTTTGTCATCTTTTTTAGTAATACCTGAGATTTTTTCAGCTTTACCTTCATGATAATCTTTTAATCCTTCTATTGTTTCAAATTCGCTCTTATAACGAATATTATCTTTATACTTAGGATTAGCCATAAGTTCGTATGTTGCGATAATATCGTCCGCAACTACATCTTGATTATTACTCCATTTTAAATCTTTACGGATAGTAAGTGTTACCTGTTTTTTATCTTTATCTAAATGGAACTTAACAGGTGCGTCTTCATCGTCTTCTTTTAATTTATATGAATGATCAAAAGCGAATGTGTGTGCCATAGTATCTTCCATTACTGCATTGTCTGTTGCTTGCAGGTGAAATACTGGGTTAAACATACCTGTTAATGGATCAGCACTTAAGATACCAACTTTTAGCACAGAATCACTTACTGCACTTCCACCGTTATCAATAGATGTTTTAAATTCTACCGCGGGTTTCCCATCTTTTGATGATTTTGATGATGTTGAACATCCTGCAAGAACGATTGATAGTGCCATTGCTGAACTGAATACTTTTAAAAATTTATTTTTCTTCATTTTTTCCTCCAATATAACTCTAGTTTGTTGATAATTAAAAATAACAAAATTTAAGACGAAGTATCCTTGCTACATTAAAGCACGATACTTCGCCTTAAATCTATGTAAAATTGTAGCTCTACATATTTAATTAATATGACTTAAGGAACTTATATCCTTTAAATCCATACATTTTAAGTTATATCTATTTCTAATTAATATTTCTATAATATAAACTGTATATTCATATTCTCAAAGTTGAGAGGGCTTCAATCAAAATATTCTATAAAATTCTAATTTTCCATCCCTCTCAAAATTAATTGAAAATAAAATGAAATATAAGTTTATTAGGGGGAGTTTTAACTAAGTGCCCCTAGTTAAATCTCATTCCTAAACTAAATTAATTTTTTGCTGGTGCATCTGCAGTTAATTCTAATTTGTAGATTCTTTGTTCACCAGTTTTAAGTTTCGCTAAATCAAATGTTTTAACACGTTTGTTAACCCATGTCATTGATTGTTGCCAGCTGAATGGTAACCAAGCAGCCTCTTCTCTGAATTGTTTATCAAATTTTTGATATGCTTCTTTAAGTTTAGCATCATCAAACATGTCGCTACTACCCATAGCATCTAATGATTTTTGTAGTTCTTCAGTTGTGTAACGTTGTAAGTTAAGTGGAGATGTTTTTCCAACTAATGAAGCAACGTTTGGATCACTTCCTAATCCCCAAGCTCCTTGGAAGATATCGATTCCTGGATCATCTGCCTGCACACGTTGAGACCAGTCTTTAGATGACATAAGTTTTCCGTCTACTAATTTAACATCTAATCCTACTTCTTTCCAAGATTTAACGAATGTATCAGCTAATGTTTGGTCGAAGTCTTGACCTACGTTACGAATAGCGAAGTTGAATGTAAGTTTTTTACCGTTTTTATCTTCTCTTAATCCGTCTCCGTCAGTATCTTTAAGACCTGCTTCATCAAGAAGTTTTTTCGCTTTTTCTACGTCCTTAGTATATTTCTCACCATCTTTGTTGTAGAACATTTTAACGATTGGTGGATAGAATCCAGAACCAGTTGGTGTGAAACGTAATCCTTTATAGATTTTTTCATTAATTTGATCCCAATCTACCGCATAACCGAATGCTTGACGTACACGTTTGTCAGCTGCTTTAGCGTTTGGATCTACTTCTACTTCACCTTTTTCTTTGTTGAACTTACCTAGTTTGAATCCTACGTATGATACATAGTAATCAGATTCTCCTAAGATTGTTCCGTTTTTAGCGTCTTTAGTACCATCCCAGATACCTGTAGTCAAACTATCCATTAAGTCTACATCACCATTTTTAAGAACAGCACTTGCTTGAGCTGGTGATACAACTTTGAATTGGATTTCTGGAATTTTCACTTCAGATTTTTTGTAGTAATAAGGGTTCGCTTTCGCTAATACACTTTCCCCATTTACTACTTTATCTAAGTAATATGGTCCATAAGATAATGGTTTTTTATTTAATTCTGCTTCAGCAAATTTAGTGAAGTCTTTTGATGCAGCTTCTACTTGAGATTTATTTAAGAATTCTGCAACGAATCCATTACCCCATAATAATGCTGGCTTAATTTCTTTGTACTTAAGTACTACAGTCTTGTCGTCTTTTTTAACTACACCAGAGATGTTTTTAGCTTTTCCATCGTGGTAGTCTTTCATACCTTCGATTACTTCGTACTCATCACTGTAACGAACGTTTTCTGTATACTTAGGATTCCCCATAAGCTCATAAGTCGCAACGATATCATCTGCCTTAACATCTTCTCCATTACTCCACTTAAGATCTTTATGAATAGTTAATGTAACTTCTTTTTTATCACGATCTACGTGGAACATAACCGGTGCTTCTTTATCATCTTGTTTTTGACGGTTTGCATCGTCAAGTGGGAACGCTCCTGCCATTGTATATTTCATTACATCATAATCTGTTGATTGTAAATAAAATACTGGGTTAAACATCCCTGTTAGTGGATCAGCAGAAGCAATACCAATTTTAAGTTGTTGGCCACTAAGTGCATTTCCACCATTGTCTACAGCTGTCTTAAACTCTACAGCTGCCTTTGTTCCCTTAGAATTGTTACTTGCGCTTGAACATCCTGCAAGTAACATTGTGAGAGCCATAGCTGAACTAACTACCTTTAACATTTTTTTCTTTTCCATTATCTTATCCTCCATGCTGTATTGTATACAGCCTTCCTTAAATATTTATTTTTAGCAATTATAACAAAAAATCTTATGCTAGTCAAGTAATTGTCAGAAAATTTTACACTGTTTTTTTAATTTTCACTGAAATAGGATTTTATATTTATTGGAAATCTAAATCCAACACTTAAAATTTCTGTAATAAAACATAAAACCTTTATTGATTTCACTGTAATAATTAAGATTTTTCTGTTTAAACTTATTTATTTAATATCTTTTAAATTATACTTCTATAACAGTAGAATTGGATATTATTTGTAAATAATATTTTATAAATAATAAAAGCCATGTAGAGAATCTCTACATGACCTTTAAAATTATAATCTTTGTCTAGCATCTAAACTACGTCTTAATGCTCCACCGATAGAGTTGATACATAGTACGATAATTAAGATCGCAAGGGCTGCTGGCAGCCAAATGTACATTTTGTTAATAAGTACGTCTGCATCTTTTGCATAAGATAACATAGTACCGATACTTGGTGTTCCTGCTGGAAGACCGAATCCAAGGTATGTTAAACCTACCTCGATACCCATATTAGCTGCTAATGATAACGTAGCTTCTACGATAATGATAGAACTAATGTTAGGTAAGATTCCTTGTAACATGATTTTCCAATCAGGTGTTCCCATAGTTTTTGAAGCAAGTACATAATCACGACGTGATTCTGATAAAGCTTTACTACGTACTAAACGAGTTGATCCCATCCATGCGAATGCTGATAATATCAAGATGAACAGTACTAGACCGTAATCACGTTTGATACTTACGAATACGATGATTACCATCAGTGTTGGGATAATTACCATAAAGTCTACAAAACGCATCACAATATTATCAACACGTCCACCGTAGTAAGCAATAACTAATCCTACTGCAGTACCAAAACCAATAGTAATCGCTGTTACTGCTACTGCGATAAGAATAGAGTTAAGCATCCCCATCATTAGCCATCCAAATACTGAGTGACCACCAACGTCTGTACCTAATAAGAATCCATCCTCACCAGGTTTTAAGAAAATATTTAATAAATCTACATCAAAGTAAGTGCTGTATACACCACTTACACGAATGTAAATATTGAAAAGTACTACGAAAATTAAGATAGCACTTAGTGTAATTAAAGCTGCAAATGCACCTTTATCTTTTTTAAACTCACGAGCTACAACTGAAAATCCAGAAGGAGTTTTAGTTATAACTTTTTCTTCTTTTGCTTTTGTCATTGTTCAACTTCCTCCTAGTCCAATTTAATACGTGGGTCTACAATCGCCATGATAATATCACTTAATGTACTACCAAGTAGTGTTAAGAATCCAGAGAATAACATTAATGTTGTAACAACACTATAATCTCTATCTTGAATACTTTGGTAGAATAGTTGTCCCATTCCTGGGTAACCGAAGATTGTTTCTACGAAGATACCACCACTGAATAATCCAGTAATAGAGAATCCGAAGAATGCTGCGATTGGTAAAATAGAGTTTCTGAAGATGTGTCCTGAGTAAACTTTTTTAACTGGTACACCTTTAGAACGAGCTGTTTTTACATAGTCACTTTGTTTCGCATCGATAACTTCATTACGTAAATATTGAACAGTCGATACTGTTGATAATAACGCTAAACAGATACCAGGTAACACTAAGTGTTGTAGTTTGTTAATATAGTACGTGAATGTTCCTGGATCAAGGTTAACATCTACAGAACCACTTGTTGGGAACCATCCTAAACCAAAACCGAATAATGCGATCATGAATAAGTATAATACGAATGATGGAATCGCTAGGAAGAAGAAGTTATAAAAGTTTACGAATTTATCGAATTTAGAACCGTTATAACGTCCCGCATACATCCCCATAGGAATAGCGATCGCATACATAATTACCGCTGTAAATAATGACAGGTTGAATGTATTGAAAATTCTTTCTCCAAGAAGTGTTCCTACTGACTTACCAGTAGTATAACTTAGTCCGAAATCTCCATGCATAAAGTTTTTCAGCCAAGTTAGATATTGTTGGTACCAAGGCTCATAGAATCCACTCGCTTGACGAATCGCTTCAATTTGCTCTTGAGAGATTTTTGGATTTTCTGCCAAACCACTGAATGGATCCCCAGGCATAAGTTTAGCTAGACCAAACACTAGTACACTAAGGATGAATAACTGTGGTATCATTACTAAAAATCGTTTTAAAACTACTTTCCACATTACACTTCTCCTCCTTTCATTGCTACATAGTGTGTTTCTGTTAATTTCTTAAGTGGATATACTCTTCCATCTTTATCAAAATAATCATTATAATGTTTTTGATATTCTTCTTCTACAGCTTGTCTTATTTCTTTTACTTCTTTAGCTTTATCTAAGTTAGTACTTGGAATCGCTGCAATAAGACGTTTTGTATAAATGTGTTGTGGATTATTATAAATATCTTCACGTGTTCCACGCTCTACGATACGACCACGGTACATGATATAAATGTAATCACACATATGTTTAACAACCCCAAGGTCATGAGAAATGAATAGATAACTTATATTAAAGTCTTTTTGAATTTTCTTCATGAAGTTTAGAACCTGTGCTTGAACTGAAAGGTCAAGAGCCGATACTGGTTCATCAGCTACGATTAAACGAGGATTACATGCAATCGCACGCGCAACTCCGATACGTTGACGTTGTCCACCTGAGAATTCAAATGGATATTTATACATAGCTTCTTCACCCATACCAACGATGTTTAAAAGTTCTAAAACTCGTTTTTTTGTATCTTCTTCAGATAAGTTTTCAAAGTTACTAATAGGCTCTGCGATAATATCTATAATACGCTTCTTAGGATTTAAACTAGACATTGCATCTTGGAAAATCATTTGAACATCGCGATTATATTTTAGTTTTTTACGAGCTGCTTTTTTAGTAACATCTTCTTCTTTGTAGATAATTTGTCCATCAGTTGCTTTTTCTAAACCTAGAACTACTTTACCAACAGTAGTTTTTCCACTACCACTTTCTCCGATTAGTCCATAAGTTTTTCCAGCTTCGATTTCAAGATCAACGCCATCTACCGCGTAAACATGGTCTTTAATTGTATTAAAAAATCCACCACGAATAGGATAATGCACTTTTAGATTTTCAACTTTAAGCATTGTTCTCCTCCCCTTCAAATTCAAAGTTTCTGTGACATGTACAACGTACATGGTGTCCTTCTTCTACTTCGTGTAGAGTCGGATTATGTTCATGATGTTCATCTTTAAGCCAAGGAATACGGTTTGCAAAACGACATCCTTGTCTGTCTAAAGTTTTTAAAGATGGGACCATCCCTTGAATAACATAAAGTTCTTCTCCAACTTCCTCGTCATCAATTTGAGGAATACTACGTAATAAACTACGAGTATAAGGGTGCTGTGGATTTTTAAAGATCTGCTCTGCTGTTCCGATTTCTACTACTTCTCCAGCGTATAACACGGCTACTCTATCCGCCATTTCAGCAACTACCCCAAGGTCGTGCGTAATTAAGATAATACCAGCATGCATCTCTGCTTGAAGCCCTTTAATAAGGTCTAAGATTTGCGCTTGGATTGTAACATCTAGAGCTGTTGTTGGTTCATCCGCAATAAGAACACTTGGTTTACAACTCATCGCCATAGCTATCATTACACGTTGACGCATACCACCAGATAATTCATGTGGATATTGTTTTGCACAACGCTCAGGATTTGGAATACCAACTTGTGTTAATAACTCAATAACACGTTTTTGTCTTTCCTCTGCACTTAATTCAGTATGATAAATTAAAGCCTCTTCAATTTGTTTCCCAATTCTGTGTAGTGGGTTTAATGAAGAAAGAGGATCTTGGAAGATCATCCCAATATCTTTTGTTCTAATTTTATTCATTTCATCTTCTGTTAAATCTAGAATATTTTTCCCGTTAAAAATAATTTCTCCAGTAGATTTTGTTAGATTTTCATTATGAAGACGCATTATTGTTGTCGCTAATGTAGACTTACCACAACCACTCTCTCCAACGATAGCTAATACTTCGTTTCTATATAGGTCTAAACTAACTTTATCAACAGCATTAAAATAATCGTCTTTAATTCTAAATGCTGTTTCTAGATTTTTAATCTCTAATAGTTTTTCCATTCGCCTATCTCCTTCCAATAACATTACTCAATAAATTAATACAATTTTAAACTTTATTTCATTTATTTTCATTTTATCTTGTTTTATTAAACATTACAACTTATTTTTTGAATAATAATTTTTTTCATAAATCATAACTTTTTAAAAAACTACATAATACTATATTATAAAATTTTTAGAAAAAAAGCAATAAAAAAATAAAAATTTAACACGAAAAAACTAGAATTTTCTGAATATTTACAGAAAAGGTTCTCATTTTCATATGAAAATTACTCAATATGATAATTCATTTTATATAATAGTAGAAAAAATAAGATCAACTTCTAAAACTAATTCTTTAGAAACTATTTTTATAAGTTGACCTTATTTCTTATTATATTTCTATTATCTTAGTTGGAATTACTGGATCAGTATCCATTATAACTATTTTATTATTGCAATCGATAGTCTTATCAGCTTCTAGAATGCAATCTATATCCTTGTGTTTAAGAGTCATGTCCGCTGCCATACGAGCTAGTTCCTTCGTATTGTTTTGCTCACTTAAGTGGGCTAAAAAGACATTTCTCGTATTATCTCCTACTATTTTCGTCAAATAATTTGCAGAGTCTGTATTTGACAAGTGCCCCATATCTGATAGTATACGTTGCTTAGTAGTCCATGGATAAGGTCCACTAAGTAGAACATTCTCCTCATGATTACTTTCATAAACAATCGTATGAGAATCCTTCACATAATCAATCATCTTATCAGATACATAGCCCGTATCTGTAAGGATACTTACCCTTTTCCCTTCACACTCAAAAGTATAAAATTGCGGATTAATCGCATCATGGCTAACTCCAAAACTGTTAACAACTACATCATCAAAAACTTTACTTTCTTCTTTTTCAAAATGAAATTTAAGATCTGAGTTAATTTCACCACATTTTGTCATATTCTGCCAAGTAAGCGCGTTAGCATATACCGGAATATTGTACTTTCTCGCTAGTACCCCTACTCCTTTAATATGATCTATGTGTTCATGCGTTACAAAGATTGCATTTATATCTTTAATATCACGCTCTATTTGCGCTAAGTTCTCTACTACTTTTTTCCCAGTCAGTCCAGCATCTACTAAACATCTAAAATTATTGTGCTCTATATAGATACTATTTCCACTACTACTGCTGGCTAATACCGATAATTTCAAATTGCACCTCCATACTTAAATTTTACACCTTTATATTATACCACTTTTACAATGCTTTAGGTAGAAAGAACTACAATCTTGAACATTCCTAATCATCTCTTAATATTTTTATAATTAAACACTCCTTTAGAATCTTGTTACAATAGGCTACTCTTGTAAATTGTCAGAAAAATTTAAAAAATTACAAAAAAAGACTTGCATTCTAAAAAAATAATGTGTATAATAAAAACAACAAAACGAGAAGGAGGAACTACAAATGAAACAAACAACAACTTTAAACTCTTGGCAAAACTGGCGTAGATAATGTTGTGTGTATGTTTTTATGACGTAGACGCAACTTTAGTGTACTCTAAAAAGTGTCTATGTCGGCTGTAGAAAAATCGTTTTAAATTTCGCAAAAGGGCCGTATAGAATTCTATACGGTCTTTTCTTTTTAGGGTGAAATACAAAAATTAAAATAATCTTATAGACAATTCGAAAGGAAATAAACAATTATGACAAACTTAGAAAATAACTTAAACAACTTAAAAGGATACTTTGGAGAATTTGGGGGAAGCTTCGTACCTGAAGTAGTTCAAAAGGCTCTTGATGAACTAGAAGCAGCTTATGATAAATACAAAGATGATGAAGAGTTTTTAGCAGAATACGCTCATTACTTAAAAGATTACTCAGGACGTGAAACTCCACTATACTACGCTGAAACTTTAACAAACCACCTTGGAGGAGCAAAAATCTACCTTAAACGTGAAGATTTAAATCACCTTGGTGCGCACAAACTTAACAACGTTATTGGGCAAATTTTACTTGCAAAACGTATGGGTAAAAAGAAAGTTATCGCTGAAACAGGAGCAGGTCAACACGGTGTAGCTACAGCTGCTGCCGCTGCAAAATTCGGTATGGAATGTGAAATCTACATGGGAGCTCTTGATGTAGAAAGACAAAGATTAAATGTATTTAGAATGGAAATGCTTGGAGCAAAAGTTCACGCAGCGCAAGAAGGAGAAAAAACACTTAAAGAAGCTGTTGATGCTGCATTCAAAGCATGGATTGAAAACATCGACGATACTTTCTACGTACTAGGATCTGCAGTAGGACCTCACCCATATCCTACTATCGTAAAAGACTTCCAAAAAGTTATCAGCCAAGAAGCAAAACGTCAAATCCTAGAAAAAGAAGGTCGTCTACCTGACTTAGTAGTAGCTTGTGTAGGTGGAGGATCTAATGCAATCGGTGCTTTTGCTGAGTTCATCCCTCATGAAGAAGTAGCATTACTAGGTGTTGAAGCCGCTGGTCGTGGTCTAGATACAGATCGTCACGCAGCAACACTAACACTCGGTACTGTAGGGGTTGTTGATGGTATGAAAACTTACGCATTATTCAACGAAGATGGTTCAGTAAAACCTGTTTACTCAATCTCTCCAGGATTAGACTACCCAGGTATCGGACCTGAGCACTCATTCCTAAAAGATGCAAAACGCGCTGAATATGTAAGTGCAACTGACGATGAAGCTGTCGATGCTTTACTTCTATTAACTAGAACAGAAGGAATTATTCCAGCAATCGAAAGTTCACACGCTCTTGCAGAAGTAATCAAACGCGCTCCAAAACTGGATAAAGATAAAGTAATTATCGTTAACGTATCTGGACGTGGAGACAAAGACGTAGCCGCAATTGCAGACTACTTAGAAAATAGAAATAAATAACAACAAAACATCGCATACTAGATTTTCTAGTATGCGATGTTTTTTTCAAAAATTACACCTTTATAACATTAAATTTATGAGTAAAAATTACTATAATTAACAAGTTGAAGACACTGATATATCAACCTTTGTAAATAGTTGATTATCTATATTTAATTTGATATAATCAAAGTCGGAAAGAGAAGTTAGGGAGTGTAACAACTTCTGATAAGGATTGCGGTAGTCGTTTATTTTTCAAAGTCAAAGACTGAAGAAAAATATTACGAATAGCGTATGCAACAGGAACTTAAAAAGCAGGTACTAAAAATTAGTATCTGCTTTTTCTAGTTCCCACTGCTGTGGCTACTTTTCTATGGAAGGAGATGGTGCTTATGCTCATAAGTAACAGAATCTGGAAGAAAGGAGTAGCAAATTGTCACCTTACGAAATAGTACAAACTATTATTGGTATAAATCTATTGATTGTAACAATAGTTGGAGTGTGCTTAACAGCGTTCAAAAATGACAATAAAAAATAACCATCTTTAACTTTAGCCGGTTAGATGGTTATTAAAACTATCTTATTCGAGCTACCGTCTTTAAAACGGCTCTCTCTTTTATAACTTTATTTTAACATAAATACATATGAAACACAATAAATAACATCAAAACATCACATACTAGCTTTTCTAATATGCGATGTTTTTTTATTATTTTTTAAATTTTTTGTGTAATTCTGTATAGAATAATAATCCTATTAACGTTAAGGCTATTCCTCCCATAGCTAATGATGTTTGTGAGATTAAAGTACTTACTAAAGTATAAACTCCACCAAGAATAGCTATTATAGGAACAATCGGATATAACGGAACTCTATATGGTCTTTCTAATTTTGGTTCTTTTTTACGTAGTATAATTACCGCAAGGAAAGTTGCTGTGTAGAAGAACCACATTACGAATACTAATAGGTCTGTTAACATATCAAAACTACCAGTTAACATCATTAAGAATGCTATTACTAGAAGTAATAATCCCGCATTCACCGGTACAGCACCTTTATTTAACTTCGTCCATACATTTTTAAATGGAATCTGTTCACTTTTTGCCATTGCATAAGGAACTCGAATCCCAGCCATTGAGAATCCGTTAATCGCTCCATATACACTAATCAGTATACCGATTGTGATAATTTTACCACCAATACCGCCGAACAACTTCGCAGCTACATCACTGGCTACAGTTTGATTACCTGCAACATGATCTAATGGTAAAGTCATAAGGTAAGCAACATTTATAAGTACATATACAACCATAACAACTGCAAGTCCTAGGAAAATTGCTCTTGGTAAGTCTTTTTTAGGATTTTTCATCTCTCCCGCCATACTTCCTACATTCGTCCAACCTTCATAGGCAAACATCGCAGCAAGTAAAGCTCCACCTAGTCCACTAGCGAATGAAATATCTTTCCCCGCTTCTACAGGGAATAATTGCAACGGTTGTGAATCACTTTGGAATAATCCAAATGCAATAATTACTATTAATGGGATTAATTTACAAATAGTAGCTACCGTCTGAATCATTCCTCCAATTTTCCCACCTAAAAAGTTTAAAAACATTAACGATGTTGCAGCAGCAATGGCTATAGGAAGATGCCACGTTTTATCTAAATTTAATAAATTTAAAACTTGTGTAGAGAAGATAACCGCAAGAGCCGCTATCATCGCAGGGAAATAAATCACCGACTGAGCCCATCCTAATAAGAATGCTGCAGTTTTCCCATAAGTTCTTTCTATCCAAACGACCATACCGCCAACTTCAGGAATAGATGCCGCAAGTTCTGCTACGGTAAGACCTGCACAAATAGTAATAATACCAGCAAGCACCCAAGCAAGTAACCCTAAGCTCATCGTCCCTGTAGTCTTATAAATAACAGCCGCTTTAAAAAACACTCCTGCTCCTATTACTGAGCCTATTACAGTCATAAAAGCCGGCATAAAGCCTATCGTTCTTTTCAGTTCACTCATTAAATAATCTCCTTCTTTTACAGATTTTTTTATACCTAATTATAACCTTTTATGCACTAAAAAGAAAAAAGAAAAGACTCAAAATTTGAATCTTTTGAATGTTACTTCTAGTTCACCAAAAAGACACTTTTTTTAAATATATAATTAAATTTTAAATATTTATATTTTATTGATTATCTATACGATAATTATCTCTATCGTAATTGTCATTTTCGTGTAATTCTTACTATTATTAACAATATTAAAATAATAATATTAATTCCTTAAAATCATTGATAATCACTAATTAATCTGATATAATCAAAATCGGAGAGAGAAGTTGGAAATTATAATACTTTCTACAAAGATGGTGGCTACTTTTTTACGAAAGGAGTTGGTGCTATGCTCACATACACTGAAAACTTGAAGAAGGGAGTAGCAAGTTGTCGGCATACGAAATTGTACAAACAATTATTGGAATAAACCTTTTAATTGTTTCAATAGTTAGTGCATGTATTATGGCATTAAAAAAAGACAATAAAAAATAACCATCTTTAAAACTGGTACTGCACCCAAAAAATTGGACAAAATATTCAGTTATTTTTGTTTAGTATTTTAAACTTTAAAGTCAGTAAATTTTATTACTTTTAGTGACTTTCATTCCTTACAGTTATTTTAGATTTTTCAAACTATTTAGTCAAGGATTTTTAAAAGGCGTAGCCCTTGTCCTTGACTAAATAGGAGAGAAATCTAAACTGTAAAAGGGAATGAAAGTCTCTTTTTATTTATATTTGTTTCTATTAATTTTTCTATAGTTTACGGGACTTAATCCACCTAAGTTCAACTTTATTCTTTCCTCATTATAATATTTTATATAATCTACAATAGCTTCTTTTAATTCATATTTATTCTTGAAAGTATTTTCGAATCCGTAATACATCTCAGATTTTAAAACTCCAAAGAAGGATTCCATAAATGCATTATCAGCCGATGTTCCCTTTCTAGACATTGATTGTTTAATTCCTTTTGCTTTAAGAATTTCTCTATATGTAATATGTTGATATTGCCAACCTTGATCACTAT
>NZ_KQ959989.1:38043-38559 GCF_001553035.1 Gemella haemolysans
TATATCCATCAATTATAGGTGCTAAATAAACTCTATCCTCTCCAATCTTGAATTGAGTTACATCTGTATAACATTTTTTTAATGGTTCTGAGGCGAAGAAATCTCTAGCTATTATATTATCTGCGATTTTTCCAATTTCTCCTTTATATGAGTTGTATTTTCTAGTAGGTCTTACGAATGATAATACACCAAGTTTTCTCGTTAATCTTAAAACTTTTTTATGATTTACTATAAATCCCATATTTTTAAGTTCTAATGTTATTCTTCTATAACCATATCTATATTTGTTCTTTTCCTGAATTAATAGAATAGCTTCTTCTATATTTTTATTTTTTTTATCTTTGTCTTCTTTATTTTTTGTATAATAATATGATGAACGAGATAAGCCTAAAATCTTTAATAGTATGTTTAATCTATGTGTTTCCTTTAATTCTTCTACTATTTTTGTTTTTTCTTCGTTTGAGATTGTTTTAACCTTATCTCTCTCAACTTTTTTAAAACTGCATTTTCCGCACG
>NZ_KQ959990.1:0-17996 GCF_001553035.1 Gemella haemolysans
TTTGAAATGTTTGATTGTTCGTCTTCTTCTCGTGAAGACTTTTACTATTCTATCATCTATTTTAAAACTTGTCAACAGTTTTTTTATTTTTTAAAAACTATTTTTACAGTTTATTTTGATGAAGTTGTCTTTATAAGACAGTAACTATTTTAGCATTTCTATTATCTTTTGTCAAGGTTTTTCTTAACATTAGTTCTTTAGAAATTCTTTATTGTTCGTCTTCTCTATCAGAAGACTTTTATTATTCTATCATCACTTTCATATTATGTCAACAAGTTTTTTAATTTTTTTCATTTTTATTCTCTATAATTAACTAATTCACTAGTTAAATCTTTATTTTAATATGAGGAAGAGTCTAAGTCAAAAGTACTAAAATTTAACAAAGTTCATATAAGAACTCATTGACGCAGTAGTTTATTGATATTTAAATTCGCTTTTTAAAAGCTTTTTAGGTATCAAATAAACTGTGAGGGAGTGACTCGACAAAATCTCGCTTTTCCGAAATCACGATTTTGTCGAGTCACTCCCTCTGCAATTATTTCTACTATATATTGTAAAAATCAAACACAGTAACTGGTAAGTTTCTCTTATGTTCTGATTTTAAATAATGTCCTTCTATTATTTCTTTTACATTATCAGGGACTTCTTTTCCTTCTAAGTAATCATCTATGTCATTATATGTTACTCCAAGTGCAACTTCATCTTCTAAAGCAGGACGATCTTCTTCTAAATCTGCAGTTGGTTGTTTCAGATATAAGTGTTTTGGACAATCTAACATTTTTAATAATGCTTTCCCTTGTCTTTTATTTAATCTATATAGAGGTACAATATCTGCTCCACCGTCTCCATGTTTTGTAAAGAATCCAGTGATAGCTTCCGCTGCATGGTCAGTACCAACGACTATACCTTTATTCATAGTAGCAATAGAGTACTGAGCTTTCATTCTTTCTCTTGCTTTTTCATTACCTTTCGCAAAATCAGTAATTTCTACACCTGCTACTTTTAATGAATTTACACTAGCATCTACCGCGTCTTTTATATTAACAGTAAATACTTTGTCCGGATTAATAAATTTTAATGCGTCGTTACAGTCATCTTCATCAAATTGTTCTCCATATGGTAGTCTAACGGCGATAAAGTTATACTCTTCACCTGTCTCTTCCCTCAATTCAGTAATTGCCATTTGACATAGTTTACCGCAAAGCGTAGAATCTTGACCACCTGATATTCCTAATACTAAACTTTTTATGAAGTTATTTTTCTTTATATAATCTTTTAGAAAATTGATTGTTAATCTTATTTCCTCTTCTTCATTAATTTCAGGTTTACATCTTAATCTTTTTATTACTTCCTGTTGTAATGTCATATTATCACCTAATTATTTTGATTTTTTTGTTACTCTTTCCAATATTTCTTTTCTATTTTCCCAACACTTAGTACTTAAGTCTACTGGATAGAATTCTGGATTTAACAGACGAAGATACTCATTCCATAATAACCCTTTATTTTGTTGGAAATACTTAGCACTTTCATGTACTGTTGGTACTTCATATACTTGCTTACCATTAACAAAAATATCTTCATGGATATCTATTGCTTTAAAGTTCTCCACTTCCTTAGCTAAATATGTATGAGTTGGATGGAAAAGTTTTATACTTTGTTCTGCATTCACATCTTCTTTTTCCAATGCAATGTAATCCCCTGCTGCCATACCTGTGTCTGTATTTATTATTCTATAAACTCTTTTTACACCTGGCACAGTTAATTTTGCAGGATTTTCTGAGACTTTTAGCCTGTCAATCATTTCACCATTATCATTTTCTAAACATGCAAGTTTATAAACTGCACCTAAGGCTGGATTATCATAAGCAGTTATAAGCTTTGTACCTACACCCCACGCATCAATACATGCACCTTCTTGTTTTAAGTGAGTAATTGTATCTTCATCTAAATCATTTGATGCTACTATTTTCGCATTAGGATAACCCGCTTCATCTAACATTTTTCTTGCTTCTTTTGATAGGTATGCTATATCGCCTGAATCCAATCTAATACCATGGAAATTAATTTTATCTTTTAATTCATCAGCCACTTTAATAGCGGTAGGAATTCCAGAGCGCAGTGTATCATAAGTATCAACTAAGAAATAACAATCTTTGTGTGCAGCTGCATATTTTTTAAATGCAACTTCTTCATCTTCATAAGCCTGAACAAATGAGTGAGCATGTGTTCCGCTACATGGAATATTAAATAATTTTGCAGCTTTTACGTTACTTGTAGCATCAAATCCACCGATAATAGAAGCTCTCGTCCCCCAAATTGCCGCATCAAATTCATGAGCACGACGAGTACCAAATTCCATACAAACTTCATCTGGACATAAGTGCTTGATTCTAGCAGCCTTTGTAGCTATTAGTATTTGATAGTTCACAATATTTAAAATAGCTGTTTCCATTATTTGCGCTTGAATAAGTGGAGCTTCGATTCTTAGTAGTGGCTCATTAGCAAAAATAATTTCTCCCTCTTTTACTGAACGAATACTCCCTGTAAATTTCATAGCACTTAGATATTCTAAAAAGTCTTCTTCATACCCTAATTCACGTAAAAATTCTATATCAGATTTTGAAAATTCAAATGAATTCACATAATCTATAATTTTGGCTAGTCCAGCGAATACTGCATATCCTCCACCAAAAGGAATTTTTCTAAAATACACATCAAAATATGATTTTCTCTCATGTATTCCGTCTTTAAAATATGCATATCCCATATTAATTTGATAAAGGTCGGTATGCAAAGCATCACCTAGATATTTATTCATAATCTCCTCCGATTTATGTATATAATTAAATTTGTCACCTATTATATTAACATTTTAATGCCTTTTTAACAAATATTTATACTTAAATATAATAAATTTAATACTACATTTTTACTCTTTAGCATTTAGTTATTTCCACCACATTAACTATTCCTTTTATTAACATTCAGAAGTATTTTTTCATAAAGTAGTTATCTAATATTCTGTATCAACTAAAAATAATAAAAAGAAGTAACAGTTGATTATCCTCTGTTACTTCTCTGATTATTAGTGTTTGAATTTTTATTATTAGTTGCTCTTTGTGTCTGATTAGCTTCTTGTTTATTTTCATCCTCATTATCTGACGTATTATCATTAGTTTGCTTATCACTTGATTTTTTAGTGTCTTGTTTGTCAGTAGTTTTCTCAGAATCTTTTTTAGATGATGATTTCTTATTATCTTTTTTAGCTAACTCAGGTATCTTACTATCATCAATCCTACCATTGTTATCCCCAGATTTTTCTAGATTCCCATGCATTATAGATTTTATCGTCGCTTGTAAGAAATTCTCTTGTAATGGAATATTAAAAATCAATTCCCCTTGATAACTAAGACCATATTCTTGTCTTACCAAATCAGTTATAAAGTACGGATCTTTTAATTTATCTATAACTAACTCATTTACTTTATTCTCTTTATCAAGATTTTCAATCATCTGATTTTGTTCGGCTAATTGAGCATTGATCTGTTTCTTATCTCGAATATATAGAAATGTTTGTAGTAGTGTTACAGCTAAAGCGAAAGTCATAATAGCTAATATAATAAACTTACGGAATTTTCTATACTTAGCTTTTGCTTTTAAGACATCTTTTTGGAATTGGCTATTTTGCTCTCTCATCTTCTACTTCTCTTGATTTTTCAGATAAGATTTTAAACATTTTTGTTGCATCTTCTTTCTTAGTACTATCTTTTAATTCTAGTACTTCATACACAACTTCCTTCTTAGCAAAGTAAATAGTAATCTTATCCCCTACTTTTAAAGTGCTAGATGGTTTCGCCTTTTTACCATTAATCGCTATATGTCCCTCTGAAGATATTTCATTAGCAACTGTTCTTCTTTTTATAATTCTTGATACTTTTAAAAATTTATCCAAACGCATTTAATCACCCCTAAATATTAGTACATTCTATTATCACATATTTACTCTCTTTTCGCAAATAAAATCCACGATAATCTATGTATTTTTTAAAAACTTCTATTAGTTTGTGCCACAAAAATACACAGCCGAAGAACTTTCCAACTGTGTATCTTTTATATTATTAAGCCCAATTTCCGTCTTTGAAAATTGCTACTTCTTTACCATCTGCTGTATAACCAGTAATATTTGTTGTCGCTTCTCCAATCATAAAGTCAACGTGAACTAAACTATCATTAGCACCAACTTCTGCTAATTGTTCATCAGTCATCTCTGGTCCACCTTGAACACATGTTGGATATGCTTTACCAAGAGCAATGTGACATGCTGCGTTCTCATCAAATAATGTTTCTAAGAATAGAATTTTTGTATTTGAGATTGGTGAATCATAAGGTACTAATGCCATTTCCCCTATTCTTCTTGAACCTTCATCTGTTTCTAATAAGTTTTTAAGAACATCATAACCGCGCTCAGCTCCGAAGTCTACGACTTTACCATCTTCAAATTTCAACCAAAAATTATCAATTAATACCCCACTATAGTTTAGAGGCTTAGCATTATAAACAATACCACTTGTCTCATCTTTATGAGGCATTGTAAATACCTCCTCTGTAGGGATGTTAGCTACGAAACGATCAGCTTTTTTAGCATAACTTCCTGCACTTTGCCAAATATGATTTTTAGGTAATCCTACATACAAATCAGTTCCTAAGTCATTTGTGATATGCAATTTAACTAATTCATTTTCGTGTAAGAATTTTGCTTTTTCATCTAAAACTTTAATGTGTTCTTCCCATTCAGCTACAGGGTCATCTCCAGTTGAACGACAAGCACTTAAGATTTGATCCCAAAGTTTTAAATAAGCTTCTTCATCGTTTAATTCAGGATATAATCTCTTCGCCCATCCAACAGTTGAAGCACTGACTACACACCATGGACATTCGTCACTCATAATTGATTTCATGTAGTTGCGCATAGCTTTTGAACGACCTACCATAGATGCTTTTAATTTAGCACTATCTACACCTGCTAATCCATCTGGATCATCTCCGATAATAGATAAGAATGCTGCACCTTCATCTAATTCAACTTGATACTTATCAACGTACCATTGACCAACCGTACTTAACGACTCTTCACTTTGATATTTTAAATTTAATTTTGTTAATTCTTGATCACGCCATTCTACTGATACTCTTTTTGCTCCTAATTCATAGCAAGCTTCTACAACTTTTGCTACAAACTCACGTGTTTCAGTACTAGCACGAACTAATACCGGTTGACCTTCTTGAACATTTAATCCAACTTTCGCAATAAGTTGAGCATATTTTTTTAATTGTGTATTTAAATCCATTTGATTTTCCTCGACTTCTTCTCTTTATTTGCTAATTATTTCTTTAATTGCACATAATCTATTATATCACTTTTTCTTAGATAATATTAGTAGGGAGTGACTCAAAAATCGTGATTTCTTAAGAAACAAGATTTTGTTGAGTCACCCCCGCACAGTTTATTAGATATCAATAAACCACTGCGTCTATGAGTTTTCATAGGCACTTTGTTAAAATTTAGGACCTTTTTGTCAGCCCTCATAGAAATTAGACTTCTCTAGTTGCTTGTTTTAACCATTCTAACTCATCACCTTCAAAGTGTGGAGCTAATACTTCGAATACTTTCGCATGATATTTATTCAATTCATATTTATCTTCAATTGTAAGCATATCTAGATTGATAGCCTCTAAATCCCATGGTACAAATGTCATCACTTCAAATTCCATAAATTGACCATATTCATTTTTTACTGTTTTTCTAACAATAAGTTCATTCTCTAAACGAATACCATGAGATCCTGAGATGTATAATCCCGGTTCATTAGTAACTACCATACCATGTTTAAACGGTTCAGCTGCACGATAGATTCCCCAGTGAATACCATGAGGTCCTTCATGAATATTACCTAAGTAACCTACACCATGACCTGTTCCGTGGTTGAAGTTCTCATAATCTTGCCATAATGGAGCACGAGCGAATAAGTCCACATTAGCTCCAGACACACCTTCCATGAATTTTAATCTCGATAGGCGCAAGTGACATTGAAGTACTCGTGTATAATCATATTTTAATTTATCGCTAACTTCTCCCATCGCTGTAGTACGTGTGATATCAGTTGAGCCTTCTTCAAAGTGCGCACCAGTGTCAGTTAAGAAGAAAGTACCTGTACGTAGCGGAATTGAAGTTTCTTTAGAAGATGAATAGTGCACAATAGCTCCATTTTCACCATGACCGCAAATCGGAGAAAAACTAGGACAAATAAAGCCACCTTGTTCTTTTCTAAATTCTACAAGTTTCGCAGATGCCGAAAGTTCATCTTCTTGTTCACTTGTACCTTGTTTTACCAGTTGTTTCAACCAATAAATAAACTTCGTATGAGCAATACCATCTTTCACATGGGCTTTAATAGTATGCTGTAATTCAACCTCATTTTTTATAGCTTTCATTAAAATTGTCGGGTTACGTCTCTCAACTAGTGTTATCTCTTTTGGAATATTGTTAAACACTGCATAGTTTAAGCACTCTGGATCGACTAGAACTACATCGTTACCTGAAAATTGTTTCACTTCTTCATAAATATCATTATATGGCTTAATGTGTACATTATGATCTGCCAAGTGTTTTTTGATTTCACCAGATAGTTTTCTCTCATCTACATATAAGTCAACACTATCTTCATAAACAACTGCATAACTTAATAATACTGGTACATAATCAACATCCATACCGCGAATATTTAATAACCAGCCAATATCATCAAGTGTAGTTATAACATGGATATTTGCTCCTACTTCATGCATTTCTTTACGAACTCTCTCAAGCTTACTAGCTACAGATTCTCCAGCTCTTTCTAAACTCATATAAAATGCTGGTTCTTCTGATAGCGCCGGACGATTTTCCCAAATCTCATCAACTAAATCAACATCATATTTTACCGTAGCATTTTTACGTTTTAGTTTAGTAGCTAAGTCTTTTCCTTCACCAAAAGTCACAACGCGCCCATCGAAGCCTAATACCCCATTCTCTGGTGTATTTTCAACAACAAACTCCGCGATAGTAGGAACTCCAGGTTCACGCATTTTTTGCAACTCGATACCAGTTCCTTCTAATTGTTTTTCTCCTTGTAAGAAATATCTCCCATCTGTCCATAAACCTGCGAAATCCTTAGTAACAATTAGTGTCCCTGCAGAACCAGTAAATCCACTCATAAATGCACGAGCTTTAAAATGTTCTCCTACATATTCACTATTGTGAAAATCCGCTGTTGGAATCATATAGACATCAATTCCATTTCTTTCCATTAATACTCTTAACTTAGAAACTCTTTCTTTTATCTCCATTGTCCTTACTCCTTCGTTATTTCATATATAACTTCCATATGAATTTTCTAACTAATCGTGAAAAACCTCATCGATAAATAATCCCTCACAATTATAATACTTATTATTCTATCACATTATAATATGCATTTCACTAGGGAGTGACTCAAAAATCGTGATTTCGTAGAAATGATATGTACCCCTTTCACTGGTTTGTCCAGTAAAAGGGGTACATATCAAAATCGATTTTGTCGAGTCACCCCCGTACAGTTTATTAGATATCTAAAAAACTTTCATAAAGCAATTTAGATATCCAATAAACCACTACATCTATGAGTTCTCATATACTCTTTTTAAAAATTTTGGGTTTTTGGATCATCCCCTATATACTATTATTATCTTAGTAGTTCTTTGAAATAATCAGTTGCTTTTACCAATGAATCCACTATCGCTGGTTCTCCTCCTGAGTGACCAGCTACAACAATATCCAATTTACAATTATTTAACTTTTTACTTAATTCGTAAGCACCTACAACACGGCAGTCAACATCATAACGGCCATGAGTTATTGTTGTAGGAATATCTTTTATAACTTCAATATTGTTTAATATCCAATCATCGTCATCCCAGAACATATTATTCATCCAAAAGTGGCATTCAATAGTCGCCATTGAAACTGCATAGTGAATATCACCAAAACTTTGTTCCAAGTTAGGGTCTGGATGAAGTGTAACAAGACTCCCTTCCCACATGCTCCACTCTTTTGCCGCGACTTCCCTTGTTTCCCTATCTTCACTTGTTAGACGGTTATAATACGCACGGACCATATCACGACGTTCATCTCTAGGTATTATACTTTCATATCTCTCGAATGCTTCTGGATGTATATTACTCGCACCACCTTTTTCATAAATCCATAATATATCCTCTCTACGTCCTAGGAAAATACCACGTAATACTAAACCTAACACGCGCTCTGGATGTTTAATAGCATAACAAAGAGCTAAAGTAGAACCCCAACTTCCTCCAAATACTAACCATTTATCAACGTTTAAATCTTCCCTTATTTTCTCCATGTCATCAATAATGTGCCAAGTATCATTGTTCTCTAAGCACGCATGAGGCGTAGACTTTCCGCTTCCTCTTTGATCAAATAATATAATTCGATAGAATTCTGGATCAAAATATTGTCTAGCACTTGCTGATGTTCCACATCCTGGTCCACCATGTAAAAAAACCACCGGAACACCTTGTTGATTTCCACTCTCCTCATAATAAATAGTATGAGTCTCATCGACCTTTAACATTTTAGAGAAATTTTCTTCAATTTCAGGATATAAACCCCTTAATCCCCCCATAATAATACCTCCTGTTGTGTATTTGTTTATAATTCATTATATCGCATAACAGTTTATTTTTTACTTTTAAAAAATAATTTAATCGGCTATTTTTATACCTCTCTTCTATTATAGCTCAACATTTTTTAATATTCAATTACTTTCTTAAACTATATAATAATCATCTATACTAACAATTTTGCAATCGATTAATATTAGTGATATAATTATATTAAAGATTATAAGACAAAAAAGGAGTAGAGAAAAGTGAAACTTTCAAGAACTAACAAGATTTTAGAAAAAATGAAACAAAAAGGAATTAATCAGGCTTTAATTAGCGACCCTTATTCAATTTTCTATCTAACTGAATACTTAGAGCATCCAGGTGAAAGATTTTTTGCAGTGCTACTTGATGAAAATGGTAATCATAAACTATTCATCAATGCTCTTTTCCCTCTTGAACAAGATTTAGGATTAGAAAAAGTAGTTTATTCTGATACTGATAATCCTATTGAACTACTAGCAAAATACATACCAAATGGTTCTGCTGTAGGTATAGATAAAGTCCTTCCTGCTCGATTCCTATTACCTCTTATGAATCATCTACCAGAAAATAAATTTGTAGATGTATCTCAAATCGTCGATCGTGTTCGCATGATTAAAGATGAAGAAGAAAAAGAACTTATGCGCCGTGCTTCTCTTCTTAATGATGAGGCCTGCCAAAGAGTTATAAATAGTATTTCTGAAGGAAAATCAGAAAAAGATGTAGCTAAAGATTTACTTGCTATTCATGAAGAATTAAAAGTCGATGGCTTATCATTCGATCCAATTATCGCTTACGGTGCTAACGGAGCTAATCCTCACGGTACTGTAGGAGATAGATATGTAAAGCCAGGCGATGCTATAATTATCGATATGGGTGGGATTAAAGACAATTATTGTTCAGATATGACACGTACTGTATTTTGGAAACAACCAAGCGAAAAAGCACGTGAAGTATTTGAAATAGTATTAGAAGCTCAAAAACGAGGAGTTGCCGCTGTTAAACCAGGTGTTAGATTCTGCGATATAGACGCGGCTTGTCGTGATTACATTACAGAAAAAGGATATGGAGAATTCTTTACACATCGTACAGGCCATCATATTGGATTAGAATGTCATGAATATGGAGATATTTCTAGTATCAATGAAACTAAATGTGAGCTAGGTATGATTTTCTCTATCGAACCAGGTATTTATCTTTCAGGAGAATTCGGTGTTCGTATCGAAGACCTAGTTCTTGTTACAGAAGATGGTTGCGAAGTTTTAAACAAACTTAACAAAGAGTTAGTTATTATCGGTGAGTAACTAATTATATTAAATTTAGCTTTTCATAAAACAACTCCTAAGAAAATAAAAGACGATTGACCTTAATACAATCGTCTTTTTCCTTTATTCAAAATGTTTCTTTAAAAATTCCCCTACAATATTCCAATATTGTTCTCTGAATTTTCTTTCGGCCTGAACATGTTTCATTCCAGGGAAACTATGAAATTTTTTTTCTGAAGTTATTAGATCATAAGCAGCTTTCCCGTATTCTAACGGAACAAAACCATCTTCTTCACCATGTAGTACTAATGCTGGGAGTTTAGTTTCTTTCAAAGCTTTTGTTGCATCTACATCACCAAAGAAATATCCAGCTCTTATCTTCGTCACCGTATTTGCTGCCGGAATTACAGGAAAACTCGGTAAATTAAATAATTTTTTCAATTGATATGTGAATTCTACTTTTAAATTCACATAACCACTATCTTCAATAAAAGTTTTTACGTTAGATGGTAAATCCTTACCTACTGCATTCATTACTGTAGCTGCACCCATGCTGATACCAAACAATGCAGTGTCAGCATTGTTATTTTCTGATGATATTTTCTTCACCCAATTAACTAAATCATCAGAATCATAACCACCCATAGAAATAAACTCACCTTCACTATTACCATGAGCTATTAAATCTGGTGCAAAGACACTATAACCCATATCATAGAATTTCTTGATATAATTAGCCATTTTCTTAGCATCACTAGTGTATCCGTGTACTACAAATATCCATTTTTTAGCGTCCGGATTAACAAATTTATATCCTACAAGTTTATTTTTAGTAACAGACTCCATCTCGACAGTTTGCTTCGTTTCATCAAACCACTTGTTTAAAGCTGTTTTATCCTCTTTATTCCCATCACTATCTTGATTAACGATAGCACTCTTATCTACCTTCGGATTCAATCCAAAATTATAAAAATAGTTTCCAACAAAACCAAATGCAACAACTACTAAAATCAGCAATGTCGCTAATATTTTTTTAAAATGCTTTTTCACTTGTCTTTACCTTTCATCTTCAAATTCAATAAAACTATTATACTACCACTCCGAATAAAAGTAAACAAAAAATAACACTAATAGAGACTTGGTATATCTCTATTAGCGCTGATTTTTATTCTATTCCATACTTCTCTTTAATTGCATCTGCCACTATCATCCCTGTGAACCAGGCAACCATAAGATTGTAACCACCGATTTCCCCATGTAAGTCTAGAATTTCTCCTGCAAAGTATAAATTCTCTATTTTTTTATGGCTACATGTCTTCGGACTTACTACTTTAAGATCTACTCCACCTGCTGTAGTAAAGGCATATTCTAATGGCATCGTCTTAACATCAACCAACTCATAACGTTTGATTTTAGTTACAAATTTTCTTAACTCTTTTTTACTAACATTTTCTGGGAAATGTTTTTCAATCATAAAGTTGTAAAAACTCTTTGGTAATTTTCCATTCAAGAATTTATTATCTTCCCATAGTTTAGCAAAAAGCTCTTCTTCATTAAGGTCAGGATAAAAGTCTAGATAGAATTTATCCTCTGGATAACGAGCCACAAATTCTCCCATTGAAATCGATAATGGTCCACTTAATCCTTTATGAGTGAATAGAAGATCTCCGCTTCTTTCATTTTTTTTATGGAACATTCTTACATTTTGCAATGCAACCCCAGATAATTCTCTAAAATCTTCAAAAACTAAGGCTACTTCACTAGGATATATTTTAGTAATCTTCACACCATGTTTTTTCAGAATTTTATGTAATGAACCATCACTTCCACTCTGAGGATATGTTTTTCCTCCAGCACAAACTACGACATTTTTTCCATAATAAGTATCAACATTTGTCTTTACACCTACTAGTTTGTCATCTTCGAATACTAAATCCTCTACTTTCTCTTTATAGTTAATCTTTGCATGGTCTATTTTAAACGCATTAACTACATCTCTAGATTTTTCACTCGCTGGATATAATCTTCTGTTTTCTTGTTTTAATTTCAAATTATGCTTGTCAAAGAACTTCTTAACATTATATTTATGATACGCACTTCTTAAAAACCTACCATTATGCACAGCTGCAACAAAGTCTTCTGCATTGTCACTACTCATAACATTACAACGACCATTTCCTGTTAAAAGCAGTTTTATTCCTGCACGTCTATTTTGCTCAAGAACTAATACTTTTAAACCACTATCATTAAGTCTATCCGCTATCATAAGCCCTGCACTACCAAGACCTATCACAATCACATCGTATTTCATCTTAAATCTCAACTTTCTCTTAATTTAATCAAATATCATCTAATTATAACATGTAATCCAATACTTTCAAATTTTTCTATGTTAAACATAATTTTACACTACATGCTTCCAATTAAAAATTCTAAAATTTTCCTTCCTTCTTATTGGAATTTTTCGCTATTTTGTAATATACTAAAAGGTATGTGTTTAAACAGTGTTCTAATATTAAATTAGTATTGTACTTTAAACAATTTTAAAATAAAGGATTTTAAATAATGAGATTGAAAAAAATTGGTATTTTGATTTTACTTCTTGTATTTTTAGTTCCAAACTTCTCGAAAGCTGATGATAACTTTCTAGATAACAACGCAGTAACAAACTTAAGTGATGTTAATGCTCATCTTGTAGTTTCGGAATTAAACACGGGAAAAATCATTTCTAAACGTGGAGAAAATGAAAAAGTATCAGTAGGTAAATTACCAAACTACCTTGCACTTTATCTACTTACTGACAATTTAAAAAATAAAAAAATAACTCTAGAAGATAAAATTAGTATTGCTAGTGGAGATGACATTCTTTCTAAATACAAAATAGAATCGTCAATTACAGTTAAAAATGCAATCTTCCTATTAGAAAATGAAAATTCTAATGGTCTTAATCAAGCTGTATTCACTCACTTTAATGTAACTCTTGATAAAGCTAAAGAAACATTAGCTGCTATGTCACTACATGACACAAAATTGGAATCACTAGATAACAATGGCAATAATACTAGTACTGCGAAGAATATCTCTTATCTTACTAGCTTAATTCTAAAAAATTATCCTGAGATTACAGAAATTACAAAAAATCCAGAACATACTTTAGCATCTGGAGAAAAAATTAACAATAGTATTGAGTTTAAAGAATCCGATAAGTTTAGAGTTTTAGGTTTAGATTACTCTGAAAAAAATAGTGTAACTTACGCTTACAGTGGTAATACTAAATTAATTATCACAGTATTAAACCAAAGTGATGATAAAGCTACTTATTTTGATAAACTTCAAAAAACTTACGATTATCTATTCTCAAACTATAACTACAAACTAGCCCTTAAAGCGGGAACATATACTATAAACAATGAACGTATTACTTTCAATGAGGATATTTACGACTTATTCTATGAAAAACATTCGATTAAAGATGTAACATACCTTCTAATGAATAAAAAAATACTTTTATTCCAAAAATACGAAACAATTTCTGCAAATGAAGGAACTGTATTCTCTGACTTCACTTCTAATGATAATACAGGAAACCTAGCAAAAATCAAATCAAACTTCATCAATGATGATAACTTTGATAAGAAAGATAATTACGAAAAAACTACTATTGTAATAGATCGTACGAAATACTTCGCTACGGGTATACTTGCAATATACACACTTGTTTTCGCAGCACTATACGTTATGAGACAAGTTGTTAGAAAGGATTAAATATGGAGCAAAACAATTTAGTTTTCGAAGTTGATGGTACAATTTATGAGCTTGTTTACAACTTTAAAGATGCCTTTCAAAAAGAAACATTTGAAGAAAAACTAGTAGATGTGTTAAAAAATAAACCATATATCGTAGGAGATGTTTCTCATGAGAAACTACGACTTACTGGATTCATTTTAACAAAGGATAACAACAATCCTAAGAACATAAACAACCTTGAAGATTACATACTAGAATATTGTAATTTTGGGGCACCATTCTTCGTCGTTAAAAAAAGAAATTCATAAAAGAAATACCTAAGATGAGGCCATCCTCACCTTAGGTATTTTTCTATATAAACTTGGCACAAACTGCCTCAGGTACAACTACCTCAGAAGCAACAACAGTCAGTTCACCTGTTTTCTTATTAACAGTGTACACTGTAATTGTTCCACTATTTTCATTTGTCGCAATTGCTAAAGTATTATCTTTTGAAAGATCAAAATCTCTAGGCCCCTCTCCTTCAGTACTGATAGTTTGAAGCTGTTTTAGACCTGATTCTGTATTTTCAAAAACAACTATCGCATCTTGTCCTCTATTAGAAACATAGATAAATCTATTATCATTTGAAATTTTTATCGCACTACCTTTATTTTCTAATGAAAAACCTTCAGGTAGTGTAGGATAATATGCTGGATTTGTTAAGTTCCCTTCTCCATCGTAATCAAAAGCAATTACCTCACTAGTAAGTTCTGTCATAACAAAAGCTTGTTTTTCGTCACTACTAAATACTATGTGGCGAACTCCACTTCCATCTTTAGCTTTAAAAGTGGCTACTTTTTCTAAAACCCCTTCATTAAGCTTATACGATGTAATCTCATCAGTTCCTAAATCACAAGAAAAGACATATTTTTCACTTGGGGTAAATCCTGAAAAATGCACATGAGGTTTCTCTTGTCTTTCGTGTACTCCACTTCCTTCATGATGATCTGTTGATAAGAGTTTTACAAGCTCACCATTTTCAACAGAATAACTATCAATCGTACCTAAATGATAGTTCGCTGATAATAAAGTATTTTTCTCTGAGTTTAACTCTACATAACAAGGAGGATTCCCTTCTTGGGCAACTGATGTTAATTCTTTCAAATCACCATTTTCTTCAACTTCAAAGCTTGTAACAGCACCTTTTCCATCTACTCTTGATACACTATATAAATATTTATTATCATTAGACAATGCTAAATACGTTGGATTGTCAACTTTTGCTACATTTCTAACTTCTAGTACTTTTCCTTCTTCAGATAACTCAACTAAATATATTCCTTCACTAGTTGCTTTCGTATATGTTCCAATATATGCTCTTACCATTATTTTTCCTCCTACTTTCTATAAACTTATTATAACATTTTCCAAAATAATTTTATAAAATTTTCTCTCGCCTATAATTCGTATAAATCAAAATTATCTATTTTTTTAAAAAGTTAAAATCTTGTTTTACGAATCTTTTATCCTTTTCATAAAGTTAAAATTCGTTTTTAACTGTTTTTTTGTTAAAAATTCGATTTTTTACAAAAAAAAACCACAAAAATTCTAACATTTAAGATTTTACATATCTTAAACTTCTTGATATAATAGTTTATATTAATAAAAGTATATTTTAGGAGGAAAACCGTGAAACACGAATTTATATTAGTTCTTGACTTCGGTAGTCAATATAACCAACTTATCACTCGTCGTGTACGTGAACTTGGTGTTTATTCTGAGCTACATGACAATGAAATTTCTATTGAAGAAATTAAAAAAATGAACCCTAAAGGGATTATCCTTTCAGGTGGACCTAACTCAGTATATGAAGAAAACTCTCTTACAATTGATGACGAGATTTTCAACCTAGGTATTCCTGTATTAGGAATTTGTTACGGAATGCAACTTATGCAACATAAACTAGGAGGAAAAGTAGAATCTGCAACTAGTAGAGAATACGGAGCTCACAATGTTGACGTAACTCCAGGAGCTAAATTATTCGAAGGTACTCCTGCAACTCAACAAGTATTAATGAGTCACTCTGATAAAGTTGTTGAACTTGCTGAAGGCTTCAAAGTTGTAGCGACAAGTGATAACTGTCCGATCGCTGCTGCTGAAAACGTAGAAAAAGACTTCTACTGCTTCCAATTCCACCCAGAAGTACGTCACTCAGAATACGGTTATGACTTAATTAAAAACTTCATCCGTAATGTATGTAAATGTACTGAAAACTGGACTATCCAAAACTTCATCGATGAAAAAATTGAAGAAATTCGTGCAGAAGTTGGAGATCAAAAAGTTCTTTGTGCATTATCTGGTGGTGTAGACTCATCAGTTGTTGCAGCCTTACTAGATAAAGCAATCGGAGATCAACTAATCTGTATGTTTATCGATCACGGTTTACTTCGTAAAGGTGAAGCTGAAGCTGTAATGAACACATTCAGTAAAGAAATCGAAGGTGGATTCAACATGAATCTAATTAAAGTCGATGCAAAAGATAGATTCCTTGGAAAACTTAAAGGTGTAAGTGATCCAGAACAAAAACGTAAAATCATTGGTAATGAATTCGTATATGTATTTGACGAAGAATGTGCTAAACTACACGACGTACCATTCTTAGCTCAAGGTACTCTTTACACTGACGTTATCGAATCAGGAACTAAGAATGCACAAACAATCAAATCACACCACAATGTAGGTGGATTACCAGAAGATATGCGTTTCTCTCTAATCGAGCCACTTAATACTTTATTCAAAGATGAGGTTCGTGCATTAGGTGAAGCTCTTGGTCTTCCTCACGAAATCGTTTGGCGTCAACCATTCCCAGGACCAGGACTTGGTATCCGTGTTCTTGGAGAAGTAACAGAAGAAAAACTTCAAATCGTTCGTGACAGTGACTTCATCTTACGTGATGTTATCGCTAAACGTGGATTAGAAGGAGAAATCTGGCAATACTTCACATGTCTTCCAGATATTCGCTCAGTAGGAGTTATGGGAGATGTTCGTACATATGATTACACAGTTGCAGTTCGTGCCGTAACAAGTATCGACGGTATGACAGCAAGCTGGGCTCACATTCCATTTGAAGTACTTGAAGAAATCTCAGCTCGTATCGTAAACGAAGTTGCTCACGTTAATCGCGTAGTCTACGATATTACAAGTAAGCCTCCGGCAACAATAGAATGGGAATAATTAACAAGAGTAATTTAAGTCAAGAAACCTTGCTATAACTGACTTTTTAAAATTATATATAGATTAAAAACAAGTTAAAATACTTTGGATTATCTCCAAAGTGTCTCCAAAAAGACCCTATCAAAAATTATTGATGGGGTCTTTTTATTAAAATCTTTTGTTTCTTACCTTATCTACACTAAAATATAAATATAAAAATAGATAATCAAGAATAATACACTCAACACCAAATTTTATCAAAATAGAAACATTTCAATTTCTTGCGACTACTTGTATGATACTTATTAGCTGTGTTATAATTAAATGGAATTATAATTTTAAGAGGAAAATAATATGGATTTAATAATTAAAAAAATAATAGACAAGAAAGAAAAAGAAATAATATCAAAAGAGGTTCTTTACGACCTTCCTGAATGGTTTGGTCTACCTGAAAGTACAAAAGAGTATATTGAAGATTCACAAGATAAACCGTTTTTGGCTTGCTATGCGGATAATGAAGTTGCAGGTTTTATCGTATTAAATGCAACAAGTAAGGATACTGCAGATATTTTTGTAATGGGCATAAAGAAAAAATTTCATAGAATGGGAATTGGAACAAAACTAAATACAGAATTCGAAAATATGGCAAAAAGTCTTGGATATTCCTACTCACAGGTGAAAACTGTAAAAATGGGACACTACAAAGAATATGATATTACTAATGAATTCTATATCGCAATGGGATATAAAGAATTAGAATGTTTTCCTACCTTATGGGACGAATGGAATCCATGTCAAATATATATTAAATATTTAGGGGAATAATACTTCAATAATGTTTTATTTATAAATAAAATATTTTAGTATCTAAAAGCTCGATGAGTAAAAATAAAAGTAGTATATTCACCAAGAAACTCGATATAGTTTACTTTTAAAAACTAAATACAAGATAAATACAAATTTATACCCTGCCATTTCCCCTGCCAATATAAAAAATAAAGGGGCTGACCCAAAAGTCCTAAATTTTAACAAAGTGTATAT
>NZ_KQ959990.1:18096-45695 GCF_001553035.1 Gemella haemolysans
AAACTTTGCGGGGGTGACTCGACAAAATCGATGTTACCTGTACAATACAGGATAACATCCACATGTCTAAACTAAATATATGTGTCCAGAATTTTGGGTACACATCAAAATCACGATTTTTGAGTCACTCCCTACTCAGGATGGATTCTTCCCCTATTGAGTGGGAATAATGCGGTGTACATTTGAATTATTAAGAGTTTAACGACGACATAATTCTTAGGTACAGCATATGAAACAAGAACTTTAATCTTAACGAACAAAGTGAGGCAAAGATTATTAGTTCTAACTGCTATTACAAATATAATTTGAATGGAGAATCCTAATTTAACTTCGTTTTTAGTTGTTATAAATGTTACAAATCTATTTAATTCAATTAGGTTCCCCACTTAAACCCCTTTAATAAAAAACCAATAATCCTCCAAAATTCAGATAAATTTTGGAGGATTATTACCTTTTTTATGATAGGAGATATATAAATAAAACTCTATAAACTACTTATTCTTTCCAAATAATCTTTGGAAAAATCCAACCTTCTCCTCTACATCTTGAATTTTTTCTTCTTCAACAATATTTTCTTGCTTATCATCTGATTTTAGTGGAACATTTATCCATTCATGGAAAGAATCTTGGAAAATTTCAACAAATAGATCTGCATTTGTCTTACTTGAACTCAAAACCTTATTCTCTAATGCTTCCGAATAAACTTTTGATGGCTTAGTATTATCCACTCCATACCTAGAACTTTGGAAATTATGATCAAGTTCACTCATCTTAATCATATAAATATTTCTCTCCTCTTGCTCCCCTCTAACTTCTTTAAACAATTCTGGAGAACCTATATACAATTTTCTCCACATCAGCATATTATTTTTCGTAGCATCATCTACACGTGAAAGTGGAAAAAAGTCAGGTAATTCAATTTCTGCGATTTCAAAATATTCTTTAAATATTTCACGAGTATAGTATAAGAAATCTAATTTATTTCCACTATAATGTTTCCAATTCAAATCATCTTGCATAAGTTTTTTAGAAAATCTCAAAACAAAATCTCTAAACAATCCTGAATTAATCTTCTCGTAAACTTCTATATATCTATCTGTCGTTTCTGCTCGTCTTTGCGAATCAAATTTACGATCATTTAATAAATAATATATTCTTCTACTAAGAGCCTCTGACTTAGAACCAATTGCTTCTGCATTAGTCGTACAAATAAATGCAGGAGTCAAATGTATTTGATTTTCCGCTTGGTTAGAAATATCTTTAATCAAATCTTCACCTTTTCCATTAAAGAAATCACTTGGAAGCTCATCAACAAGTAAAGGAGCTACATTATCCTCGTTAAGCATCCAATAACGAATCTGTTGTCGTGTTGCAGAATCTTTTCTCGTATCATTATCTACCAATTCATTATACGTCGGTATTTTATTATCCGTAGTCAATCCTAACATCTTATTTAATATATTAAGTAAATTAGACTTACCAGAGCCCCCTGTTCCACCGACAATAGCAAATAAAGGTATATCCAGAGCTTCATTTCCTAATGTGAATTTCTCTCTAATTTCACCTATAAATGGTGATGTAAACGTATATAATATTGTCTCCATAACACGTTTCCCATATTCAGGAGTATAATTAGGAACAAAATCTTCGTAATTCTTTAATAATTTACAAATAATCTCAATATTTTCCTTTATTTCTACATCAGTTAGCCTCTCTCCTATTGGATAATAAGAAAAATGTTCTTCTAAAGCTTTCGTCTCTGGATTTATCGTACTTTCTATTTTTATCCCCTGTGATAACCCACTATTGTTCTCTGTTCTCAATACAGGTTTATTTATGATAAGCTCCCTTGGGGCCGTTTCCGATTTTACTTTTTTAGCCTGAATTTGAAGTTGTAAATATTTTTTAATATTCGTACGCATCTTAGCCTTATCTAAAAGTTTCGTATCACTATTAGCAGTATTACCTGTTCTTCTATTAACCACACTATTAGTAATCCTCAAGGCAAATTCCAGTTCATTAGCCCTTTGTTGATATTCCTCTGCGCGGATTTTTTCGAATTCTTGTTCCTCTTTCAAATCTTCTATTAACTCTTGTTTTATCTCACCAACCGTAACTTTTTTCTGAATTTCATCATAAAAATCGCTAATAGTATTCACCCTCAACTCAGAAGCTTCCTCTGGTGTGAAATTGATATTCAAATCAGGATTTTTAGCTTTTTTCTTAGTTAATTTGTCTAAGACAGACTTCGTGAATAAGTTTTGTGTAGCAGGAACTATTGTATTTTCATAATATTCATTATATATTTCAAAAATAGCATCATTATCTCTAATTTCTACTATTTCCAATTGATTAGTACTGTTTGAAAATGCTTGTGTAGATAAATTTGCAGAACCTATAATAACCCTTGTTTCTTTTGTCTGAGTATTTTCTAATAAATATACCTTACTATGAATGGTTTTGTCTATTGGTATTCTTATATTAAACTTATTTTTAGTAATTTTTTCTTGAAGCCCAGAATTTAATTCTTCTATGAGTCTCATAGGCGTGCCATCATTTAATATTTTTGTACTATTTATCAATTGATGAATAGCTTGCTTCCTTGAACCTAATGCTCTTTCTTGAACTTCACTATCTTGAATACCTACTGTTATTGTTGTCTCTTCAAAGTTTTCTAAGTACTTATTGTAAAAATTTGCATCAATTGAAAAAGTTACAGCTTTTAACACATTGTATTTACTAGAATCGAATATTTCACTTATCTCTAAGCTCTTCTCCTCATTATTTAATATAGTTAATAACGTCGTCATTCCTTTACCATATTCCTTTTTAATATTCTATCACTCTATATTTTCTTTTCTATGTAGTCTTCACTTCAGCAACATAGTATTTAGACTTACTGTGTCCACCTGTATAATTTTTATTGTTTTGTTTTAATGTTATTGTTGAAATTTTTGTTTTTGTCATAGCATCTAGTACATCAATCTTAATGCTATCCCCTTCTGTTTTCCAGTTTTCTTTTTTATCTAATACTTGTGGATAATTATGACCTCTTTCAACAGATACAAATACAAGTGTATTATCTTCTTTGTAGTAGTATATTTCGCTATCTTTAGGGAATGTAGTCGCTCCTGAAGATTTTCCATCAAGCTCACTGAATGCTGGACTTTGTAGTAGCTCTAGTGCTTCTTCTTTAGAATATGTTTTATCCGAGAATTCATTAACTACATCTACGAAATCTTGTACTGAAACTTTTGCTAATGGTACCCCTTCTGGAGAATTGAATTTTGTAGATTTATCTTGAGTAATCCATGCTAATAAGTTTGTTTGCTCATTTAATTTTGATAAGTCATTTCCTGAAATAGCTACTAAGTGAGCTAATTTTTCCACAGCTGCTAAATCGTGTTTAACTTCTGTTTTTTCTTTTGAAGCTGTTTCTTTATTCTCTGTATTTTCTTTTTTATTTTCTTTTTGCTCTGGGTTATTTTTTTGATCTGAAGTTTTTGAAGCTTCTTTCCCTGCACATCCTGTTATAACTAAGGCTCCTGCCGCAAGTAACATTAATAACTTTTTATTCATATACTCATCTCCTTTTTTTATTTACATATATTATACCATATTTTAGTGATAAAAAAGTAGTCCTTGAAACTTATAGATTTCAAAGACTACTGTATATATTATCTTAAACCTTTATCGTATGGAATACCAAGTGCTTCTGGAGTAGCAGTTTTCTTAGAAAATACGATAAGTGCAATGATTGTAGCTACGAATGGGAACATGTTCCAGAATGATACCGGAATTGGTAGGTCTGGTGCTAAGATAGAAACTTTCTCAGCGAATACTTTAGTTCCTCCGAAGAATAACGAAGCTAATGTGATTGTAATTGGGTTATATTTACCGAAGATTAATGCTGCTAATGCTAAGTATCCGAATCCGTATACTGTGATTGCTGCGTTGAATCCTTGAGAGAATGTAGTTGCAATGATAGCTCCAGCTAATCCTGCTAAACATCCTGAGATAAATACCCCAATGTAACGGTATTTAAATACGTTTAATCCAAGTGAATCACTCGCCTGTGGGTTTTCCCCTACAGAACGTAGACGTAATCCGAATGGACGTTTGTAAATTACGTAATATGTTACAATTACTAAGATTACAGCTATAAATACCGTTGGGTAAATAGTGAATTTACCAAATACTGTATATCTTGGGAACCCACTTGCTAATAATAATTCATATGTACCATTAAAGTGGTTAACTAAGAATAACGCTATAGCTGGTGTAATTAAGTTTATCGCCGTACCTGAGATAACTTGGTCAGCTTTTAAGTTAATACTGATATATGCGTGGACTAACGACATTAAACCACCAGCAAGTGTGGCAACAACTAAACAAATTACTAATTGGAATAATGTTGGAGATCCATCGAATACTGATAATGCTAATAGTGATGCGACGAATGATCCAAAAATTACGAAACCGTCAAGGGCAATGTTAACAACCCCACTTTTTTCTGAATAGAAACCACCGATGGCAGCTATAAGAATTGGCGCAGTATATTGTAACATTGAGTCTAATAGTGATAATACTGTATCCATCTATTTATCTCCTTTCTGTTTCTTACTACTAAATAATTTATCAAGCAACTTGTTATCAAAGATAGCTTTAGCTGCAACGAATAATACGATTAATCCGATTAAAATATTCGCGATATCTTTTGGAATACCGATGAATGATAATTGTGGAGTTAATACTCCTAGGAATCCGAATAATAATGCTCCTAATAATGATCCTAAAGCAGTATTAGCACCGATTAAAGCAACCGCGATTCCCATGTATCCAAATCCTTGGAATGTTGAACCTGCAACTACTTGTCCTACAGGTCCCATGTTGTAAAGAGCACCACCTAAACCAGCGAAAGCTCCTGAAATAGCCATAGATAACACAGTGTTTCTGTTAACTTTCATACCTACGAATTTTGATGCATTCGGGTTAAAACCTACAGAACGTAATTCATATCCGAATACTGTTTTTTCCATAACAATATAGAAAATGATAACACTAAAGATAGCTAAGAATAAATCTGTTCCTAAACGATAGTTGTTGAAAATACCTTCAACTAAACTATTTTGTAAATACCCAGTTCCATCAGCTGAAACGATTGGTTTAGAAATAATATCATTAGTTCCTTTAATATATTTAGGCACTGCAAATTGTACGAAATATAAAGCTGTATAGTTTAACATAATTGTTACAACTACTTCACTGATATTGAATCTAGCTTTTAAGTAACCTGCAATAGCTGCCCAAAGACCACCTACTACAATCCCAACTAAAATACTAGTAATTAATACTAAATAGAAGTTCATACCTTCCATTTTAATCGCAACAAGTCCAGCGAAAAGTCCACCCATAATGAATTGACCTTCTGCTCCAATGTTGAATAAACCTGTTCTAAATGCAAATGCAACAGATAATCCAGTACAAATAAGTGGAATTGTTGATACGAAAATTTCAGCTATACTGTTTGAGTCTGAGAAAATATCTCCAACTACTCCAAACACATCTCCTGGTGCTGCCCCTATCGCTGAAATAAGAATCGCCCCAATAATAAATGAAGCTAATATCGGTAGCACCGCATTAGTTAAAACTTTTTTTAACATACGTTCTCCTCTCTACTTCTTAACCCCTGCCATAAGCAGACCAAGTTGTTCTTTTGTTACATTTTCATCATTATCCACGACATCAATGATGTTACCATTGTGAATAACTGCAATTCTATCAGATAATGTTAAAATTTCATCTAAGTCAAATGAAATCAATAATACACCGTTACCTTTATCACGATAGTCAATTAGCATTTTATGAATACCATTAATAGCTCCAACGTCAAGTCCACGAGTAGGTTGTGTTGTTACTAATAATTTCGGATTTAATTCTAAAGCACGTCCAATTATAAGTTTTTGTTGGTTACCACCACTCATACTACGCGCAGAAATTTTCTCATCCCCTGCTTTACGAACATCATATTTTTCACAAATTTCTTTCGCAAATTTTGAGATAATATTTTTCTTCAAGAATCCACGATTAGAGAATTTTTCTGTGTAATAGTTTTCTAAAACTGAGTTTTCTTCAACACTGAAGTCTAGTACAAGACCATCTTTGTGTCTATCTTCTGCAATAATCTCAAGTCCAAGCTCTTTACGTTTTGCAGTAGATAATGAATTGATTTCTTTTCCGTCGAAAATAATTTTCCCTTTTGTTTCTTTAAGTAAAGCATTTAGTACTTCTACAAATTGTTGTTGTCCATTTCCGTCAACCCCTGCGATACCTAGAATTTCACGTTCATGGACATTTAAGTTGAAATCGTGAAGGATATCTTTTTTCTCAGCAGTATCAGCATAAACACCTGAAACTTCAAGAATATTCTTCTTACCTTCTCTTGAACGCTCATATTTAATTATTTCTAAGTCTTTACCAATCATTAAACTAGCTAATTGTTCTTTAGTTGTTTCTGCTATTTCTACAGTTCCAAAGTACTCACCACGACGAATAATACTACAGCGATTAGCAACAGCCATAATTTCGTTAAGTTTGTGAGTAATTAGTAAAATAGTTTTCCCTTCTGTTTGAAGATTTTTAAGGATAGCTAAGAATTCTTTAATCTCTGCAGGAGTTAACACTGCAGTAGGTTCGTCAAAAATTAAGATATTTGCATCTCTATATAACATTTTAAGGATTTCTACCCTTTGTTGCATCCCTACACTAATATCCCCAACTAATGCTCTAGGATCAACTTCTAAACCATATTTTCTAGATAGTTCTATAATCTTTTCAGCTGCGCTATCTAAATCAATTTTTCCACTTTTTACTTCTTCCATCCCTAAAATAATGTTTTCAGCAACTGTAAAGTTTTTAATAAGTTTAAAGTGTTGGTGTACCATACCTATCCCTAGTTTATTAGCATGCTTAGGATCTTTAATATCAACTTCTGTACCATTTAACTTAATAACACCGGCTTCTTGATGGTACATACCAAAAAGAACCGACATCAACGTAGATTTTCCAGCACCATTTTCACCAAGTAACGCATGAATTTCATTGTTTTTTACTTGAATAGTGATATCTTTATTTGCGTAGAAGTCGCCAAACTTTTTAGTTATGTTTAGCATTTCTATAGCGTACATATCTTTACCTCTCTTTTATATATTCTTACATACTATATATTATAATATATTTTGACAAACTAGTATAGCTTTTTAAGGTATTTTTTTATTTATATTTAATATTAATTTACTACGTAGTAAATTAATTAAAATCTATACTGTATTCGTTTTAATATTTTATAATATAATACGATTTTTAAAACTTAAGTAATTATAATTATAATATAAATTTTTTAATACTATTTAAGAAATTTTATAATAATTATTATAAAAAAAGACCTAGCATTTGCTAGGCCTTTTTACTATAAACTTTTCAAAATTAAAGTTCTCCGTCGATATTAGCTTTATCAGCTACACCAGCTGCGTCTGCTGCAACTGTTGCTTTTCCAGCTTTAAGATCTTCAACAACTGTTTTAATTTTAGCTTTGATATCATCGCTTAAGTTAGGGTTTTCTGCTGGAAGTCCAACACCATCTTCTTTAATAGTGAAGACTTTAGCTGTTCCACCTTCAAATTTGTTAGCTTTGATAGCATCTAAGATGTTAGCAACTGCTACATCGATACGTTTAACAGCTGAAGTTAAGATAACTGATTTTTCAACATCTTTTCCGTCTTTATCTTTAGCTTTGAATACACCTTCAGAATATTGGTCTTTATCTACACCAACGATCCAGTGTTTAACTTCTCCGCTTTCTTTAAGATCTTTAGTAGCTCTTTCTTGAGCTTCTTTAATAGATCCGCTACCAGTACCACCAGCTGCTACGAAGATTACATCAGCACCAGCATCAAACATAGTTGCTGCTAAAGTTTTACCTTTGTTAGTGTCATTGAATGAACCACTGTAGTTGTAAACAACTTTGATGTCTTTTTTAGCTGCTTTAGCACCTTGAACAAATCCAACACCAAATTTAACTACTGCAGGAATTTTAGCTCCACCAATGTATCCAACTTTACCAGTTTTTGATTGTAAAGCTGCTGCATATCCAGCTAAGTATCCAGCTTCGTGTTCTGAGAATGTTACAGAAGCAACGTTTTTGTTTTGAACTACACCATCGATGAAAATGAATTTTTTATCTGCAAATGAATCTGCAACTTTTGGTAATTCTTTTTCAAAGTAGAAACCAGCTAATGAAATTACGTCAGAAGCTTTTGCTGCGTTTTGTAAGTTAGCTGCAATGTCACTTTGGTTTTTAGTTTCGATTGGATTAAGTGCTTTTCCACCATTTTTCTCTGCCCAAGCTTTTACAGTTTCAACGTTACTTTGGTTAAAACTTTTATCTTTTGCTCCACCTTCGTCAGTTACAACACCGATTTTTAATCCAGAGTTGTTAGAAGATGAATTTCCGTTAGATGATTTAGAAGAACATCCAACAATAATTAATGCTGCTGATAAAACAACTGCTATTAACGAAAATACCTTTTTCATAAATAAAAAGTCTCCTTTATTTGTATATTGTTTATATCTAAATAATACCACATTATCTTTGAAACTTCAATAATTTATTTTTGAAATGTTAACATTTTTTTATAATGTTCGTTTTATAATTATAAAAAGCTATAAAAACAACTTTCACAGCTTATATCATATCTATTCTCCTTCATTTCCATAGAATTATTTTGAAATTATAAAGCATTTTCAAAACATTAATAACGTTTACAATTTAACACGAATTTTTACACATTATTAATTATTACACATTAATTAAATAAATTAAAATAAAACTATAAAAAGGGACTTATTAAAGAGTTAAAACTTTACGAACATTAAAATAAAGTACTCTTATCGTGATCAATTAACACACGCTAATAGTCATAGAGAAATAAAAAAATCTCTATAGAATTAAAAGTTCTATAGAGATTCCAACATTAAATTTTTTTATAATTCCCCTTCAATATTTGTAGCTGCCCCTTTAGCTTTAAGTTCATCTCCAGTAGCTACTACTTCAACTTTTCCTGATTTTAATTCTTCTATAGCTTTAGCGATTTTTGATTTCGCTTCTTCGCTTAAGTTAGGATTCTCTTTTGGAATACCTACACCATTTTCTTTAATACCAAAAATGTGTTCACCTTTTGAGAATTTCCCTTCTTTAATTTCATTTAAAATTTTTGTTACAGCTACTTCAATATTTTTAACAGCAGAAGTTAAGATAGCAGATTTCTGATATTCTTTTCCATCTTTATCTTTACCTTTAAAGATACCTTCTTCATATTGATCTTTATCAACACCAACAACCCAGTGTTTAATTTCTCCACTCTTAGACATATCAATTATTCCACGTTCTTTAGCTTCTGAAATTACTCCGTTTCCTGTATTTCCAGCAGCAACGAAGATTACATCTGCTCCTGAGTCATACATAGTAGCAGCTAAAGTTTTCCCTTTATTTGTATCTGAGAATGTTCCACTGTAATTGTACATTACTTTAATATCACTTTTAGCTGCTTTAGCACCTTGTACAAATCCAATCCCAAATCGCTCTACTGGCGGAATTTTAGTTCCCCCGATAAATCCAACTTTCCCCGTTTTAGATTGTAAAGCTGCTGCATATCCAGCTAAATATCCCGCTTCTTGTTCTTTAAAAATTAATGAAGCAATATTTGGAGCATCTACAAAACTATCTACATACATAAATTTTTTATCTTTATATTGCTCTGCAGTCTTTGTAATTTCTTTTTCAAATTCAAATCCAGCTAGAGATACAATATCAGATACCTTTGCAGCATTTTGTAAATTAGCAGCTAAGTCTGCTTGATTCTTCGTTTCGATAACAACTGGATCTTTAGCACCATTTGCTTTAGCCCACGCTTGAATCGCCTCTACGTTAGCCTGGTTAAAACTCTTATCTTTTGCTCCACCTTCACCAGTTACGACACCAATTTTATATCCGCTCTTTCCGTCAGATTTAGTGTCATTCTTAGCACTCTTTGAAGAACAACCAACAACAATTAATGATAATGCAACTAAAATTGCAAATATAGTACGTAATTTTTTCATAATGTCCTCCTAAAAATATTTATGTACTACGTTCATAATACAATATTTTTAAAGCGCTTGCAAATGTTTTTTGAGCTTTTTTTAAATTTTTTTAACACAACTAAAAATTAGATTAAATAAATCATAATACTATAGTACATATTGATATTCTTTTTCCATTTCAATAGCATCATTAAAAATAACATAAACGTATTTATATTAAGTATATAAACGTTGATAATAATTAATATAAAATTATATATTTTCTGAATTTTTTATGCTATAATAACTTTGATAAAGCATTTTCAGGAGGATTTATATTATGACATATTATCAGAATATTATTGAGACGGCAAATTACATAATAAAATATTTTAATGAGCCGATAGACTACGCAGTTGTTTTAGGTAGTGGTATTACACTTGAGCTTGAAGATCAACAAGAACTTGGTTACGAAGCTATTCCACTTTTTCCAGGAAATAAACATGCTAATCGAGTAAAAGGGCATGCAAATAAACTAACTTTCGGAAAGATTTCTGGGAAAAATGTATTAGTATTAAACGGACGTCTTCACTATTACGAAGGATATAGCATGAAAGATGTTGCCTTTATGACATATGTTGTTAAACACCTTGGTGTAAAAGGGTTATTCATCACTAACGCTTGTGGAGCTATTAACACAAACTTTAGTGAAGGAGATATCGTATGTCTTGATGACTTCATCTCACTTGTAAACAACAACCCTCTAATGGGAGAAAATGACCCGCGTCTAGGAGAAAGATTTGTTGACATGACAACTCCTTTCGATCCGTACTTAGTTGAGACTTTACACAATTCTGCAAAAAAATTAGACCTTACTTTACACACTGGTGTTTACGGATTCTTCCAAGGTCCTTATTTTGAAACACGTGCGGAAATTCGTGCATTCAAAACTATGGGATGTGACCTTGTAGGTATGTCTACGGTACCTGAGGTAATCGCCGCAAACCACGCATCACTTCCAGTTGCAGTATTAGCATGTGCTACTAATATGGCTACAGGTATTCAAGAGAAAAAACACAATCACGAGCACGTACTACAAACTGCACAAAAAATTAGTGCAAACCTGAAAAAACTTTTAATTGAAACACTACAAAATTTAAAATAATAAGGAGTTAAATTATGGAAAAAACTATTTTCGAAAAAATTATTGATGGAGAAATCCCAAGTTATAAAGTATATGAAGATGAGCATGTATATAGCTTTCTAGATGTGTTCCCTATTACAAAAGGACACACTTTAGTAATTCCGAAAAAACACAGCAGAAATATTTTTGACTGTGATCCTGAAACAGCTGCTAACATTGGACGTGTTCTTCCGAAAATTGCTAATGCTGTAAAAGAAGCATATGGTTGTGATGGAGTAAATATCTTCCAAAATAACGAAGAATATGCTGGACAAAGTGTCTTCCACCTTCACTTCCACATCGTACCAAGATATAAAGATAAAGATATAAACTTCGATAATTTAGAAGTTAAATGGCCACCTCAAAAAGTTGAGCCTGCTGAATTCGAAGAAATTAGAAAAGCAATCGCTGATAGACTATAAGAATAAGAAAGAAACTAGGTAATTTATTCAAAATTATCTAGTTTTTATGTTATGTATTATTTTTTCTGTATGGATAAATCTCTAGTTTATATTAATAAAAAAACGAGGTATGTGAGCTTTCTCTCATACCTCGAATTCAATAGTTACAATATTATTTTCCTTCTTTTGAAGCGAATAAAGATACGATAGAATCTAGAGTTGTTTTTGGTTTTTCTTCTACAACTTCTTCTACTTCTTCTTTAACTTCTTCTGCTTTTTCGATTACTGGAGCTACCGCTTCATGAATTTCTTCAAATGTAGGTTCTACTTTTTCTTCGTAGTGATCTACAACTGTTTCTTTTGCACTTTCTACAACTTCTTCTACTTTTGTAAACGTAGGTTCTGCAGCAGGTACTACTATTTCGTTTACTTCTTCAACTACTTCTTCTGCTTTCTCTACAACTGGTGCCGCTACTTCTTCTACTTTTTCTGCAACTGGAGCAACAACTCCTTCTACTTTTTCTACTACAGGTTCTGCAGTTTCTTTCACATCTTCTACTTTTTCAGTTACTTCAGCAACAACTTCTTCCTTAACCTCTTCAGCTTTTGCTCCTAATTCTACGAAGTTTTCTTCTACTTTTTCAAATTCTGCAGTTGCAGTTAATTCTTCTAGTTTTTCTTTAGCAAGATCTTTTTCTTCTTGTGTTCTCGCTTCTAATTCTTGAGTTTTTTCATTAATAATTGCTGTTAATTTTTCAATACCAGTTTTAGTATTTTCTTTCAGTAATTCTTTATGTTTTTCTAACTCCTTAGGATTTTTATAATAATAAGCTCCTAACGCACTCACTGCACCTAATAAAGCACCTTTAAAAATTTTACCCATGTTTAAATTCCTCCTAAATTCTTATCAGTATTGATTTTATCAAAAAAATCAGATAATGTAAAGGATTTAAAGGTTTTTTGTTCTTATAGATTAGGTTTTTATGCTATTTAAACTTTAAAAATTATAGAAGCTGATCCAAAAGTCCTAAAATTTAACAAAGTTCATATAAAATCTCATAGACGCAGTGGTTTATTGATATCTAAATACTCTTTATAAAAGCTTTTTAGATATCTAACAAATTGTCCGAGGGTGACTCGTCAAAATCTTGTTTCTAGAAATCACGATTTTCGAGTCACCCTCTATTAAAAGTTATTTTTATTTTAAATGTTTAACCCTCGCTACTATTTCTTTGTGTCGTCCTTTGATCATCGGACGAGCTTGAGGATTACCTAAATAACCACATGTTCGCTTAACAACATCACAGCTCTTTGGATCTCTATTACCGCATTCTGGGCATTTAAATCCTTTTTTAGTAGGTTCAAATTCACCCTCATATCCGCATTTATAACAACGGTCTATCGGTGTATTTGTTCCTAAATATCCTACCTTGTCATAAGCAAAGTCCCATACCGCTTCTAATGCTTTTGGATTTTGTTTTAATACCGGATATTCACAATAATGAATGAATCCACCGCTTGCATAATATGGATAATCCTTTTCAAACTCTAACTTCTCAAAAGGCGTTGGATTTTTCCTTACATCATAGTGATATGAGTTCGTGTAGTATTCTTTATCCGTTATATTTTCTACAATACCGAACTTCTCAGTATCCATACGACAGAACCTATCAGTTAGCGATTCACTAGGCGTTGAGTAAATACTATACCAGTAATCCCCTTCTTCAGTCCATTTATCCACGCACTCCTTCATATAACGCATAATATCTAAAGTGAAATCTTTCGCCTCAGGATTTTTCTCCCATTCTCCTCCATAAAAGACACTTGCGACTTCATATAAGCCTATATACCCTAATGATAATGTAGAACGTTTATTGTCAAATAATTGTTTTACCCTATCTTCAGGTTTAAGCCGTTTACCGAAAGCCCCGTGCATATACAGAATAGGTGCATTTTTAGGCTTAGCCTCACCACAACGTTTTGCTCTGTAATCTAACGCATCTTTACAAATTTCTAATCTTTCTTTGAAGATATTCCAAAACTCTTCTTTATCTCCTTTTGATTCTAGAGCTACTCTAGGAAGATTTAATGTTACCACCCCTAGATTCATACGACCACTTTCCACAAGTTGTCCTTGTTCATTTCTCCATGCTGGTAAAAATGATCTACATCCCATCGGAGTTTTACAACTACCGGTAATCTTCGTAATCGTATCATACATAAGTACATCTGGGTACATTCTTTGTGTCGCACATGATAATGCAAGTTGTTTAACATCATAGTTAGGATCTGTTGATTTTAAATTCAGACCATCTTTAATAACAAAAATCAATTTAGGAAAAATAGCAGTTCTTTTCTCTTTTCCTAATCCTTCAATTCTCACCTTAAGAATAGCTTTTTGAATCTCTTTTTCAAAGTATCCTTCACCTAAACCGAACCCTAGAGATGTAAATGGTGTTTGTCCTTGAGACGAATATAAAGTATTAATTTCATACTCTAGAGATTGCATTGCATCAAAAATATCTTTTTTAGTTTTCTTATCAGCAAATGCTTTTTGTTTTTCCTCATCATCAATCCATTCTTGAGCAATTTTTAAGTTCTTTTCATAGTTCAATTGTGCAAACGGTGCAAGAACTTCATCAATTCTATCAGCACTGCATCCACCATACTGACTTGAAGCAACATTTGCGATAATTTGGGCCATTTGAGCAGTCGCTGTTTGAATACTCTTCGGACTATCTACATCTGCATTCCCAATTTTAAAGCCTTTTGTTAGCATCTCTTTAAAGTCAATTAAACAGCAGTTTGTTAAAGGTTGATAAGGAGAGTAATCTAAGTCATGATAGTGAATATCTCCCTTTTGGTGAGCATTAGCCACATGTTTCGGTAACATTTTAAGCCCGATTGCTTTTGCTACAATACCACTAGTTAAATCACGATGCGTATTAAATACTAAACTATCTTTATTAGCATTTTCGTTTACTACATTCTCATCACGATTCACCAATTTTTCTATCGCTATATTTATATCAAGACTGCGTTCACGCTCAATATCACGCATACTTCTATAGCCAACATACTCTTCATAAATCGCCTCTTCTCCTAAAGTAAGAAGTGTATGTTCAACAACATTTTGAAGTTCATAAATTTTTATATTTTCTTTAAATCTATTCGCAATCTCCAAAATAACATTATCCACAATACCGTTAATATTAACACTATGGTTTTTCCCAAAGACAGAATGTACCGCTTTTTCTATCGCATTATAAATTTTCTCAGCATCAAACTTTACTACTCGTCCATCCCTTTTTATAACTAGTAAATTTTTTGTTAAACTTTCTACTTTCGCTTTTGTATATGAATATAAATTATTATTTTGCATGTTATCCCTCATTTCGATATAATTTTAGATTCATAAAAACATTATAATACTATCTTATCTCAAAAAAATTCCTCTGTCTATAGTTATCATTTCCGGGAAATTTAGAAATGCTATAAGCTAGCCGTTCAGCTAAATTGTGAATTTTTTTAGCTCTTCTGTTTTTCGAAATAAAATTAAAAAACGTTATTTTATCAAGGTTGACAGAGGTTAACATATACTTCTGTAGCAATTTATAAACAATAAAAATTATAATACAGTTCCACTTTTCCTAATACAACGGTAATTAAAAATGATATTCAAAAAGTTCACTTCAACCTAAAATATTTATTTTTTTACCACTTAAACTATATTTTAATATAAGGATTTATGATAAAATTATATTAAACAATAAAGTGAGATATGTATATGAAAAAAACACAAATTGAAAAATTAACAGATCAATTATTTTCTATGGAAAATGATAGTTCACTATTAATAAACGAATTAGAACCTTATGTAGAATTATTTATGCACTACGAATGTGCTATGCTTGAAATTGAAACAAAACTAAATGTATTCGATAAGGAATTTTCTCTTCATGGTGAGAGCAACCCCATCGAATCCGTAAATACTAGACTGAAGACACCAATGAGTTTAATGAATAAACTTAAACGTTTAGACTTACCTTTTGACATAAATACAATAAAAGAAAATATCTATGATGTTGCAGGGGTTCGAGTTATATGTTCATTTAAAAATGATGTTTATAAACTTGTCGATGCGCTAAAACAACAAGATGACCTTACAGTTATAGCTGAGAAAGACTATATTAAAAACTACAAAGAAAATGGCTATAGAAGTTATCACCTTATTGTTAAGGTACCAATCTTCTTATCAGATAAAGTAGAACATGTGGCTGTTGAGGTTCAATTTAGAACAATAGCCATGGATTTCTGGGCTAGCTTAGAACATAAGCTTAGATACAAGAAAAATTTAAATGAAGAGAAAGAAAAAGAAATAGCGCGTCGTCTTCAACTCTGTGCGGAGATAAGTGCTAAACTAGATAACCAAATGCAAAAGGTTAAAGAAATAATAGAAGATGATTCACAATACTTATAAAAAAGCTTGGATATTAGACATAACTAATATCCAAGCTTTTTTATTTTATTATCATTTTATTTTTCTTTACTATGATTTACAGAATAGATAAAATAAATTGCTAAACCTACTAAAATCCAACATCCAAAAATTATCCATGTTGAAAATTGAATACCATACAATAATACGATAAATAATAATATTGATATCATTGGCAAATACGGCATTCCTGGCATGGTAAATCCTCTTTTTGCATTAGGATAATCCCTTCTAATAATAAATGTTGAATAGCTAACCAACGCAAATGCTATTATGTATGAAACATTAGCTAAATCAGCTAATTGTCCTAATGGTAAAAATCCAGTTAAGATAGTCATTAATAAACCAACACCTATTGTTGTTGATCCTGGTATACCACTTCTATTTAATATTGATAATTGTCTTGGTAATAGTCCATCTCTACTCATCGTATATAGAACTCTAACCGCAGCAAACATCGTCCCTAAAGGCCCAGATAGAAGTCCGATTACCGCACCTAAGGAAACTACTCCCGCTAATTTACCTTGACCCACTTTCCCTAGTACATATGCTAAGGCATCACCTTTTCCTAACTGGGTAAATGGAACCATACCAGTAATAACTAAACAAACAATTATATAAAATACAGTACATAAAAACAGTGTAATAATAATTGCTTGAGGTAATGCTTTTTGCGGATTTATCGTTTCTTCTGCTGACGTTGAGATTGTATCAAAACCTAAATACGCAAAGAACACCGTTGTCGCACCTATCATTACTCCAGAAATCCCTTGTGGTGCAAAATTATCCGTCCAGTTTGTCGGAGCTATATAAAATATACCAACAAGAACAAATAGTAATATTACTAATATTTTAATAGCAACCATAAAATTATTAACGAACTTACTACTCTTCGTCCCTTTAAACAAAACTATCGTTATTAATAAAACAACAGTCATCGCTAAAACATTCCCATATCCTCCTTCGCTAGGTAACGTTGTATATTCCTTAGGGATTATTATTCCAAAACCTTCTAATAAAGATTTAAAATAACTTGACCACCCATTAGCTATTGCAGCCCCTGCAATTATATAACTTCCAGCTAAAAGCCACCCCATACAATGAGCAACGACCTCACCTAATGTAATATAGCTATACGTATAAACACTTCCACTTGATGGTATTGTAGAAGACAATTCTGCGTAACATAAAGCTGTGAGTCCACAAGCTAATCCAGCAATTAAAAACGAGAAAATTACCGATGGTCCTGACTTAGAAGCAGCTTCTCCCGTTAATACCAGAATACCTGAACCAATAACAGAACCTATTCCTAAGAGTATTAAGTCCATAGTTTTAAGTGTCGGTCTTAAAGTCTTTTTTCCACTTTCTCCAAGTACTTTCTCTAGTGTTTTCTTTCTAAAAATTTGCATTAATAAAAAATTTCTCCTTTCATTAGAATTACCAATACATTCTAACAATCCTTCTCTATTTAATGACTTCCAACTTTATTATTATAACGTGATAATCTATTTTGTTCAAATTTTTCTTGTTTTCTTAATCCCATCAAATATATAGTAACATACATTATGTTCCTACATATACTCAAAAATTCAATCGAATTTGACAAAAAACTCCAAAAATACCCTCTTACTGGAAATATTATCCAATAAGAGAGTATATAATAATTATTTAAACCATAATGTGGCTTTTCCTTCTCATAGAAACCATTATCTATCGTTTAGATTATGAAATAAGCCCTTCATTTTTAAGAGTTTCTTCTGCTGATTCTTTCTTATCAGGATTTACTAAAACTATTGGTCCAGTACATCCCATTCCACTCTCAGCATAAATACCATTTTTCCAAAGTAGTTTAGTTGCATCTTCAAGGTCTAGAATATCAATTCCAGAGATTTGTGCAGTAACTACTTCTTTTTCTGGCATTTTAACTTCTTCAGTTGTCGCTGAACCTTCTTTTTTAACTTTCAATTTAGAAATAAATTCATCTAGTTTAGCTTTATTAGCTTTTTCAAATTCTTTTCTTGCTATTTCATTTACTTTACCTTTTGCTACTTCATAGGCATATTTTAATGCATTAGCTACAACAGGTGAACCAGATGCTCTTGATAAAATCAAAATTCTTCTATCATAATCTTCTCCTACACCAGGTCCATAACCAAATCCACTAGCTTCATAATCTCCACCAGTAGTAAATGCTGAAAATATCTTCATAAATAAGTTACCAGTTAATGAATCAACTACCATAACATCAGGAGTTCCCATAAGTAAGTCATTACCTCTCATTACTGAACCACCATCTGCTCTTTGAGATGTTGCAAATTCAAATTCATAACCATTTTCTTTAAGATCTAATAATATTTTTTCAACTTGTCTAGCACCTTCAACATTAGCGATACCAACTGTTGGATTAGATTTTCCAAGAGACTTAGCAGTAGCAATACCGTATAGTGTATTTCTTACCATCGCCTCTACTCTATTAGTTGCCGAAGTACCTGTTGTTGTAGCAAGAAGCATTTCAGTACCTCTAGCAGGTGTAATAACTCTACCTACTGTAGATACGCCGATAGGGAAATTATAATGCATAGTTACACAAGAAGCTATTTCCCCTTTATCTAATAGGTCTTCCATAATTTTATGAGCTTCGTCTTCATCTTTAGCTTCATAAGATTCAAAATCTTCATGTCCCTTACCTATTAAAACTATGTCGAATACAGGATTTTTAGCTAATATTGCACCGTTAAGTAAGTTCTCAAAGCCATGTTCACTTCCTAAAGTTGTTAAACCAACCTTTAATTTTTTACCAAAGTTACCTGTTTCAATGGCATTAGCTACTTCTAGCAATACTTCTGATATAACTTGTTTACTCATAGTATCACCCCTATTCTTCTAACATTTCTTGGGAAATTTTTCTCATTGATTCTGCTATAATTTTTCTGATTTCATCTTTAGAAATTCCTGCAGATTCTCCTTCTACATTACCGCTGTTTCTTTCAACTACAATAGATACTCCATCAAATAAGTTTGTCATTCTTCCTAAGAACAGACTTCCTTTACCTACGATCATAGCACGGTTTTTATCACCTTTTGTTAAGTCATCGATTAAGAATCCTACATAAGGTACTCCTGAAGGAATGTGTCCCTGTGTTGGAGCCCAACCAGGTAAACCTTTAGCTTCGATAAATGTTTTAAGTTCTTTTTTCTCAATATCTCCACGCATTGCTGCTAATGCTGCAATCATTTTGTAGTTAGCTTCTGGAACGTTACCTGCTCCAGCAGCTTTTGTGATATCTGGGTTTTGCATTTCTACAGAGAACACATCAACATCTGTAATCTTCAATTTAGCTTTTTCTAACGGATCTGCTACAAGAGCTCCCATTACAGCTTGTGGTGAAGATCCTGTTCCTACATTGTGTTTTCCGACCATATCAGTTCTAATGATTGGATTTACTCCATCATTTTCACTAATTAATACAGCAAATCCACCTAGTACGTCTTCTAGTACTGGAAGACCTTTTTTAACGTGGTCTTTACCATTCATACCTAATTTAGCACTTGCTCCACCAGCAACCACTAGAACATTTTTATATACTCCAGCTTTTACTAGAGATGAAGCACTGATTAATGCATGTGTTGGTGCAGCACAGAAACCTCTTAGGTCAGATCCAGTTGCGTTAACTAGACCAACTACTTCTGCAATCGCCTTAGCGAAGTTACCACCACCACGTTGGTTTATATCTCCACAAGCTTCTTCAGAACATTCTACAACATAGTCAATATCAGCTGGATTAACGCCAGAATTACGAAGTAATTCTAATGCTGAAACAACTCCAGATGCTTTTACAACAAGGTTTTCGAAGATAACGTGAGCATTCAAGTTCACATCAACATCGTGAGCTTTTTTAACGAAGCCAACTACTTTACCTTCGTGAACTAAGTCTTCGAATCCTTCTTCATTATCACTTAGGTCAGATCCTTCTAATTTTTCGAATAAAGGAGCTAGCTCTTTGAAGTTTTCCTCTATTTTAGGACGAACGTCGGCTACAAACTCTTCTGATAGTTTAACTAAGTCAAAAGCATCACAAAGTTTCATCAATGCTATAAACTCATCTTGTGGGACAATTTGTCCAAATTTCCCATGTCGTTGACCTTGTTCATCTTTAATATCATACCAAGGCATTGGATAAGCCTTCAATTCTTCAGGAGTTTTATTTCCGATGTATACTTGGTTAGGTAAATAGTTAACCACTTCTTCATATGTACGAATATGATTATTTACTTCTTTTAAAAACTCTGAATCTGGATTTGTTACTCTTTCTACAGCAGCAGTTGATCCATTTCTCACTATCATATCTGGTGTGTGAACAAGAATGTATCCTGCTCCCTTAAATACTGGATAATTCATAGCTATATTGTGCTGAGGGTATATTATATACCCTCAGCTCCCCTTTCTTTTTTTATTCGAATACTGTTTGACCGTCAACTTCTACAGTTAAAGCATGTAATGCTTTTTCTACAAGTCCACGTCTTAATTTTTTCTCTTCATCCGCTTCTAGTTTTGGATTTCCTAGTGGGTGAGGTATTGCAATAGTTGGAACAATTCTGTTTGCTCCTACTGTTAGAGAAATCGGTACTACTGTACACATGTGAACCACAGGTATACCCGCTCTCTCAATTTCTTTTACCATCGTTGCACCGCAACGAGTACAAGTTCCTCAAGTAGAAGTTAAGATTACAGCATCTACTCCGTCAGCTACTAATTTTTGCGCATATTCTTTAGCGAATCCTACAGCACTAGCTACCGCAGTACCATTACCTACTGTAGTATAGAATTTTTCATGTAAACTTCCAACTTTACCTTCTTTAACGAATTCTCTCATTACGTCCACAGGTAATACACGGTCAGCATCTTCATTAGCGTATACTGGGTCGTATCCACCGTGAGCTGTTTCGTGAGTTTCAGCTGTTAAATCTGTGAATCCTTCTAATGAATATTCACCATATTTAGATGCAGAAGATGATTCGATGTGATCTGGATTTCCTTTTGGAACGATACCACCAGAAGTAACTAAAGCAACTTTAGCTTTGCTTAAATCTTTAACAGCTGGGTTTGGCTCAACTCTGTCAAAGTTAGGCATTGGATATTCTGTTTCGAATTCTTCACCTTTAATTTTCTTAACAAGCATTTCAACAGCACGTTCTGATCCACGTTTGTCGCTGAAGAAGTTTACACGGATTCCTCTTTCGTGGTATCCTTCTTCTTTTGGAGAAAGAATTTCTTCACCTTTAGCTAATTTTGCAGCAAATTTAGCTAATTTTGGTAAAGCTTTTCTCATACCAGCTGCACTGTCAGCTGTTTCAAGAATATAAACTTCTTTTCTGAACATGTCTGTTCCTGGGTTTTCTACGTACATTGCTGTTACAGCTGGAATTCCTAATTCGTCTTGAACAGCTTTAGTAATTGTACCAGCTGCTACCCCATAACGCCCTGCATTGAATGCTGGACCAGCGATGAATAATTGTGGTTCGCATCCTTTAATCATTTCTAAAAGTTCTGCTTGAACTTTTTCTAAGTTTTCGTTGAAGTAACTGTCACCACAAACTACTGTAGCTACTACTTCAAATTCTTCTCCCAATTGCCCTTGTAACTGAACACTAATCGGTGGTAATTCAGTTCTTAATTCTGGTGCAATGTGGGCTTGTTCTTCTCCACCTACTCCAGCGAAGAATTGGTTTATATAATGTACTACTCTTATTTTAGACATTTTTATTTCCCCCTATAACTATTATTTAGATCCTTAATTACTCACCACGAACATCTTTCATTTCGCTTGCGATTTCATCAATATCTAATACCATTTCCATCATTCCAACTTGATCTTCATAGATTGCTTCATCTATTTGAGATTTAATTTCTTCTTCTACAATGTGATAAACAGCAAGATTTAGTGCTACACCTGCAAGTGGCCCCGCAAATGTTGGGTCCCCTGCTGTTACTGTTTCAGCTGCTAGACCAGCAGCTTCGGCTTCAGATGCACCTAGTAAAACTACAACGTTTTCGTTACCGAATTTTTCGGCAGCTTCTTTAACACGTTTTTGGTTTTCTAAGTCCATAGCCCCTGCAGCTGTTCAGACGAAACATTCAGTAGATGAGAATACTACTTCTACTCCTTCAATTGGTTTTACACACTCTTCAATAGCTAATCCTGGGATACCATCACGGTCACCAATGATAACTACTTTTTTATTAATAAGATTTACCATTATCTTATTCCTCCTTGTTCAAATCTATAACATTTTTTTATTTTGCTTACTAGAAAGTTTTTGTACTTAAGTAACCAAAACCTGTTTCGTTAGTAGCACCTGTAATAGCTTGGATTTCTACTTCGATAGTTCCATCTTCTCTTAATGAGTCTTGGTTACCACCAGCGATTACATTTACTACATCAATGTGTCCGATAACTTTATCTAATTTTGGTAATACAACCACTTGGTTAGCATTTCCTCCAGTTACTACTGCATCAGCAGCTACGTCAGCATCAGCTAAACTTTGACTGGCTCCGTCACGACCTGCATATTCATCAGTTACGATAACTGTTTTAACTTTTTCAGCTTCAATTTTTTTACAGTTCATGATTAAGTCTGTATCTGGGTTACCGAATCCTTCTTGAGATACGATTACAGCATCTAAGTTTAAGTAACGGCAAAGTTTTGCAGTCCAGTTAGATGAACGTTCTTTATCCATTAAGTAAACATTTTCGTTAGTAATGATTACACCTAAGAAGTTAATTTCTTTACCATGTTTTTTGTATAAATCTTCAATTACACCGTTATTTAAGTGTACATATGTTGGGTTTTTATCACAAGCTGATACACAGTTACCACTTACGATAGCACCATCCATAATTTCTGTTGGATATAGAATAGTTGGTACTATTTGTTTAGCATCAACACCATATACATAAGTATCGTGTAATAAACCTTGAGTTTGAAGCATGTATACATATCCTACTTTTGGTAGATCTGGATATTCAGCAATTTGTTCTAATAAAGGTTTAGTTTCAAATACTTCTACTTCTTCTGGTTCTAATGAACGAGCTAATTCTGCAATGTAACGAGCAGCTTTGAATCCGATATAGCGAACTGCTTTTTCGTGTTCGTGTTGTTTTACTCCTTCTTTAGGCTCAGCAATAACGATTAAGTTATTTGTTTTAGAGAATGGAGTATAGTCAGCTCCAACTCCAGTCATGTCGATAATACCTTCTTGGAATCCTACGATTTTACCAGTAGTTACAACAGCCATACCTTTAAGTGCAATTGTACGACCTTCACCTACAGTATCAACTTTTGAAAGGATACCTGGGAATATTCCTCCACGACCCTCAACTTTTACACGAGGTTCAATTACATCCTTAACTGGTGTAATACGAACACTCTCACCTGGACGAGCAATGTCTAAATCAACAGATTCAATTGCATCATCCTCGAAAACAGCTTTTACAAGCTCTTCTTTATTTACATATAATACATTTGCCTCGATTTTTGATTCTGCAGCAAATTGTATATCTTTAATATGGATCTTTCCTAATTCAAGACGCATACCTAAAACCTCCCTATTGAGTTTATTTTTTTATAAATATTTGTTAATCATAGCTTCTATATTCGGAACAGTTGCATCGTCTTTAGTTACTTCTTCGACTTTGTTTCCGTCTTTATATATGGCTATTGTTGGTAACCCTAAAACTTTTTGTTTGATTGCAAGTCTTCTTGCTTTTGTTGTATCTAGAGCAGCAAACTTAAGTTTGTCTCCGTATTTGTCTGCTAATTCATGTACACTCGGCATAAGTGCTTTACATGGTTCGCATCCTTGGCTCCAAAAGTCTACTAACACGTATCCTTCAGCTTCCAATACTTCACTCTCAAAGTTTTCTTTGTTTAGTTCTAACATTGTCTTTGTCTCCTTTTTTTATTTTTTTAAATTTTATTCAAATTTCTCAGCAATATATTTTTCTGCAGTGATTGCTGCTACAGCACCATCACATACAGCTGTTACTACTTGACGGATTTCTTTTTGACGACAGTCACCAGCTACATATACACCTTCAACACTTGTTTTTGTGTCTTCTCCAGCTTTAACATAACCACCTTCTGTTAGTTCAACTTTTCCTTCAAATAGTTTAGTTTGAGGAACATATCCGATGAAGAAGAATAATCCCATAGTTCCGTCTTCTTCGTCAGCTTCTACCACATACTCCTCACCTGTAGCTACATTTTTCAATTTAATAGCTTCTAAAATTCCATCACCAATTGCTTCAAGAACAACTGTTTCAGTTCTAATTTCGATTTGTGGGTGATTTCTTGCTTTTTCAGCTGTAATTTTTTCACAGTGAATATCTTCTTCAAAGTGGATGATTGTTACTTTACGAGCAAATTTAGTTAAGAATAGAGCTTCTTCAACCGCACTGTTTCCTCCCCCAACTACGAACACTTCAAGTCCATCGAAGAAGTCACCATCACAAGTAGCACAGTAAGAAATACCTTTACTTTCTAATTCCCTAACCCCTGGAATATCTAATTTTCTTGGAGATGCTCCAGTTGCAATTACTACTGCTTTAGCTATGTAATCACCACTTGTACAAGTAACTACTTTTTCCTCCCCTTCAAGATTAACATCTAGTACTTCTTCTTGTTTAAATTCAGTACCGAAGTTTTTCGCTTGTTCTGCCATTCTCGCTGTTAAACGTGGTCCAGTTGGATCTTCAATCGCACCAGGATAGTTTTCAATCATGTGAGTGATTGCTGCTTGTCCTCCATTTTTCGATTTTTCTAGAACCAAAACGTTTAATTTAGCACGTGAAGCATATAACGCAGCTGATAAACCTGCAGGTCCAGAACCAATAATAATTACATCATAATTTCTACTCATAATTATTCTCCTTATATTTATTTTTTTATAAAATTCTTTTTATCGCATTTGATAATAAATCGTGATCGATAACACTGAAATCATCTTTTACTCTATCTGTCCAGTGTGGAACTTCTTTATTTTTCCTAAATTTTTCAAAAGTTCCTACCGCTTCAGAAATTAAATTAATAGAAGCAACATCTAAATCAGTACTTTCTTTAATGACTACCGATCTATAAATTGTTTCATTTGGTTTAACACTTCCATATAGTGGGTGTGTTACAACTTCCCAATTTTCATGAACGTAGTCTCTAACTTTTTTTAGTACCTCTAGATAATCTATATCATGATATTCAACTTCTATATCTTTAAATTTTTCTTTTGAAAATCTTGGATTATTTGTTATCAATTTCATAGCATCCCTCCTAAAATAAAAACAACAAAAAGAAAGCTAGCTTTCTCTCTGTTGACTTGCTTCAGAGTTCTGTCCTAGTGCAGTCTTTTTACCTGAGAATTTCATCAACAGTTGCTAAGTGTTAATTTGTACCTTCGGTGTCCAATGTCCTCTCCTGCACTACTCATACAGTTTTATTTTTTACACCTTTATTTTATACTATTTATCTAATAAATGGAACCTTAATTTTAAAGCATGTATGCGTTCCACAAAAATATATTAGCATATCAAATTACAGAAAATAACATTGAATCTTATAAAAACTATTATATAACTGTTATATAACTGATATTTTACCTAAAATAGAAAAAATATTTTTTCTTTTTTTAAAGTGTAGTTTTATAAATTAAGGTGTGCTCCCTCTTTGAAAAGTCTAATGTGAAGCTTATGAAAATAATGAAAATGTTTGATTTATATAAAAAAATACGTGTTTTTGAGCTAATTAGAAAATTTTTCCGTTGAAATATACATATATTTTCGTTATACTTAATCATACATTCATCTCGTTTAAGGAGGGATAATATGAATAATACACAGAAGAGTTTAATAGCTATTCTTATATGTTATTTTTCATGGGGATTATTTCCTATATATTTTAAATTACTAAAAGAAATAGGTGCATATGAAGTTCTTGCGATGAGGATTATATGTTCTTTTATTTTTATGATTATCGTAGTCGCAATTGCAAAAAATAAAAAATCTATCTTTAATGAAATAACAACACTCTGGAAAGATAAGAAAAGTGTCTTACTATTAGTACTAGCATCATTTTTAATAACATTAAACTGGCTTACATATATAATCGCGGTAAACACTAACCACGTACTAGAGGCAAGTTTTGGATATTACTTAAATCCTATTGTTACAATTATACTAGCGGTGGTATTTCTAAAAGAGAAATTAACACGTACACAAACAATAGCATGTCTATGTGTTGGAGGTTCTTTGATTTACCTATTTATTTCACTCGGATCTCTTCCATGGATTTCTATATTACTAGCACTAAGTTTTGGACTTTATAGCTTATGTAAAAAGAAAATTGTTCTTAGTCCAAAAGCAAGTTTACTTATAGAAACAGCTATAGTTTCTCCTATCGCACTTATTTACATGGGATATCTTTCATCAAATAACTCAATTACATTCTATTCTTTTGGAACAGATACATTAATATACTTATTATTATCTGGTGTAATTACTGCAGTTCCACTAATGTTATTTGCTAAAGGAGCTACAGCAATTCCACTATACATTTTAGGTATTCTTCAATACTTACCACCTACTATGCAATTCTTCATAGGAATCTTTGTATATGGAGAAGTATTAAGCATTCAAAAGCTAATATCATTCTCAATAATTTGGGTAGCCGTAGCAGTATTCTGTTATTCAGCGGTTATTTCAATGAAAAAACAAAACTTAATCAATGAGAGTCTTAATAAATAACAAAAGAACTTATCCATATTTTTTCATGGATAAGTTCTTTTTATAATATCTCCCAATTTTTATACACTACTTTCTCTAACACATCTTTATCATTACTTAATTCCTGTTTCAATTTCAAGATCAGTGGCGAGGAATTCTTTATATCTAATTCTTCCAAGTCAATCCAATATATTCCACTAGAATCATTTAGTTCCTCTTCCAACTTTTCTAAAATCGTATCTTGCTGTTCGAGATTAATATCAATGTTATAAAATACCATAATATGATGTACTGTACGATTAGATTCTTCTACAAAAACATCATAGGCTCTGCAATCCCTATAACCTTTTATATGATATCCCGTTTCTTCTTGGAATTCTCGAACTAAGGTTTCTGTCAACCCCTCATTTTCTTTTTGACTACCTCCTGGTAAATCAAATCTATTTTTATAAGGACCTCTTCCCTTTTTTATACATAAAAGTTTATTATCTCTAATACATATTCCATAAATTCCAATGTGATTAATAATTATAATATACCTTCCTCAATTCTTCAAAAAAGGGGCTGACCCAAAAGTTCTAAATTTTAACAAGATGTATATGAGAACTCATAGACGCAGTGGTTTA
>NZ_KQ959990.1:45795-54142 GCF_001553035.1 Gemella haemolysans
AGACGCAGTGGTTTATTGATATCTAAATTCGCCTTATAAAAGCTATTTAAATATCTAATAAGCTGTGCGGGAGTGACTCGACAAAATCGATTTCTACGAAATCACGATTTTTGAGTCACTCCCGCTTTAATCTTATTCTAATTCTGCTAATTTAGCTTTTAAGTATGGCACTAAATCATCTTTTAAGTCAGACTTAAGTGCAAAGTCGATAGTAGTTTTAACAAATCCAATTGTTTCACCTACATCGTAACGTTTACCTTGGAAGTCATATGCATAAACATTTTCTTCCTCGTTTAACATTTGGATAGCATCTGTTAATTGAACTTCTCCACCAACACCTACTTGTTTTTTAGCTAAGTGTTTGAAAATTCCTGGGTTAAGAACATATCTTCCCATAATCGCTTGGTTAGATGGTGCTGTCCCTGGAGCTGGTTTTTCTACAAAAGTTTCAACTTCATATAAGTGCCCATCTTGTCCTTTTGGTGCGATAACACCGTATCTGTGAGTCTGATCTTCTGGAACTGTTTGAACCCCAATTACAGAACATCCTGTTTCTTCTGCTTTATCAATAAGTTGTTTGATTGCAGGGTATTCGTCATTAATTACAACGTCATCACCTAGTAATACTGCAAATGGCTCATCACCGATAAAACTACGAGCAGTTAAAATCGCATCCCCCAATCCTGCCATTTCTTTTTGACGTACGTAGTGAATATTAGCAAGTTGCGTTGGGTACTTAACTTTTTCTAACATTGCTAACTTACCTTTGTTTTCTAACTCAACTTCTAATTCAACATTTCTATCGAAGTGGTCTTCAATAGCTCTTTTTTGTTTACCAGTTACAATAATTATATCTTCGATTCCAGCTTTCACCGCTTCTTCTACTATGTATTGAATAGTAGGAGTATCGATAATTGGAAGCATCTCCTTAGGTAATGCTTTAGTTGCAGGAAGGAAACGTGTACCATACCCTGCTGCTGGAATAATCGCTTTTCTTACTTTTTTCATTTATTCACCTATATTCTTTTCTAAAATTTAACAAATTTATAATAACATATTTTCATCAATTTGGCAAATTTTTTCCTCATATTCAAACTACATAAATAACATTTTAACTTTAGCACTCTTAAATGTCACCAATATTGAATATTGATATTACGTTTTTTTAGTAAAATGACTATACTGTTCCTCACCGTATTTCGAACATTTTTCGAACAAAAAACGAAAGGTAACTTAGAATTAAAATTCATCCTAAGTTACCCTTATTTTATCTTGTATTTAAGGCTTGTACAACAACATTTGTTGTTTGTTCTTTACCATTTCTATAGTAAGTTACTTTTACAGTATCTCCAATTTTTGATTTCTCAAATAAGTATTTTCTTACTGCAGCAACATCTTTTACTTCTTCACCATTTAATTTTGTAATGATATCATATTTCTCTAAACCTGCTTGATCTGCTGGTGTACCATTCTCAACATAACGAATTACTACACCCTGTTTACCTTCATATTTCAATTGAGATTTTACAGTATCACTATCGACTGTATTCACAGATACTAATTGTACACCTAATGCAGGTCTAATCACTCTACCTGATTGCTCTAATTGTTCAGTAATAAGTTTTACTTCATTTGAAGGAATACCAAACCCAATTCCCTCGGCACTCACGTTAGCTGTTGCCTTAGCAATCTTAGATTCGTTAATACCGATAAGTTTACCTTCACTATTGATTAGCGCTCCACCACTGTTACCCGGGTTAATAGCCGCGTCCGTTTGAATTACAGTTTGATTCCAGTCATTTTTACCGTCACCATCAACATCCATTGGGATTTGTCTATTTACAGCTGATACAATTCCTTTTGTAACAGTATTAGATAAGTTAACATCTAAAGGCGATCCAATGGCGAATGCTGTTTCACCAACTGCGATTTTATCACTATCAGCAAAATCCATCGTTGTAGTTACATTATCACCACTGATTTTTAATACGGCAAGGTCTGTCCAAACATCAGTTCCGACAACTTCTGCATTTACATTAGTTCCATCACTTAAGATAACAGATAATTTCTTAGCACCATTAACAACGTGGTTATTAGTAACGACATATGCTGTATTACCTACTTTTTTGTAGATAACTCCACTACCGCTTGAAGCAGCTTTTAAATCACCAGAATCATTATCAGATCTACTAGAACCTCCTAAGATTGATTCTAGGTTATTAGATGTATTACTTTGGTAGTTCACGATTGAAACTACTGCATCTTTCGCTTTTGAAATTGCGTTTACTGTAATTTGTTCATTATCCTTATCTTCTTTTGTCGCTGTTATCGAAGAATTCAGAGCCTTACCAGTTCCCATTATCGCTTGTGCTCCAAAAACACTAGTAGCTCCAAGAGCAAATGCCGCAAAGACAGTTAGGAATAATTTCCCATAGTTATTTTTCTGCTGAACAGGTACTTGCCCATTGTTCATCTCTTGATAATTTTCATAGTTATTGTATTGAGAATTTTCTATATTATCATAATCTTGATAATCATTTTGTTCATTATAATTTCCTTGATTGTTAAATTCTCTATTATTTTGGTTGTTATTTCTGTTTTCCATAAGAATCCTCCTTTTAAACCTTATTTATATTATTTTAAGGTTAAACGTATTTTACTTATATTTTTATAATATCAGTATCAACTTAAACGAAGTTTAAAGAAAAGTTTAAATGTACTTAATATTTTTTTACAAATAGATTTATATGCTAATTTCCTACTTTATGATTTAAAGTAATAAACTGTAGAAATCTTATTAAATTGAATAGTCCACAGAATATTATTAAATAATAGTATATAAACACTCTGTCTACATTGTAATTAATAATGAAATATATTGAAAAGATTATAAACACTATATTCAATATAAAACTAAATAAAAATCTTCTAGCTCTTATAAATAATACTAACTGAATAACTAAAATCACAATAAAACAAGCTATTATTACTTTTATATTTGTATCAGTAAAGTATTTTGGGAATTTATAAACATTCCTGAATAGTATACACCTTATTATCCCCATCTTTCTTTCCGAAAAATAATACCATCCAGAAATCATTATCAATAGTAAAATTTCTAATAGCATAAATAGAAAATATAACTTTCTATTTTTTCATTTTTTACCTTCCTATTTAAAATTATTACATTACAAATAATTCTATATATAAATTATATGAAAAAAATAAGAACTATGCAACATTTGTAACCTAATGAAACCTAAATAAAAAAACTCAAACGCAATTATTACATGTTTAGCAATCAAATATATATAAACTACGCTTGAATTTTATTTTTATACTAATACTATATATTTTTTACAAATATCTGCGAAGAATCCCTGAACATCGCCCGCTTTAAGCATATTTTCTTGTTCTTGATCCACAATATAGTTTTCGCTAGCTTCCATAACCGCAAGAAGTCGTTTGAAGGTATCAGCAAATAGTGCTTCATCTTCATTTAGTAAATAGTTAAAATTCTGTTCAGCGAAAAATGGAACGAAAACCTCTCTAAATGCACCTTGACGAATTCTACCGATAAGTTTTTCTCCACTCGCTGTAACGAATAAATCACCTTGTTTTTCAACAAATTCTTTCGCTTTTATGTGACTAGAAAAAATCTGGAACCCTTCTGCTTCTTTATACTCTCTAAAAACTGGAATTTTAAGACCTTGTTCTTCGTAAAGAGCTTTATCGATTATCACAAAAACCTCTTCTAAATCCCAGAATTCTTTCGCTATATAATAAAATGCTACACGCCATCTACTATCACTTTTCGGCAATCTTTTAAATGTAGCTACTTGTTCTACTAATTTAATATCTTTTTCCAATATAATTTCCTCTATTCTATATGAATTTAATCTAATTGAATTATTGTCCCAATACGCTTTGGAGTAGCATCATCCAACCTATATGAGAAGAATTTATCATTATCTCTTACCGTACAGAAATCAATAATTTTAATGTTATCTTCCAGTATACCACATTTTTTCAATAATTCTTTATTCAATTTCCATAAATCCAAATAATATTTACCATCAACTTCTTTATAATAATTTGGCACTTCTAAAACAGAGAATTTTTCGATAAGATCATAAGAAACTTCGTAGTTATCCACACTAACCGATGGCCCTATAATAGTCTTAATATCCTCTACTTTACAGCCGTACTTATCTGTCATGATATCTACCATTTCCCCGGTAATATTCCCATATGTTCCACGCCATCCTGCATGAGCTAAGGAAACAACACCTTGCTGTTTATCATAAAAGACTACAGGGACACAATCAGCTGTAAAAATCAATAACGGTGTCGCCTGTAAACTTGTAATTAAACCATCCGCTTCCTTGCCATTTTCTGTAAAATTGTCTCCCGATTCAACAATACGAACGTCTGCTCCATGAACCTGAGTATTATAAACTATGTTATCATGATTAAATCCATATTTATCAGAAAATCTCTTCATATCTTCACTACTCTTCGCATCAACATTCCTATTAGTAAATGCTATTTTCACATTATCATCATTAACTAAATATCCATCAACTATTTCTCGCATAATAGCCTCCTAAATTAACACTAATAATATTATACACAAAATTAACGATTATGTCTCATTTCTCTACTCTCTAGAAAATCATCTGTCCCAAAATTTTCTATGTCTATAATTTTTAAATTATCAAAAAATAGGAATCTGAAAAATATCTATCTTTCAGACTCCTATTCAACATTTATCTTATTATTCTACTAAATCTAAGTAAACTTTTTTACTAAATGTTGTTGAATTTAATACAGTACGGATTGCGCTAATCACTGTACCTTTTTTCCCTATAATACGCCCACAATCTTCTGGGTGCACTGTTAAAATGTAATGTTCACGTGCATTTTTAACGAATTTTTCGATTTTGATTTCATCTTTATGCTCAACAATTTCGCTAACAATACTATAAATTAATTCTTCCATGTCTCTCTCCTTATTTAGCTACGATATTAACTAATCTTCCAGGAACAACAATCACCTTCATAACTTGTTTTCCTTCGATTAATTCTTTTACTTCTTCATTAGCTAGAACGATTTGCTCTAATTCTGCTGGTGTTAAGTCTTTCTTAACATCTAATTTAGCTTTAACTTTACCCATAAGTTGAACTACGATTTCTACAGTGTCACTTACAAGTTTGCTTTCATCAAATGTTGGCCATGGTACGTATGAGATTGACTCAGTGTTACCATAGATTTCCCACATTTCTTCAGCAAGGTGAGGTGCAAATGGTGCAAGAAGTTGGATAAATCCTAATGCATATTTACGAGGGATGTACTCAGCTTTATAACAATCATTTACGAATACCATAAGTTGTGAAATAGCTGTGTTAAATCCAAGAATTTCGATATCTTCCGATACTTTCTTAACTGTGAAGTTATAGCTTACTTCTAATTCTTCATTATCTTTATCTTGAACCTTATCATTTACTTTTCCAGTTTCTTCATCTACGAATAGACGGTATACTCTATCTAAGAAACGACGAGATCCATCAAGTCCATTTTCACTCCATGCGATAGAAGCATCTAATGGTCCCATGAACATTTCATAAACACGTAATGTATCAGCACCGTGAGATACAATAATATCATCAGGGTTAACTACATTACCTTTAGATTTAGACATTTTTTCCGGACGACCATCTTTACCTTCAGCAAGAATCATACCTTGGTTGAATAGTTTTTGGAATGGTTCACGAGTCGGAACTAAACCTAAATCATAAAGCACTTTGTGCCAGAAACGAGCATATAGTAAGTGAAGTACTGCGTGTTCTGCTCCACCGATATAAACGTCTACAGGTAACCAATATTTTAATTTCTCTGGATCTGCGAACATCTCATCGTTGTGTGGATCAATGTAACGTAGGTAGTACCAACAAGAACCAGCCCATTGTGGCATTGTGTTAGTTTCACGTTTACCTTTTTTACCAGTCTCAGGGGCTACTACATTTAGCCACTCTTCGATATTAGCAAGTGGAGATTCTCCTGTTCCTGAAGGTTTAATGTTGTCAGTTTCTGGAAGTAATAGTGGAAGTTCACTATCAGGCACTGTAGTCATAGTACCATCTTCCCAGTGGATAATTGGAATTGGTTCTCCCCAGTAACGTTGTCTTGAGAATAACCAGTCACGTAGTTTATATGTAACTTTGCTACGTCCAACTTTGTTTTCTTCTAAGAATTCAATAACTTTAGCAATAGCTTCTTCATTGTTTAATCCATTAATAAAATCAGAGTTGATGTGTTTACCATCACCAAAGAATGGTACAACAACTTCACCATTATCTTCGATAACAGCTTTGATTGGTAAATTAAACTTAGTCGCAAATTCATAATCACGTTCATCGTGCGCAGGAACAGCCATAACAGCTCCAGTTCCGTAGCTTGCTAGTACGTAGTCCGCAATCCAAAGTTCTACTTTTTCACCATTTACAGGGTTAATCGCATAAGCTCCTGTGAATACTCCTGTTTTATCTTTGTTAAGGTCTGTTCTTTCAAGGTCAGACTTACGTTTAACTATATCAAGGTACTCCTCAACTGCAGTTCTTTGCCCTTCAGTAACAATTTCTTCTACAAGTTTGTGTTCAGGTGCAAGTACACAATAAGATACACCGAATACTGTGTCAGCACGTGTAGTGAATACTGTGAATGCTTTATCAGTTCCTTCAATTTTGAAATCAATCTCAGCACCAACAGATTTTCCAATCCAGTTACGTTGCATAGCTTTAAGACTTTCTGGCCAATCAAGAATATCTAAATCAGCAAGAAGTTTTTCAGCGTAATCAGTAATTTTTAGTACCCATTGACGCATTGGACGACGCTCTACAGGGTGTCCTCCACGCTCAGATTTACCATCGATAACCTCTTCATTAGAAAGTACTGTTCCTAATGCTGGACACCAGTTTACAGGTACTTCATCAACATAAGCAAGTCCTTTTTCATAAAGTTTTTTGAAAATCCATTGTGTCCATTTGTAGTAGTTAGGATCTGTTGTGTTTACTTCACGATCCCAATCATAAGAAAATCCTAATTCTTTAATTTGGCGACGGAACGTGTCGATATTAGTTTTAGTAAAATCTCTTGGGTCATTACCAGTATCTAGCGCATATTGCTCAGCAGGTAATCCGAATGCATCCCATCCCATTGGGTGAAGTACATTGTACCCATTTGCTCTTTTATATCTACTTAAGATATCAGTAGCCGTGTACCCTTCTGGATGACCTACGTGAAGTCCAGCTCCTGATGGATAAGGGAACATATCTAATGCATAAAATTTCTCTTTTGTATGATCATCTAATGTTTTGAATGTTTTATTTTCATCCCAATATTTTTGCCATTTTTTTTCTATAACTCTGTGGTTATACACCATAATTTAAGCACACTCCTTCGCTTTCAAGTTCTCTAAGTTATAGTATACCAATTTTAACGATTTTTAGCAACAACTGTTATAATTTAGTGCAAAAATAATGAAATATAACAATATTATCTTTATTATTTTAATATAAATCTATCGACATACTATCTTATAAGATTAAAATTACAACAAAAAACGACACACGGAATTAGATTTCTTAAAAATCAATATCCCTGTATCGTTCTATTCTATTATCCGATTGCTACAAATGATCCACCAATGTTAGTATCATAAGGGTCTGTACTTCTTTGATTCCAAATAGTATTGATATCATACCATTTACCTGTATTATATGCACTATCCGGATCCATTGCTTTTGTTTTTCCATTGCTATATCCACTTAAAATAATAGCGTGAGTCAATCTACCTTTAGCGAAAATACCCCTTCCTACAGTTGCAAACACAGGTTTACCACTTTGAAGTGCTGAAATAAGTTGTTCTTTAGTAGTGATAACTGCGTGTTTATAACCATATGCTCTGATTGCATAAACAGCTCCCTTACCTGATGTTCCTAGTTCACTAACGTTCATCTCATCAGTATTATTATAGATTGTGTCCGCAACAGCTGTTGGAAGAACATTTTGTCCTAATCCACTAAACGCCATAGCCAATGCTGTCGGTACACATCCAGTATTAGCTAGATTAGATATTCCGTACACCTTACCACCCCATCTTGCATCACCTTGATAGTATTGAGTCATATTTAAGGCCGAAATATTTTTACTTGTTTCTGAATAACTAGGAACCCATAGTCCATTTCCATCTACATAATAACGTCCGTTATCTACCCAAGCACTAGTCGCCATTCTTCCGTCAGCTCCTAGCCAATAGTTTCCTGCCCACGCATTTCTTACTAATGT
>NZ_KQ959991.1:0-259 GCF_001553035.1 Gemella haemolysans
CGGTTAACGAATTACCAGAGTATACTGATCCAGTATCGATAAAAGGAACACAAGAACCAGGACGCATTGGGGAATCAGCGGTTAACGAATTTCCAGAGTATACTGATCCAGTAGCGACAAAAGGAACACAAGAACTGGGGCACGAAGGAGAATCAGCAGTCCAAGAAGACTTGCCAGAATACACAAATCCAGTAGCAACAAAAGGAACGCAAGAGCCAGGACGCGAGGGAGAATCAGCGGTTAACGAATTACCAGAGTA
>NZ_KQ959991.1:359-1758 GCF_001553035.1 Gemella haemolysans
AGTGTCAACAAAAGGAACACAAGAACCAGGACACGTAGGGGAATCAGCGGTTCAACCGGAGTTGTCAGAGTACAAAGTTCTAGAGGAGAAAAAAGGAACACAAGAGCCAGGACGAGTTGGTGAAGCGGCAGTCCGAGAAGAGACTCCAGAGTATACTAAGCCATTAGCGACAAAAGGAACACAAGAACCAGGTCATGAGGGCGAAGCGACAGTCCGAGAAGAGACTCCAGAATATACTAAGCCACTAGCGGCAAAAGGGACGCAAGAGGCAGGGCGTGAAGGGCAACCGGCGGTTAACGAATTTCCAGAGTACACTGATCCAGTAGGGACAAACGGCACACAAGAACCAGGTCACAGAGGAGAATCGGTAATTCAATCAGAGTTACCAGAATACACTAAGCCGTTAGAAACAAAAGGAACACAAGAGCCAGGACGTATTGGTGAATCGGCAGTCCGAGAAGAAACTCCAGAATATACTAAGCCATTAGCGACCAAAGGTACGCAAGAGCCAGGGCGTGAGGGGCAACCAACGGTTTACGAATTTCCAGAGTACACTGACCCAGTAGGGACAAATGGCACACAAGAACCAGGACACGAGGGAGAATCAGCAGTCCGAGAAGAGACTCCAGAGTACAAAGTTCTAGAGGAGAAAAAAGGAACACAAGAACCAGGTCGTGAAGGAGAATCAGCGGTTAACGAATTACCAGAGTATACTAATCCAATAACGACAAAAGGGACGCAAGAGCCAGGACGCGTTGGAGAGTCAGTAGTTCGAGAAGAGAGTCCAGAGTACACAAACCCAGTGGCGGTAAAAGGAACGCAAGAACTGGGGCATGAAGGAGAGTCAGCGGTTCAACCGGAATTACCAGAGTACACAAGCCCAGTGTCAACAAAAGGAACACAAGAACCAGGACGAGTTGGCGAATCAGCGATTCAACCGGAATTACCAGAGTACACTGACCTAGTAGCAACTAAAGGAACACAAGAACCAGGACGTGTTGGTGAAGCGGCAGTCCGAGAAGAGACTCCAGGATATACTAAGCCATTAGAAGCAAAAGGAACACAAGAACCAGGACGTGTTGGTGAAGCGGCAGTCCGAGAAGAGACTCCAGGATATACTAAGCCATTAGAAGCAAAAGGAACGCAAGAACCAGGACGCGAAGGGCAACCAGCGGTTTACGAATTTCTAGAGTACACTGATCCAGTAGGGACAAATGGCACACAAGAACCAGGACACGAGGGAGAATCAGCAATTCAACCGGAGTTACCAGAATATACAAAGCCGATATCTGTTCATACGGTACAGAGTGTAGAAGAGGAAATGTTATCGATAACAAATGAACTGCCAGAATATAAACTTCCAGTGTCAACAAAAGGAACGCAAGAACCAGGTCATGAG
>NZ_KQ959991.1:1858-12235 GCF_001553035.1 Gemella haemolysans
ACAAAAGGAACGCAAGAACCAGGTCATGAGGGCGAAGCGGCAGTAACAGAAGAACTTCCGACTTTAGAAGTTACTACAAGAAATAGAACGGAAACAGAAAATATTCCTTATACAACAGAAGAAATTCAAGATCCAACACTTTTGAAAAATCGTCGTAAAACTGAACAACCAGGTCAAGCAGGAACGCGTACAATTCAATATGAAGACTACATCGTAAATGGTAATGTAGTAGAAACTAAAGAACTATCACGAACTGAAGTAGCTCCAGTGAAAGAAATTGTTAAAGTAGGAACACTAGTAAAAGTTAAACCTACAGTAGAAATTACTAATTTAGTAAAAGATGAAGATAAGAAATCAATAACTGTAAGTTATAACTTAACAGACACAACATCGGCGTATGTTTCAGCTAAAGCACAGATATTCCATGAGAATCGATTAGTAAAAGAAGTAGATATAGAAAATTTAGCGAAAGAACAAGTCATAACAGGGTTAGATCATTATACACCATATACAATTAAAACACTTTTAACATATAATTTAGGTGAAAATAATAAACAAAGTATAGAAATATCTACAAGAGATTTCGAATTAGAATATAAGAAAATAGAAATCAAAGATGTAGATGCAGTAGAATTATATGGTAAAGAAGATGATGGACGTTATCGTAGATATTTAAGTTTAGATAAAGTGCCGACAGGAACTGATAACTATTTTGTGAAAGTAAAATCAGACAAATTTAAAGAAATGTATTTACCTGTTAAATCTATCACAGAAAATAGTGATGGAACATACAAAGTGACTGCTGCAGTAGGTGAATTAGTACAAGATAGTACTAATGGTTATAAAGAAAACTATACATTCAATATAGCGAAATCAAAAGCAGTTCAGCCAGGAGTATATACTTCATTTAAACAGTTGATAACAGCTATGAGAAGTAATATGTCAGGGGTATTTAAGTTGGCATCCGATATGACAGCAGATGAAGTTGGCTTAACTGATAATCAAACAAGTTATTTATCAGGGGAATTTACAGGTACGCTAATTGGAGCAGATGGAAGTAAAGCATATGCTATATACGACCTGAAAAAACCACTGTTCGACACACTAAAAAATGCAACAGTAAAAGACCTAGATGTTAAAAATGTAGATATAGATAGTGATGAGAATGCTGCAGCAATAGCTAAAGTAGCAGATACTGCGAAAATTAGTAATGTAGCAGTAGAAGGGAAAATATCAGGAAGAAAATCAGTAGCAGGATTAGTAGTTAGTGCAACAAATACAACAATAGAAAATAGTGCATTTACTGGTAAACTTGTTGCGAATCATACTGACTCTAGTGCCAAATATGCCGGAGGAATAGTAGGGAATCTAACAGGAGAAAATGCAAGGATTAATAAATCTAAAGTTGATGTTAAGATATCTTCTTCATCTCGTAATACCGATCAGGTTGCCGGAGGAATAGTAGGTAGATTAGAAAATGGTGCATTAGTATCTAATTCCGTTGCTACTGGAGAAATAAGAAATGGTCAAGGATATTCTAGAGTAGGAGGAATAGTCGGGTCTACTTGGAAAAATGGTCGAGTAAATGATGTTGTGAGTAACGTAGATGTAGGAGATGGATATGTTATTACAGGAGACCAATATAATGCAGCAGAGGTGCAAAATGCTGTTACCTCTATTGACAATAAAAAGCATGATATGTTCGCAACAAAAATATCAGAAGAACAATTAACGGCTAAGATTGCATCTTATGGAATAACTGTAACGCTTGATGATACAGGTGTAGACTTAAAAGGTAATGAGAGAAAAGTTGACTATACAACACTAAACAAAGCACAAAGTGGTAGAAAAATAGCGTATAATAATATTGAAAAATTAATGCCATTCTACAATAAAGAATTAATTGTAAAATATGGTAATAAAGTAGCTTCGACTGATAAATTATACACGACAGAATTATTGGATGTTGTACCAATGAAAGGTAATGAGATAGTAACAGATATTCATGCAAATAAAGGTTCTATAAATAGAATTATGTTACACTTTAAAGACAATACAGTAGACTATTTAGATGTAACATTTAAAGAAAACTTCAAAAATAATCAAGTAGTAGAATATAATGTTGCAGGTAAAGAGTATATATATACGCCAGAAGCCTTCATATCTGATTATACGGCAATAGCAAATAACGTTTTAAATGAACTGCAAAGTGTAACACTTACTTCAGATGAAACTAAGAAAGTATTAGGAATAACTGATAATGCAGCCTTAGACAATTTATATTTAGATAGAGAGTTCGATAAAGTAAAAACTAATATAGCAGAACACTTAAGAAAAATCTTAGCTATGGATAAATCAATTAACACAACAGGAGCGGGTGTGGTTGAGTATGTTAGTGAGAAAATCAAGAAAAATAAAGAAGCATTCATGTTAGGTCTTACTTATATGAATCGTTGGTACAATATCAATTATGATGATATAAATACAAAAGATTTATCGACTTATAAATTTGACTTTAATGGTAACAACTTGACTTCAACACTAGATACAATTATAGAACTAGGAAAGAGTGGTCTAGAAAATCTACAAGGATCGAATACGGTAGGGTTGTATGGAAACTACCTTGCTCAATTAAAAGGAGAAGATACTGTATTTGACTTTGTAGAAGCATATCGCAAATTATTCCTGCCGACTAAAACTAATAACCAATGGCTAAAAGATAATTCAAAAGCCTATATAGTAGAAAGTAAATCAAGTATAAAAGAAGTTCGTGAAAAACAAGAAGCGGCAACTGCAGATAGTAAGTATACGCTAGGTGTATATGATAGAATATCAGCTCCAAGTTGGGGTTATCGTAATATGTTGTTACCACTATTGACGTTACCAGAAGAATCTGTATACGTAATGTCGAATCTTTCTACACTAGCATTTGGTTCATATGAGCGTTATAGAGATAACGTAAATGGAAAAATTTTATCGGGAGATGCTTTACGTACTTACGTACGAGGACGAGTTGACTTAACAGCTAAAAGATTAAGAGATCATTATGATATTTGGTATAATCTTCTAAATGCAGAAGCTAAAGAAAGGTTATTCAGATCTCTAATAGTATATGATGGATTCAGAGTTAAGAATGAAGCAGGAGAACTTTATTGGGCAAGATTAAATGATAAAAATATTGCTTCAATAAGAGACTTCTTTGGTCCAGTAGGAAAATGGTATGAAATTCGCCCTACAGATGGAGCGTATGCGAACGGAAGTGCGATGCATTTTGTAACTGATAGATTATTAGATGATTTAGGTCCAACGGTGTACAGTCATGAAATGGTACATAATTCAGATTCTAATATTTATTTTGAAGGTCATGGTCGTAGAGAAGGGCAGGGTGCAGAATTATTTGCACTTGGACTTCTAGAATCAGCAGAGAGCCTTTCTTCTCATGGATTGGTGCTTAATACAGTTTACGAAGGGAATAAAGATGACTTAAACAGGGTGCATGCTTATAATCCAGTTGAACGCTTTAATTCGGATGAAGCCATTCAAAGCTATATGCATGGTTCATATGATGTTTTATATACACTTGATGCTATGGAAGCAGCAGCGGTATTAGGACAAAGTAATGATGTTAAGAAAAAATGGTTTAGAAAACTAGAAAACTATTATGTTCGTGACCCTAGGTATAATAACGAAACTCATGCAGGAAATAAAATCCGCCCATTAACAGATGAAGAAGTTGCACAACTAACAACGTTAGAGTCATTAATAGACAATAATATTATCAATAGACGTGGCTATGATGACAACAGAGAGTATAGACGAAATGGATATTATATGATAAATATGTTTTCTCCTGTATATTCGGCATTGAGTAATTCGAAAGGAGCACCAGGAGACATTATATTTAGAAAGATAGCTTATGAACTACTTGCAGAAAAAGGTTATCATAAAGGATTCCTACCTTATGTATCTAATCAATACGCGGGAGAAGCATTCGCTAGAGGAAATCGAACGTTCTCGGCTTGGTTTGGTAGAGATGTTGGATTAGTAACAGATGAATTAGTATTAGAAAAAGTATTTGATGGTGAATATGAAACATGGGGAGACTTTAAGAAAGAAATGTTCTATGAGCGTATAGATAAACAAGATAACTTAAAACCTATAACTATCCAGTACGAATTAGGAAAAGCGAATAGTACGAAAGAAGTAACTATAACATCTGCCCAAGAAATGCAAGAGTTAATAAATGAAGCGGTAGCGAGAGATATTACTAATATTGATCGTACAACAAGCCATGCTCCAGCAAGTTGGGTGCATTTACTTAAACAAAAAATCTATAATGCATATCTTCGTATTACAGATGACTTCAAAGAGTCTATATATAAATAATATAATTATATATAAGATTTATTGAGAAATATATTCACGTAATAAAACGTAGAAAAAAATTCTAATACAAAGACATGAAGAATCCTCCTTTTACAAGTTTTCCTGTAAAAGGAGGATCGTTATATATTGGCTCTTTGAAAAGTGCGGGGCATGGAAAAATAAAAGTGGCTCTCTAAAAACAGAGTAGTATTAAAAGAAAATAAAACCATTTTTATTTGAGATTAGAAATAGCCCTCTAAAATTTTGACAAATTTTGGAGAGTTATTGGCTTTTTAGATTAATCTTTGAATTTTAAAAAGAGATGAAATAATATCGATTAGAAACAATCCCAGTTAAATAATACATCTTCGAAGTTTAGATGCTCCAACTTTTCCTTATTAATAAAGAAGTTGGCGACACCAGAATCGCCCCACATAATTCCACTGCTGTTAGAATCGTTATCCCAGTGGCTTTCTACTTGGAGTAAAGTAATACCGTAAGCATCTTTTTCTTCCGGATTACGAGGATCCCACTGAGTAAATGTAGGATAAGCACCTATAGCGTGGTCAACACCACTAAAAGCTTTGAATAAAGTATTGAAAACATCGCGTTCTAAGTCATCGTACAAGTCTTCTATGTTTTCATCAGGGAATAACTCGTGTATTGTTTTTAATGCTATATCTTCAAAAAGAAAATCAGTTGAAGTAATTGTAGATATACCTTTTTCGAATTTTAATGCGAAAGAGGTATTTTTTTTATTGAATGGAGAATATTCCTCACTATTTTCTTCATCCAATAATTTATACTTATTAAGAATGCTTTCCTTTGTTATATTATTCTCAATATTTTTAATATATTTAACGCAATAGTCTTTTTTATTACCTAAACCGAAATCGTCATTTCTGCTAATCCAAAATTGTAATAAGCCCTCTTTTGGATAGAGAGTATTTTCAGGTAAGTTGCTACAGTTTATTTGAGCAAGTAATGCTAGTTGATTACCATTTGAATCTTTAGGGGTATCCGAATCTGTTGAGATATATGGAAGACCTCCGAATTTACTATCTGTTAAATTAAGTGAATTATTTTCTTCTATAATAATGTTTATGCATTCACGACTATTATTTTTTTTAATTTCCTCTATAACTATGTTAATATCTTCAAGTGTAATCATAAAGAACCTCCATTATTTGTGTTGTTTATTTAAATGTTGTATTAATCAAATTTTATGGCTTTTGGGTCATTCCCTTGACCGCAATAGTAAGTTAATTATCTTGTATTAATTCTATGTTTTGATTATGTTGAATATTTATTTAAGAATAAATTCAAGAGTGTTGTACATTGGTAATAAAATCTTTTATTAATATAGCAGTTTAATGCTACTCATTCATAATGATAACAATTCCACACCTTAATTCTAGCACAATTAATTCAAATTAGCTAACGATGGGAGCTACTCAAAAACCGTGATTTCTTAAGAAACAAGATTTTGTATAGTCACTTCTCGCAGTAGTTTGTTAGATATCTAAAAAGACTTTATAAAGTGAATTTAGATGTTAATAAACCGCTGCGTCTATGAGTTATCATATGAGCTTTGTTAAATTTTATGACTTTTGGATTCCTGCAAAAGAGTATATTATAAGTTTTTAAAATAGGAAATATTCCAAATTATATATTTAAAACAATAGATTTAAAAGTATTTTTATAACTTCTTAAACATTTAATGATGCATATCAAGTATTTAAAGTTTTTATATTATGATAAGTTATACAAAAGAAAACTAAAGTGAAATAAATTATAGAAAATTTAAATATTCTCTATAAAAATCACATTTTTTCTGTAAGTAATAATTAGTATTAGTTACATATAGTGATATATAGTGGAATAATGATATAAAAGGGAAAACTTTTATAAGCATATGATGAATCTTTTTTATAGACAAAGTACTCCCAATTTGGTAGAATTATGAGTATAAAATATGTTTTATAAATATGTTTTTAATAATTTATTTATAACTGTTTAATAGCAATAAAAACGATAAAAATTTGATTTTCTTACAGAAATATTAAAATTATCGTTGATTTTGCATGTTTATATTATATTTAGGAGGTAATACATGATAGGAAAAAACAATCACTATTTAAGAGATAGCAAAGATGGTACTAAGGTAGAATCGTATTCTATCAAGAAATTTAAAGTAGGTGCAGCATCAGTAGTAATCGGTGCGAGTATTTTTCTTGGTGCTGGCGCAGTAGCTCAAGCTAGTGAGGAAGTATCAAACAACACAACAGCGGATAATACAACAAACGCTGGAGCTAAAGAAAATGTTCCTACTGCACCAGTAGCGACGACACAACCAGTAGCTAAAGAAACTACTAAAGAAGACGTGGCAGCAGGATTAGCGGCAAAATTAGGTGGAGAAGTTAAAGCTTTAGACAAAACTAAACTTGAAAGCTACATTGCAGAAATCGAAGGAAAACTTGCAGATGGAACGTACGCTAACAAAACAGAAGAGAGTGTTGCAGTATTAAAAGAAGAACTAAAAGCAGCGAAAGCTACATTAGCAGATGCAACAACTCAAGACGAAATCACAAAAGCTTACAGTAAATTAGTAACTACAGCAAACACTAAATTAAAAAACAAACCTGTAGAGAAAAAAGAAACTCCAGCAGTAGATACTACTAACGGAAAAGAAACTGTAGGTAAAAAAGCAGAAAACACTGAGAAAAAATCAGAATCTAACTCAATCGAAAACACAGGATCTAAAGATCCACGTAACGGTAAAGCATTAGATAAAAATAATGCATTTAGAGCTGAGACTTCAAAAACTGTAAATAATATTACTTATACTGCAGAGTTTTCAAATGATACGACAAAAGAAATTTATGTGTATAATGAAGAAGAGGCTGATGTAACATTTACAATTAATACAACTTCTGGAAATATAAGAAAAGCAATAGTCCGAGGAAAAGGTGAAAAAGTTTTAGGAGATAATCCTGATGGAGAAGTTCAAACGAATGATTATGGTTGGAATTACCATCAAATAGTAGCCGAAACACCGGGAACTGTTACAGTAAGAATGACAGGTAAGCCAAATGATACATTTAAAGGAATTAGAGATTATACAAAACAAGAAGATCAATCGGCTGCATTAGGAGATAGATACCTACTAATTGAGAATACTGCAGGGGATCAAGTTCATGAAAATGGTACTGGACCATCACAACCTGGGTATTTCAGAGTTATTGTTAAATCTCAAACATATAAATATGATATTCAACTACCAGAATCAAATGCTGATAAGATTGGTATTTCGAATGTCGATAATCCAACTGATGCAGATATTACCAAAATCAAAAACGAAATTAAAATTAAATATTCTGATAAAGCAACTACAGAAGATGCTCGACTAGCGTCTCACAAAGGAGAAGTCTTAGCAGATAAATCTACGGTAGTACAAGATGTCGCTGTTGCAGGTGGAACAGTTACTGTTATTTATAAAGATGGATCAGTAGACACTACTCCAGTTTCAAGTGTTGCACGTACAAACGAAACTCCAACAGTAAGTATTCCATTCTCGGATCGAACTCCAGATAAAAAAGATATTTATATCTACAATGGAGAGGAAGTTGATATAGATATTACATTTAACGATGATTCAGGAAAAATTCAATCAGCTGCCCTTAAAAGAGGTGGAAATATTGCGTTAAAAGATATTGGTGAAAATAAACAAGATAATGAATGGGGACTTGTTACAACTGTAATTAAAAATGAAACTACTACACCAGCAACAATTAAAATAACAGGAACAGTTAAAGGACTAAAAGATAATCAAATTCCAAAAACAGAGAGTCAAGCTTTTCCTATAGTATCACGTTTTGCAACAGCAACAGATTTAGATGGTGCATACATTGAAAATCAAGCAACAAAGTTTAATGCCGGGACTAACGTTGTTTCAGAATCTTATAAAACTGACCCAGGTGCTTTTACAATCACATTAAAAGCACAAACAGCAAAATATGATGTTGCAGAGCCAACAGCAAAAATTTCTGTAGCGAATCCTAACAGCATAACAGAGGCTGAGCTTGAGAATATTAAAAATAATATTAGTCTTGAGTATTCTAAAAATAATAATGATGCTCGTTTAGCGGACAAAAAAGGAGAAAGAGTTACAGACTCTACTCCGCTTATTAAGGATGTAAAACAAGATACAGCGGATGCTAATAAGCTTGTTGTAACATATAAAGATGGATCAACGGATAAGATTGATAAATCTAAATTCATTAAGGGTGGACCAGCACCAACAGTAAATACAACAATTAAAGCATCAGGAAGTATTCCGGATTCAGTCCCATCATCAGATTCAGAATTAACAGGTACAGGAACACCTGGAGCAACAGTTAAAGTTACTGTTAAGAATCCAGAAACAGGAGCTGTGATTTCAGAAAAAACAGCTGTAGTAGGAGAAGATGGTACTTGGAAACTTCCATTAGAAGAAGGATTAAATAGTAATACACAATTACCAGGAGCTAGTGAAGCAGCAAGACGATTCTTTGCACCTAAAAATCCAGTAGAAATTACACAAGTTGTAAATGGAATAGAGTCTGAGTCAAGAGCAGTTTCAGTAGCAGTAGGGGAATCTAAGATTTTACCATCATCAGCAGCTAAAGATGGTGAGAGTGTTGTAGCAGGAGCAAAAGAAGTAACGATAACTGTACCACATGATGCGGGAAGATCATATTTCTTCTATACTAATAAAGGTGCTACATCTACAACTGAGGTTGCTTTAGAACAAAGTCAAAATGGATGGTCAATCATCAAAAATGGTGATAAAGCAACTATTAAGTCAGTGGAAAAAGGAGTATCTGTTCATACAATCACATTGACAATGAACGAAAATGCGCTATTCCAAGAAGGTGAAAATAAGCTAGAAATTATCAGTCATAATGGACCGTCTTCGCCTCCAAGTCGTTTGGGAAGATACAAAATTAATGTAACAAACGAACAACCAACACTTGCTTCTAAAAATGGTCAACGAGAAACTACAGTAAATGTAGGAGATACTGTAGATCCAGTATCACTTGTTACTGCAGCAGACCATGAAGATGATAAAGATGCAACACTTGGAACTAAAGTACGTGCTGAAGTAATCTCAGTAAATGGAGATGAATCTGTTAAGACTGTGGATACAACAACTGCGGGAAGATATGAAGTTAAATATAAAGCGGTTGATAGCCAAGGAAAAGAATCAGATGTATTAACTCACACTGTAATTGTTCAAGGACCAGCGCCAACAGTTGAACTTCCATACTCAAATCAAGCTAATAAACAAATCTATGTTTATACAGGTGAAAACACTGATTTAACTTTCAAAGGTGCAGATGAAAAAGAAATTAAAGATCTTTACCTACGTGGACCTGGAGATATTTCAGGGAATAATGCAGCAGGCTATGGATTACCAACAGGTAAAGTTGAAAATGGTGAAGTGACTGGTGAAGGTTCAGTATCTGAAGATAAGACATCAGCTACTATCAAGATGACTGGGAAAACTAATCTAGCAGCTGGTAAAGAGTGGACAAGTTTTATTGTTTCTAAAGATAACGATGGCAAACTTTCAAACACTGATTATAGAGCACTAGATGTAGATCCTAACGCTAAAGAAAAACCAGGATATGCTCGATTCGTAGTTAAAAATCAAACATCTAAATACGATATAGCAACTCCAACAGAAAAAGTTGCTGTAACAGACCCAGCTAACGTAACGCAAGATGAGTTAGATAAAATCAAAGAAAAATTACAAATTGAGTATTCTAAGAATAATGATGATGCTAACTTAGCAGAGAAAAAAGGTAAAGCTGTAGATGCTGAAGATGCTAAGACTAAGATTAAATCAGTAGAAAAAGATAACGCTGGAAATCTTGTAGTAACATACACAGACGGATCTAAAGATACAAGACCGTTATCAGATTTTGTTGCTAAAAATCCAGAAGTAACACCAGTTAAAGATCCAGCAAA
>NZ_KQ959992.1:0-343 GCF_001553035.1 Gemella haemolysans
TCCGAAAACAGGAGAAGTCACAGAAAAAGTAGAAAAACCAGAAGTTAAAGAAGCAATAGAGACAGTAGTAAAAGTAGCCGCGAAAGATAAAGTGGAAGTTACAGAAATACCAAGTCCGGTAAGATACGAAAAAGATAGTACGAGTGATGTAGGGCAAGATAATATTACAGTGCTTGGACAAAAAGGAACAAGAAAAGTAACAACAACGTACGAAGTAAATCCGAAAACAGGAGAAGTCACACAACGAGTAGGAACTCCAGAAGTAAAAGAAGTAACGGAGACAGTAGTAAAAGTAGCTGCGAAGGATAAGATAGAAGTTACAGAAATACCAAGTCCGGTAAGA
>NZ_KQ959992.1:443-16002 GCF_001553035.1 Gemella haemolysans
ACGTACGAAGTAAATCCAAAAACAGGAGAAGTCACAGAAAAAGTAGAAACTCCAGAAGTAAAAGAAGCAACGGAGACAGTAGTAAAAGTAGCCGTGAAGGATAAGGTAGAAGTTACAGAAATACCAAGTCCGGTAAGATACGAAAAAGATAGTACCCGAGAAAAAGGACAAAACAATATTACTATTCCTGGACAAAAAGGAACAAGAAAAGTAACGACAACGTACGAAGTAAATCCGAAAACAGGAGAAGTCACACAACGAGTAGGAACTCCAGAAGTAAAAAATGCAACGGAGACAGTAGTAAAAGTAGCCGCGAAGGATAAGATAGAAGTAGTTCAAAGAGAAAATGGGAAAAAGGTAAAAGTAACAACTATATATACCGTTGATGTAAAAACAGGAAATACAACACAAACAGAAAGAGAAGAAGAAATCTTTAGTGAGGTTATAACATCTAAATCAGAAGAAAAAGTTCCAACAATAGAATTAAAACCATACGAAGGCGGAGTAAATCCTGCGGAATCAGTAGTGACAGAAGAACTGAAACCATACGAAGGCGGAGTAAATCCTGTGGAATCAGTAGTAACAGAGGAACTAAAATCATTTGAAGGTGGAGTAAATCCTGTGGAGTCAGTAGTAACAGAGGAATTAAAACCATTTGAAGGTGGAGTGAATCCTTCAGAATCAGTAGTAACAGAAGAATTAAAACCATTTGAAGGCGGAGTGAACGTAGAAATACCCGCAGTCAAAGAAGAGTTATCTGAACTTAAACTAGCTCTTTTAAAAGATGAAGAAGGCAATATTTTGGATGTCTTAGCTATTTCTGAAAAACCAAAGGAATTAAGTGGATATAAATACACAGGAAAAGAAAAAGTAGATAACGAAGGAAATAAAATCTACATTTATCAGAAAGATAACTCAGAAGTAGTAACATCTAAATCAGATGAAAAAGTCCCAACAATAGAATTGAAACCATTCGAAGGAGGAGTGAACCCTGAAGAATCAGTAGTAACAGAAGAACTAAAACCATTCGAAGGTGGAGTAAATCCAGAAGAATCGGTAGTGACAGAGGAACTAAAACCATTCGAAGGAGGAGTAAATCCTGTGGAAACAGTAGTGACAGAGGAACTAAAACCATTCGAAGGTGGAGTAAATCCAGAAGAATCGGTAGTGACAGAGGAACTAAAACCATTTGAAGATGGAGAAATACCAGCAGTCAAAGAAGAGTTACCTGAACTTAAACTAGCTCTTTTAAAAGATGAAGAAGGCAATATTTTGGATGTCTTAGCTATTTCTGAAAAACCAAAGGAATTAAGTGGATATAAATACACAGGAAAAGAAAAACTAGATAGCGAAGGAAATAAAATCTATATTTATCAAAAAGTTGAATTAGAGAACATTAACAACAAAAAACAAGATACTATTGTTGTTAATCAATCGCAAGTATTAAAAGAAAATATTGAAAGTAAAACTGAGATTACCACTGATAAGAACGATAAAAAAATAGTAGATAAAAAACTTCCTAATACAGGAGAGACACCTCTAGAAAACGGACTATTAGGTGGAATGTTACTTGCCGCAACAATGATGTTAGCCAAACGAAAAGTAAAAAAATAATATAATAAAATAAAGAGGAGAGTTAAATCGATTTTACACGATAGGGTTTAATAGACTCCTCTTTATTGGCTCTTTGTCAAATTTAGAAGAGTGTGAATAAAGGTTTGTAAATCGAGGAATATTTTAAATTAATAGAAAAACTTAACTTGCAATTTTTAATAAATAGATTATTACTAATTGTTTTTAATGAAAGCGCATAAAAATGAACAAAGTGTGAAAATATACTATATCGTCCGATAATTTTGAGTTTTTTATAAAAAATGGTTGTAAACGTCTGTATTTGTGTTATAATTATTAATGGAAAAAATAATTGCTTTCAGGAGGCGTAATTTATGTCAATAATCGTAGTAGTAGGTTCACAATGGGGAGATGAAGGTAAAGGTAAAATTACCGACTTTTTAGCAGAGCGTGCTGATGTAATTGCTCGTTATCAAGGGGGGAACAACGCAGGACATACTATTAAGTTTGATGGAAAAACTTACAAACTTCAATTAATCCCATCTGGAATTTTTAATGAAGAAAAACTTTCAATTATCGGAAATGGTCTTGTAGTAGATCCTAAGTGGATTTGTGGTGAGATTGATAGACTTAAAGAAAGTGGAGTTACTTGTAAGGGACTAAGAATCTCTAACAGAGCACATGTAGTATTACCATATCACTTGAAACTTGATGAAGTTGAAGAAGCTCGTCGTGGGGAAAATAAAATTGGTACCACTAAAAAAGGTATCGGACCATGTTATGTTGATAAATACAAACGTTGTGGTATCCGTATAGCTGATTTATTAGATGCTGATTTATTTAAGAAAAAATTAGAACAAAATCTGAAAGAAAAAAATGAACTATTCGAAAAAATCTATGAAACTGAAGGATTCACAGTAGAAGAAATCTTCAATGAGTACTTCGAATATGGAAAACAACTAGCTCAATATGTTACAGACACTTCTAAAGTATTAGAAGATGCACAAAATGAAAATAAAAATATTTTATTCGAAGGTGCTCAAGGTGTAATGCTTGATATCGATCACGGTACATATCCATATGTTACATCATCTAATCCATCTGCAGGAGGAATCACTGTAGGTAACGGATTTGTTCCAACAAACGGACTAAAAGTATTAGGTATTTCAAAAGCTTATACATCACGTGTAGGAGATGGTCCATTCCCAACAGAATTATTCGATGAAATTGGTTCTAGAATTCGTGAAATCGGTAATGAGTATGGAACGGTTACTAAACGCCCACGTCGTATTGGATGGTTTGATACAGTAGTAATGCGTCATTCAGCTCGTGTATCAGGTATGACTAATCTGTCAGTAAACTGTTTAGATGTACTTTCAGGTCTTAAAGAAATTAAAATTTGTACAGCTTATGACTATAAAGGTGAAATTCTTACAGAATACCCAGCTAATGAAAACATCATTAAAGATTGTAAGCCAATCTATGAAACATTACCAGGTTTCGATGAAGATATCACAGGTGTAACATCACTACATGAGCTTCCTGAAAATGCAAGAAAATATCTAGAAAAAATTGAAGAACTGGTAGGAGTTAAAATCTCTGTATTCTCTACAGGACCAGATAGAACTCAAACTCACTTACTAGAAGATTTATGGAATTAAAATAAAATGAAATGATAAGTAGACTTCGAGGTAATTGTACTATACCTCGAAGTTTATTTTTGTAAAAACTAGACTAAAATAAGAGGAAAACCAGGTGACGAAAATGTCACATAGAGTAGTTATTTTTAAAGATATAGAGAAAAAATATTTTAATATGACGAAATTGTCACTTAATTAAAATGAGAATAAATTTAGTGATAAAATATAGTAGAAAAAATTATTTTAATAGTGATTTGCATATTAATAAAAGAAAATAGTTATAAATTATTCTTAATATTAAAGTTTAGGAGATAAGGAATGGATGAGAAGAATTTGCATGGAAGTATTTTTAAAAAACTAAGAGAAGAAAGAGAATATAAGTTAAAAGACATCGCAGGTGATGTTATCTCTACGAGAACATTAATGCGTTTTGAGGCGGATGAAACAAGTATATCTATAGCTACATTCGAAAAGTTATTAGAAAATTTAAATATTAATCATTTAGATTATTTAACGTTTTATTACGATAATATAGACACCGAAACTACGGATTTTGCTAATAGACTGCAGAAGCTGTTGCAATCAGGTTCTTCATCAAAGTTAGTGAATGAATGTAAAAAAGAACTGAAGAAAAAAGATATCGATTTTAGTAAAAGATTAACTATATTGATTTATTTAAATAATATTCTTTGGAAAGAGGATAAAGAATTATTTGAAGAGAATAGAAGATTAATAAAGAATAGAATTGATTCACTGAATAAATTGGGGTTTGATGAAATTTATGGATTGATAATATTGATATATTCAGCGTCGAAAGACGAATATTCAGTAGAATATATTGAAAGAATCATTAAAGATTGTTTTAAAAATATTCCGGTAAAGAATTATCTAAGTAAATATATGAGTGCTGTATATTGTGATTTGTTAAAAATAGCGTTATCGTTTTTAGCTAGAGTTGGTTATTATGAGTTAGCCGAGAAGAGATGTAAAGAGACACTTAAACTATTTAATGAAAATCCACTGTTATTAAATAGAGCTGCTTTTTCTAAGGAAATTGTTGCAATATTGGCTTCAATATATTTAAAACAAAATAAGGAAGAAGGTGTTTTGCTAGCAAATAAGATTCTGAAATATGAAGATATTATTGCGGAGATTACTGGTGATCCTTATTACAGACAGGTGAGGGATATAACTTATGAAGCTTATTGTAAAGTAAATAAGACGGGTCTTGATATTGAATTTTAATAATTTATGTAATTGTTAAAGAAATTAGTTCACTAGTTAGTGAATTAGTTTCTTTTTTTATTGTTAAAATTTTGTTTAAGAAAATTTATGATATAAATTTATAAGACAGTTTTGGCATATATGAGTAGTAAATACTAAAGAAAATTGCATATTTTAAGGGTAATGTGACTATTTTTTCATGATTTATATGAATATCGATAGTCTATGTTAAAATTATCTTTATAAAATTATTATTTATATATTGTTTACGGAGGAATTATATTATGATAAAAAGAAAGCAAAGATTTTCTTTGAGAAAAAATAAAATAGGTACAGCTTCAGTGTTGTTAGGATTAACTATAGTAGGAGGAGTGTCATTAAATTCAACAGATGCATATGCAGAGAATGTTCAAAATAAATCAGGTCATGAGTGTTGTGTTAAATCTGAGAATACCCCTATAACTGAAGAAAAAGTAAATAAAGCTAGAGAAAATTTTGACAAGATAAAAGTAGATTTTGAAAATCAGAAAAAATTAGTTGAGGAGAAAAATAAAGATTATACTAATAAAGCTGAAGAGTTTGAAGCTAAAAAGAAAGATCTTGAGTTAGCTAAAAAAATTAAAGAAGAAGCTAATCCTCAAAATATAAAAAATACTGAAGAAAAGATTAAAAGTTTAGATAGTAATAAACTAATACTTGAAAAGAAAATTGAGATTAGTAAATCTAGTGTACTGAATGTAGAGAAGGAAATAGAAAATCAAGAGAAAATAGTAGATTTATCTAAAGAAAACACAAAAATTAAGCAAAATCTTGTAGATGTTGCAAAAGAAAAAGTAGAAAATGCAAAATCAGGTACTGTGTACTCTCAATTAGATAAAGAAAAATTAAATATAGAAAAATTAAAAAATGATATAGAAAATACAAAGAAAAATATAGATGATATTTCAAAAGAAATAGTTAATGGAGAGAATGAAAAGAAAGCTCTTGTTGACAATGGAAAAATAACTAGAAATAAATTAGAAGATGAACTAAATGATGCAGGGCCTGAATATATAATTGAAAATGTAGAGCATCAAATAAAAGAATATAAAGTATCTGATTATGATTCTATATCTAGGCCGTTATCTCCTGGAAATTCATCTTGGATAAGTGAGAGTGGTAAGAAACTATATCGAGTTGCAAATGAAAATGTAGATTTTAATGGTGAAAAAACTGAAATTATTGTTGTGAAATCTGAGAAAGATTTGAATAATCCTCATATAATAGATTATAAAAAAGTTTCAGAATATATAAGAGAATATCTTGTAGAATTACGTCGTATAAATGGTATTGATATTCCAGTTCCTGAAGTAACGGAAAAAGCTTTAAAATGGGCAAAAGCTAGAACTGATGAAATGGCAAAAAATAATGAATTGAGTCATGATACGGTATTGAAAGCAAGTGATTTTTCACTTAAGCATGATACGGAAAACGCCTCACAAGGTGCATTACCAGTAAAATCGATTTTAGATGAAAAACAAATAGCATATAGGGAGCTCCTTCAATATTTTAATGACTATAGTAACGCAAGTGGCTATGGTGCTGAGAATCCAAATGCGGTGAATATATTTAACTATGGACATAGAGTACCTTTATTAGCCGCATCAGGAACTGGATTTGCTGTATCAGCAACTAATGGATTTGGAATACTAACATTTGTATCAGATAATGATAAAAGAATTTATGGAACACTTCCATCTGAAATTAATCCTTCTGAAAGAGGAAGTTATACTTTTAATGGTAAGAAATATTATTATAATCCAGGTAGTTCATATGATTTAGCAAGAGCTGAAAACAAAGATGGAGATAAAGATCGTTCAGAATTTTATTATAATGGAAAAAGAGTGAAATTCTTACCGAAAACTACGTTTAGATATGTGTGGAATGAAACAGTAAGGCATAGAAATCTTAAACGAGATGAGGCTTTAAATAAACTAAATGAATTTAATAAAAAACAGTTAGAACTTGAAGAAAATCAAACTAAAAAACTTAATCGATTAAATGAAGATTTAATGGAAAATAAAAATATTCTAAGTAAATCTGAAAAAGATTTAAATCAATCTAAAGAATTAGTAGAAAAACTAACTAAACAAAATACGCAAAAATTTCAAGAAATCACTAGATTGACAAAAGAATTAGACAAAAAAATAGGTGAATTAAAAGAAGTTCAAGAAATTCAAAATAAAGAAGAAGCTAAGTTGGTTGCGTTAAAGAATAAACTATCTAGTGAAAAAAATAAATTAGAACAAGAAAGAAAAGATTTAGATTCTATAATACAGAAGTTATTAGAAACTAAGAAATATAAGTTATCTTTAAAGAATGCTTTTGGAAACTTAAAAAAAATAGAGGAAGAAGTGAAGCATTTAGAGAAAGAATATTCAGATGAAAAAAATATATTATTATTAGAGAATGATAAATTATTGAAAATAAAAGAAAAGTTAGACATAGTACATAAATGTTATGAAGATTTAAGAAATGAATTAGAGAAATTTAAAAAAATATCACCTGAGGTGCCAGGAGACAACCCAGGAGATAATTCTGGCGACAACCTAGGGAAAAACCCAGGAGATAAACTGGGAGACAACTCAGGAGATAACCCAGGTGACAAAGCTCCAGGTTCATTAAATAACCAACCTAACTTACAACGTCCTAGTGTTAATTCAAATGGATTAAATACTTTACCTAATACAGGCGAAAGTCAAACAGGTATAGCAACTGTAGCAGGCTTAGTAGCTTTAGCTGTAGCTGCAAGATTACGTAAAAATAAAGAAAAAAATTAAGATAAATGATAGTTTAATTGTCTCCCTTTTTATGAGAAGGGGGACAATTATTTTATAAATATTATCGGAAAAGAATAAAGTTTGAAAGAAATATTGTATAAATAAAGTAATAATGCTTAAAAGAATGAAATAAATTAATAGAATTTTAGTATTGAATTTTTATAAGTTAATTAAAAGAAAGTAAATTAGTTTAAATAGTTACATTTATTAAATTTAGATTTATCAACGATTTACAGTTTAAACAAAGTAGTTGAAAATTATAGGTAAAAACTATAATTTTAATGTTAAATTCCTATAAGTGTCACAGCTGTCATTTTCAGTCGAATATATGTGATAAAAAGCTTAAAAGTGACAATTTTAACACAAAACGTAAACTATGAAAAAATAATGCTATAATAATAAATGTCTATAAGAGTCCGTACATATTATTTACTATAACAAAAGATGAAATATCATGTTAACACTTTTGGTTGTTTTTTCGTTAACAATGATATTCTAGGGTGAATTATAGTAATTTATAGAAAAGAAAGTTGAAGTTCATATAGAATAATTTTGTTAACTTGCCATTATGAATTAATTTAAGATAGATTGTTTAATTTAATTCACTTGTAACAAAATTGGAGAAAGATATATGTACCTAAATATTATTAAGTAAAAAATATAATCAAAGATGAGAAAAGTATTAATTTTTGAAGTTTATAAACGAGAGTGATTTAACGGGAAAATATATAGGCATTAAAGAAAGTAACTGTGTTTTGTTGTGTTGTCAGTTACTTTCTTTATTTTTTCATGATTTATTTTTAATTAAATGAAAAAAAAGAGTTCGCTTATTACATTAATTATATAATATATGGTATAATGAACATATGATTTATTTAGGAGGCGGACACTTAAATGGATGAAAGAAATATTCAAGGAAAAATCTTTAAGAAGATTAGAGAAGAACGCGGAGTTAAGTTAAAAGATGCAGCGGGGACAACTATATCTGCTAGGACATTAATTAGATTTGAGGCGGATGAGACGAGTGTGTCGTTAGAGGTTTTTGAGCAATTATTAAGAAATATAGGTATATGTTATCAGGATTATTTTTCTGAGTATTTACCTCTTGTAGAGATAGATCAGACAGGCTTTCTAACAGAAGCGAGGCGATTAGAGGCGCTTGGTACCTTCACTGCAATTAAATCGTTGGCTATTAAGACGCTTAAAAATGAAAAAGTCTCAATAGCGACTAGGCTGTATATAGAACAATATCTTAGTGTTATAGGCGAAACGGATGGTCCTCAGATTATTCGCGATAACAGAAAAATTGTCTTAGAACATTTAAGGCGTTTGGATAAACATACAGTTAATGAGTTATATGCTTTGACTTTTATTCTTAGAACAATTAAGGAAGATGAATTTTCAGATGACTTTGTTAGGCGAGTTATCCAGGAGAATTTAAAGCCTATTAAAACCGATAATTTTTTCTCTATCGATAAAGGCGAGAGATCTTTACTATTACTGAATAGTGCAATAGCTTTATTGTCAAGAAGAGGTTTTATAGAAGAAGCAGAAGAATATTGTCTTAAAGCCATTGAATTGTTAAAAGAACATTATAATAATGTTACGCATTTCATGTTTCACCTAATATCATTTAATTATATATTAGCGCAGATTCAACTAAAATTAAATAAACCTGAAGGTGTAGAGTTGGCCAACAAGTGTATTAGTTATATTGACGCTCAAATTGCATTGACAAATATGCTTGGGGATAGTTTGACAAGGGATAGATTGGTAAAAATGTTTTATGATCGCAATAAAACAGGTATTGATTTTGAGTTTTAGGGAGTCAAATGATTGTCTTAATAATTTATAATAAATAAATTCAAAATGGAAAGAGTTTATTCTTTACTGTTTTGAATTTTTTATTAAGTCTAATATTTAAGCGTTTTAAATTTATATGAATTATATAAGTTATATTTTAAGTAAAAGCGTTATCATATAATTAAAGGTTGATAATAGTTATTAATCCTATTTAAGTTAAAATAAAATAAAAAGAGGTGTAAAAAATGTCAATTTTAACTAGAGCTTGGTTATATATAACTAGGAAAAGTTTTAAATCATTAGTTATTTTTTTAATATTAGCTACTATGTCATCATTAATTTTAAGTACTATATCAATTAAAAAATCAACTGATGCTTTGTCAAAAGAAACTTTTCAAAATATTACTAGTAGTTTTTCTATGGAGATTAATAGAAAAACTAATCCAGGTACTGCAAGAGGTGCAGGTAACTTAATCGGAGAAGATATAGAAAAAATAAAGAATCTTCCAGGTATTAAAAAATATATAAAAAGAATGAATGTAAGTGCAGATTTAGTAGATTTAGAACCATTAAAACTTGCTAATCATCAGCAAGAAGAGAAAAATAATAAGCAAAGACAACTTTTCTCTAAAACGGTTATCGTAACTGGAACTAATGATTCTTCATTAGATGATAGATTCTCTGCAGAGACGTTAAAATTGCAAGAGGGACGTCATCTAACTGATAATGATAAAAATTCTGTTTTGATTCATGAAGGTTTCGCTAAGAAAAATAAAGTTAAAGTTGGGGATAAGATTAAATTAAAAGGTAATCCAAATGACGCAGATAATGAGAAAAAATCTGATAAAGAGGTTGAAGTTACTGTAGTTGGTATTTTTGGAGGTCAGAATAAAGGTGCTACTTCTAGTCATATGGAACTTTATGATAATATTTTTATAGCTGATACTCAAACAACAAAAACTTTATACAACTATGAAGATGGTAAAGAAATTTATCAAGATGCAACATTCCTTGTCGATGGAAAAGATAAAGTTGATAGTATCATAAGTGATGCTAAAAAGCTTCCTATTAATTGGAAACAATATATGTTAGTTAAAAGTAATCAAAACTTCCCAGCTCTTCAACAATCATTAGATACAATTTATAGTCTAACTAATGGTGTATTCATAAGTACAATAGTCTTTAGTATAGTAATTCTGTCTCTAATATTATTCTTATGGATAAATAGTAGAAGAAAAGAAATCGGTGTAAGTTTAGCGATTGGTATGACTAAAGCGAGTATAATAGGACAATTTATTCTTGAGGTTCTATTAATTAGTATCCCAAGCTTTATCGCTTCATATTTCGTAGGAAGTGCAATTAGCCAAAATATCGGAAATCAGATACTACAACAATCTATTAAATCTGTAAGTAAAACTATCTCAAGTCAAGCTAATGGAGTTAATCTAGGGGCTAATGCTGAAGTAGAGGGGGCAAATAAAATTATTACTGCCTTAGATGTAAGTGTTAGTATGGATAATATGCTAACAGTGGTACTCGTTGGTATTGCAATAATTGTCATTGCTGTAGGAATTGCATCTAGTCGATTAGCATACAGAAAACCTAAAGATTTATTATCTGATATTAATTAATGTAAGGAGAAATAGATGAGTATTTTTAATAGGGCATATCTTTATATTATTAGAAAAAAAGTTAGAAGTAGTATTTTGTTTTTAATAGTGACACTGATATCATTTTTCTTATTAAGTGGCAGTGTTTTGAATACAACTGTAAATAATATTTCTAAAAATTTATATAAAGATGTTAATTTTGGATTTAATATTGAAAGTGTAGATAAGTCCAATAAAGAAATAGAAAAGGATACTTTGAAAAAAATTGAAGAATTAAAAGGAATAACTACAAAAAATTATATTTTTTCTAAACCAGTTGTTGTTGAAGGAAAAAAGGTAGTCCAAGAGAATCAAAATATTACTTTAAATGATGAAATAAAAAATAAAAGTAATTTAGTAATGATGAATGGTATTACCGCTTCTAAAAGTAATATTGATTTTAAGAGTGAAGTTTTAAAATTGGAAAAGGGAAGACATATCGAAGAAAATGATAAGAATAAAATCATGATTCACGAAAAATTTGCTGAATTAAATAATGTTAATTTGGGTGATAAGATTAAATTATCACAAGAAGGTAAAATATTAGAGTTGGAAGTTGTTGGAATCTATTCTGGCGAAAAGACTAACACCTTTAATGGATTAAGCTCAGATTTTATTGAAAATACAGTTTATACTGATTATAACTCAAGTCAACAATTATTAAATTTAATAACTAATAATAAAGTAACTTCAGTAGAATATGGAGTTGAAGATCCAACCAGGTTAGACGATGTAATAAAAACTGTTGAGAATTTAGGAATAAATAACTTAATGGTCTCTAAATCAAATAAAAATTATGAGCTAGTTACATCATCAGTAGAGAGTATAACGAAAATAACTAATATGATAAGAATAGGTAGTGTTGTAGTTGGAGTAGTTATACTATCATTAATTTTAATGTTTTGGGTTCGTGAAAGAACCTATGAAATTGGGATTCTACTGTCGTTAGGAACTAGTAAAGTAAATCTGGTGTTACAATTTATAGTAGAGGTATTATTGGTAACAATATTTGGTTTAATGATTGCACTCGGTATAGAGATGACAACTATCAAGTATTTAGCGAGCAATGTGGGAAGTATTTTTTCTGAGGAACTACCAAAATCAATAGCTGATGAATTAATGAAGATATCTGTTAATGGAATAGATATTGTTAATTTAGTTATAGTGATGATAGCTATAGTGATTATTTCGGTAGTTGTAGCATTATTGCCAATATTAAAGATGAAACCGAAGAAAATTTTAACGAATATTAATTAGTGAGGAATAAGAAATGTCGATTTTTAAATTGAAAAATGTAAGTTACTTATATGATAATAGTAAGTCAAAAGTTTTAAGTGGAATTACTTATAATTTTGAAGTAGGGAAGTTTTATGCGATAATAGGTAAATCTGGAGCTGGGAAATCAACTTTATTATCTTTATTAGCTGGGTTAGATACTCCTTCTAGTGGGGAAATCTTATTTGATAACGTAAATATTGAAAAAATAGGATATAGTGAACATAGACGTAAAGATATTTCATTAGTGTTCCAAAATTATAACTTAATCGATTATCTGACACCACTAGAAAATCTAAAACTTGTTTCCAAAAATGCAAGTAAGGATATTTTATTAAAGCTAGGATTAGAAGAAGAACATGTTAATCGAAATGTTATGAAACTTTCTGGAGGACAGCAACAACGTGTAGCTATCGCAAGAGCGTTAGTATCTGAAGCGCCTATAATTCTAGCTGATGAACCAACAGGAAACTTGGACGAAAGTACTGCAGAAGAGATAATAGAAATATTGAAAAAAGTAGCCGTAGAAAATAATAAATGTGTTATTGTAGTTACTCACAGTAATCAATTAGCGAGTGCTGCTGATGTAGTATTAGAGTTGAAAGATAAAAAGTTAAAAGTTAAATAAGTAAAGAGGTTGACTCATTCTATTAATTGGAATGAGTCAACCTTTTTTTAATGTTAAAGTTTAGTTTTTAAGCAAAACAGTTTTTCTAATTCGTTCATAGCTTCTTCAAAACTGTAAACTAGTGTACCGTGTTTTAAAATTCCACCAAGAACGTAATGATTCATTGCATAGCTAGGAATATCATATTTGTTTGCTGATTTTAATCTAATATCTGAATTTATAGCAATAATTTTTTTGTTTAATGCAATAGCTATTCCTAATTCTACCATAACCCCACTGTCTTCATTAGTTACATCTGCTAAGAATATATCGCAATTTTCTACTGCGTATGTGTCCCCATTGAAAATATCTTGAGGTGTAGGTAATGTTTGTTTATCTTCGTTAAAAGGCTGTTCTATTGGATTAAATACTGATAATCTATCTCCGAATCTTTCTCCTAGTAATTTACCTTCTTTTAAACGTTGTGCAATCTCTGCTTCATTAAATAATGCTCCTGCTAAATATAGTTTCATAGACAAATCCTCCTTTGTTGTTATTTAAATTATAATATATATCACCTAAAGTTTACAACTAAAGTAAAAAGAAATTGATAGTGATTATATGTCCTACTAGTTATTTTAGCTAAATTCTATTATAATAATTAATGAAGTAAAGAATATATATGTGAGGAATTTATTGATGAAAAGTGTAGTACTTTGTGAAAAGCCTTCGGTTGCTCGTGATATTGCGAGGAATCTTGGTGCGAAAAATAATAAAAATGGTTGTCTTGAAGGGGATAAGTATGTAGTTACTTGGGCATTAGGTCATTTAATAACCCTTCAAACACCTGATAAATATAAGGAATTTAACAATGTAAATTTAGAGAATTTACCGATGATTCCAAAGTTTATGAAAACAGAAATAATTAAGAAAACTTTTAAACAGTATAAAGTTGTAGAAAATGCTTTGAACAGAAAAGATGTTAATGAAGTTATCATTGCGACTGATGCAGGTCGTGAAGGGGAGCTTGTTGCTCGTTATATTATCGATAAGGCTAAATGTAATAAAAATATAAAAAGGCTTTGGATTTCTTCTGTAACGGATAAGGCGATTAAAGATGGCTTTAGAAATCTAAAAGACGGGAAAGAATACCTAGGATTATATCATTCTGGTATAGCACGTGCTAATGCGGACTGGTTAGTTGGTATTAATGCATCAAGAGCATTAACATTGAAATATAATGCATCACTTAACTGTGGTCGTGTTCAAACTCCAACATTGCAGATGGTTTTCGAAAGAGAAGAAAAAATTAAACAGTTTAAACCAAAAGACTATTATACTTTTGAAGCGCAAATAGATGGTGTGAAGTTTAGCTGTGGTAATAGTGAATTTAATTTGGAAAAAGCGGAACAATTCATTAAAAAGAATATTAATAAAGAAATTAAATTCAATGAGGTTCAGAAGAAAGCTAAAACTTCATCAGCCAAACCTTTATACAATTTAACTGATATTCAACAAACAGCGAGTGCGTTATTCGGTATGTCACCGAAGCAAACGTTAAATATTGTTCAAAGTCTGTATGAAAGGCATAAGGTATTAACATATCCAAGAACGGACAGTAGATATTTAACTAGTGATATGAAGAACACTTTAAAAGATCGTATTCAAGCTATTGGTGGAGATTTTAGAGAAACTACTGCAAAATTACTTAAAGTAAAAGATTATAATACTAAGAAAATTATTAACAATTCAAAAGTTAGCGATCACCACGCTATTATTCCAACAGAGCAAAGGCCTAATTATATGTCGATGTCAGATATGGAGACTAAAATATATAATTTAGTCGCAAAGAGATTTTTAGAGAATTTATTACCAGAGTATAAATATGAAGAGACTACGTATTCGTTTAATATTGAAAATAAAGTATTTTCTGCAAAAGGATTAAAGGTAATTCAAGAGGGATATAAAGAATTAAGTAGAGAAGAATTACAGGACAAAACTATTAACCTTCAAAATAATAATCATAAACTGGAATCATTAGTTTATAATAAAAAACAAACAACACCACCTAGTTACTATACTGAAGGTACGCTAATTTATGCTATGGAAAATCCATTTGAGTTTGTAGATGATGAGAATGAAAGAAAAATTCTTAAAGAAACTAACGGTATTGGTACTGTGGCAACACGTGCAGATATACTAGAGAAATTATTTACGAATGATTACTTAGTTTTAGATAGTGGTCGAATCAAAACTACAAACAAAGCGAAGCAGTTATTGAATCTAGTTCCAAAAAATCTTAAGAGTCCGTCTTTAACAGCGGTTTGGGAGAAACAATTAGATAATATAGCTAGGAACAAACTTTCAAAAGATAAGTTTTTAAAGGATGTTAAAGATTATACTAAATCATGTATTGCGGAAATTAAAGATAGTGAAGATAGATTTAAACACGATAACATTAGTGGTAAGAAATGTGAAGAATGCGGTAGTTTCATGCTTGAAGTAGATAAAAAAGGAACTAAGATGCTAAAATGTTCTAGTCCTTCGTGTCGTAATCGTAAGGTTATTAGTAGATTAACAAATCTTCGTTGCGATAATTGTCATAAAAAGATGACGTTATTCGGTAATGGTGAAAATGCTACTTATCGTTGTCAATGTGGTAATTCATTAAAACAAAAAGAAGTAGATAAACGAATTAAATCTAGTAAAAAAGACAAAGCAAGTCGTGTAGACATGAAAAAATACATGAAACAAGAAAAATTAGAAAATAATGCTTTAGCAGGATTAGCAGGATTGAAATTAAAATAAGGTGCTGACCCAATAGACCTAAACTTAAACAAAGTGTATATGAGAACTCATAGATGCAGTGGTTTATTGATATCTAAATTCGCTTATTAAAACCTTTTTAGATATCTAATAAACTTTGCGGGGTGACTCTACAAAATCGATTTCTCCGAAATCACGATTTTT
>NZ_KQ959992.1:16102-71056 GCF_001553035.1 Gemella haemolysans
CTCCGAAATCACGATTTTTGAGTCACTCCCAATATAAAATTATTTGTAGTGTAATATATTTTTTAATTAAATTAGTTGATTAATTAATAGCTTATAAATTAACTTTTTTCACTTTAATCTAGTGTTTAAAACAAGTCTATGCTATAATATATATTGAAAAAATTTGTCTGAGAGGTAAATGATGAAATATGTATCAGTGGCTGTAGATGGGCCAGCAGGATCAGGAAAAAGCACAATAACAAAAATGGTAGCAAAATCATTAGGATTCAACTATGTTGATACTGGTGCAATGTATAGAGCTTTAACGTATAATTTCTTGTCTAATGGATTAGATGAATTAGAAGAAGAAAAAATTAAGGGATTATTAGGTAAAATTGAATTCAAAGTTGAGTATGTTGACGGAGTTCAATATGTTTATGTTAACGATGAGGAAGTGAGTGATAAAATTCGCACAGCAGAAGTATCTAAATTTACTTCGTTATTCGCTAAATCTCCAGCGGTGAGAGACTTCTTAATCGATACTCAAAGAAATCTAGCGAATACTAATAATATTATTATGGACGGTAGAGATATTGCATCTGTAGTGCTTCCCAATGCGGATGTTAAGATTTTCTTAACTGCATCTGTAGAAGAAAGAGCTAGACGAAGAATGTTGGATTTTGAACGTCAAGGTATTGCAAATGTAGACTTCGAAAAAGTAAAAGAAGATATTAAAGCGCGAGATTGGCAAGATGAGAATAGAGATATTGCACCGCTAGTTAAAGTAGATTCGGCTACATTATTAGATACAACACGCCTAACTATCGATGAAGTTGTTGAAAAGATGACTGAACTAGCTAAAAGCGTAGAAAAATAGAAATTAGTAGGAGAGTACTATGTATAATTTTATTAGAAAGTTATTAGCACTGTATTATAAAACTTTTTACAAGGTTACTATTGTTAATAAAGAAAAAATCGAAAATGCTAAAGGTGTTGTAATTTCTGGAAATCACTTGAGCAATCATGATCCGTTATTATTCCCAGCGTTTTTTGATAAAAAAATACGCTTCATAGCAAAAGAAGAATTGTTTAAAATTGTTTTTGTGAAACAGGCTTTAGAAGCTACAGGGGCAATACCAATTAAACGTGGTACGTTTGATAGAACCGCTATTAATAACAGTATTAAATTACTTAGGGAAGGTGAAGTAGTTGGAATCTTTCCTGAAGGAACACGTTCACATTCAAAAGAGTTAAATTTAGGTGAGTCTCATAACGGAGCATCATTTATTGCGACACGAGCAAAAACTAAAATTATCCCATTTGCAATTATCCCTAGTAAAAATTTCAGAATTTTTTCTAGTATTAAGATTGTAGTTGGGGATGAAATTGATGCAGCTTCATTAAAAGAAGAAGGCAAGAGTCATGATGAGATAACTACGATTTTAATGGAAAAGATTTCTGAGTTAATTGCGAAGGAGAAATAAAGTGTACGAAAAAACAATAAAATTTAAATTAGAAAAAAAATTCTTCAATCAAGCAGGCTTCTTAGATAATAAATATGTGTATGATTGGATGAATTTGGCTAAAAAATATTATTTAAATGGTCTAGGAATTGATATTGATTCGTTAATAAACTATGATTTATATTATGGTGATATCGATGTTAAATATTCAATTAGATCAAATATCAGATATAATAGTCAAGATATATTCATTAAAACATGGATAGAAAAACACAGTGGTATTAAAACTATATTTTCATATGAATTCTATGTGGATGGAGAAGTTGTAATTCTTGCAACAAGTTCTCACAATATTCTTGGTACTGATAGTGATAGAGCTATTAGAATTGACCGTAACTTACCGAAATGGGATCAAATCCTTAAAGATGTTGTAGGTAATGAATATACAGAGTAAGATTTTAGAATAATAAGAACAACTAGTAACTATATAATTTATGGTTATTAGTTGTTTATTTTTGATTAGTGTCTAAATTATTACTGTAAAAAATATTAATTTTTAAAAAATATCAATGATATAACTAGTTTTATTTACAATAGCCACTTTAATTGATAAAATATCTATTTTGTTATATACTTTAAGGTGGTTTAAAATGTAATAATTTTAAAATTAGAAATATTGAATAATAAAAAAAGAAAGGTAGATAGTATGATATATTTAGATAATTGTGCTACAACTAAACCGTATAAAGAAGTGCTTGATACATTTGTTGAAGTTAACAATTCTTATTTTGGTAACGCTGCTAGTATCAATAAATTTGGGAAAACAACTAATAAACTTCTTTCAGCTGCCAGAGGACAAGTAGCATCTATCTTACAAGTGGCGGAGGATAGTATTTTTTTCACATCTTGTGCTACTGAAAGTAATAACATAGCTTTACTTGGGAGTGTAGAACACAAAAAAGATTTTGGTAATAGAATTATTGTCTCAAAAATCGAACACCCTTCAGTTTTAGAATCTTTTAGAGAATTAGAGAGAAGAGGGTTTATATTAGACTATTTAAATGTTGATGAAGATGGAGTAGTCGATTTAAACCATTTAAAATCTTTACTGACAAAAGAGACAATTTTACTAAGTGTAATGCAGGTTAATAATGTTTTTGGGACGATTCAACCAATAGAAGAAATTTCAGAGATTTTAAAAGACTATCCTAAGGTTCATTTCCATGTTGATGGGGTACAAGGGGTATTAAAAGATAAAATAGATTTATCGAAAGTTGATAGTTATGCAATTTCTGCGCATAAGTTTCATGGTATAAAAGGTGTTGGTGTTCTATATTTAAAATCTAGAAGAACAGTTCACAATATTACTTTTGGTGGTGGTCAAGAAGATGGCTTACGTAGTGGAACAGTTAATGTTGCCGCCGCAGCTAGTCTTGCGAAAGCTCTAAGATTATCACAAGAAAAAGTGGAAGATGTAAAAATAAAACATAAAGAATTTAAGACTATGATTGTTGATGGATTTTCAGAATACAATCATATAGTACTTAACTCTCCGTTAAGTGAAAAGTATATTGATTCAATAATAAATATCAGTTTACCTAAGATCAAAGGAGAGGCGATTGTCAATGCTCTTAATGAGAGAGGGATAATGGTTTCAACTACTAGTGCATGTTCTTCTAAAACTTTCCATCTAAATGAGGCTCTTTTTGCAAGAGGGCTGTCGAGAGAAAATATAGAAGGAAGCATTCGTGTAAGTTTTTCGAATGAGACTACTAAAGAAGAAGTTGAAACATTTATTGAAGTATTCATCGATGAATATAATAAAAAATTTAAAGAGGTAATTGAAAGTGGAATTTAGTCATATTATAGTAAGATATGGAGAACTTACATTGAAATCTGGAAACAGAAATGAGTTCTTAAAAAAATTAACAAAAAACATTCGTTACAACCTTCATGGGTTAACAGGTTTCCATGTCCAAACAAAAAGAGATAGAATGTATATTCATCTAGATCATAACGAAGATGTTCAAGAAATTATGGAGAGATTAAAAAAAGTTCCAGGTATTCACAACTTTTCTCCAGTATTAAGAGCTGGATTAGATGTTGAAGAAGCTAAAAAAGTTATTGATAGACTTCTAGAAACTAAGTTAGATAAAGAATATAAATTTAAAATTCAAACTAAACGACCAAATAAAAACTTCCCACATAATACAAATGAATTAAATAATGTATTTGGAAGCCATGTTTTAATTAATTATAAGAATTTAAAAGTAAATGTTAAGCAACCTGATTTTATAATTAATGTTGAAGTAAGAAGTGAAGGTATTTTTATCTTTACCGACTTTATTAAAGGGGTAGGAGGATTCCCAGTAAATACATCTTCTAAAGCATTGTTATTATTATCAGGAGGTATTGATTCTCCGGTTGCTGCTCATACTTTACAAGTGAAAGGTGTGGAAGTTGAAATGATTCACTTCCAATCACCGCCATTTACTTCAGCTGAAGCTTTACAAAAGATATTTGATTTAACAATTAAATTAAGTCAAGTTGTTGGTAGAATTAAACTTCATGTTGTTAACTTTACAAAACTACAAACAGAAATTGTAAAACGTGTACCTTCAAACTACACAATGACTTCAACTAGAAGATTTATGTTACGTATAGCTGAGGAAGTAGCGAAAAAAGAAGGATGTTTAGCTATTGCAACAGGTGAATCTCTTGGTCAAGTAGCGTCGCAAACACTTGAGTCAATGAATTGTATTAATGAGGTAACTAATTTGCCAGTTTTACGTCCATTATTAACTATGGATAAAGTTGATATAATTAAAATTGCGCAAGAGATTGATACTTTAGAGATTTCTAATTTGCCGTTTGAAGATTGTTGTACAATATTCACACCTAAAGCTCCAAAGACTAAGCCTAGATTAGAGAAAATTAAAGGATATGAAGCGCGTGATGATTACTCAGATCTTATCGCTGAAACACTTGATAGTGTAGAAACATATTTATTTGATAAGAATGGTAGAGTAGTTACTCAAGATATGAGAGAACAAGAAGTTAAAAAAGAAGAAAAAGATGATTTTTCTGGATTACTATAAAATAGAAAGAGAGACAATTAATGGAAAAAAAAGTAATAGTAATAGGTGCAGGTTTAGCAGGAAGTGAAGCTGCTTGGCAACTAGCAAAACGTGGAGTAAAAGTAGATCTTTACGAAATGAGACCTAAAAAAATGACACCTGCGCACAAGACTCAAAATTTTGGTGAATTAGTATGTTCTAACTCATTAAGAGCGAACAACGTAACAAATGCAGTTGGTCTTTTAAAAGAAGAGATGAGAATGTTAGATTCAATTATTATTAAATGTGCTGATGCCACACAAGTACCAGCTGGTGGAGCATTAGCTGTAGATAGAGATAAATTCTCAGAGATGATTACTGAAACAATTAAAAATCATCCGAATATTAATGTAATCGGAGAGGAGCTTCCAACAATACCTAAAGGTGATATTCCTGTAATTGTTGCGACAGGTCCACTTACATCTGATGCATTAAGTCAAGACATTAGAAATTATACAAAACAAGATGGATTGTATTTCTATGATGCAGCAGCGCCTATTATTGAAAAAGATTCAATCGACATGAATAAGGTTTATCTGAAATCAAGATATGATAAAGGTGAAGCAGCATATCTAAACTGCCCGATGACAAAAGAAGAATTCTTTAATTTTTATAATGAATTAATAAATGCGGAAGCAGCACCATTAAAAGAATTTGAAAAAGAAATTTATTTTGAAGGATGTATGCCTTTTGAAGAAATGGCGAAACGTGGAGAGAAAACTTTATTATTTGGACCTATGAAACCAGTAGGTTTAGAAGATCCAAAAACTGATAAACGTCCATATGCTGTTGTACAATTACGTCAAGATAATAGTGAAGGTACTTTATATAATATCGTAGGTTTCCAAACACACCTTAAATGGGGAGAACAAAAGAGAATTATTAACATGATTCCAGGATTAGAGAATGCTAATATTGTACGTTATGGTGTTATGCACAGAAATACTTACTTAAACTCTCCTCAACTATTGGAAAAAACATATAGACTTAAAGAGGAGAAAAATATTTACTTTGCTGGTCAAATGACTGGTGTTGAAGGTTATGTTGAAAGTGCAGCTTCAGGAATTGTTGCAGCATTAAATGCTTTATACAATACTGAGGATAAAGAAATAGTATTCCCGACTGAAACTATGGTAGGTGCTATGGCAAACTATATTGTAGATAATACTAGTAAGAATTTCCAGCCTATGAATGCGAATTTTGGAATTATTAAACCACTTCCAGAAAGAATTAAAGATAAAAAGGAAAAATATGAAAGATATGCTAAAAGATCTTTAGAATTGTTAGAAAATTTCAAAATTGATTAAATTAATTTTTTAAAAAGTCTTACAATTTATAAAAATTAATGGTATAATAAGCAAGGAAGTATTTTGTAAGGAGAAAATTAATGGCAAGTTTATTACAAAAAACAAGAAAAATTAGTACAATTTTACAAGAAGGACGCCATGAAAATGTTGACTTTGAGGCTATGGCAATGCGTTTAAGCCCAATCTTAGATTCAGTCGTGTATATTCTTGATACTGAAGGTAATATACTTGGATATGATTCGATTATTGATTATTCTAATGAGCGAATGGAAAAAATTATTCAAGATAGAAAGGTGCCAAAAGCATACTTAGACGCAACATTAAAAGTGTATGCGACTAAAGTAAATATCCCATTCCAAGATCCATTATCTATCTTCCCTGAGGAAGAACAAGAACGTTTTGAAACTAACAGTTATACGGTTATCTTGCCTATTCGTGGTGGGGGAGATCGTTTAGGAACATTAGTTATTGGTAGAATGGACAATGATTTTAAGGATGAGGATTTAGTTTTAGCTGAATATGCATCAACAGTAGTAGGAATTGAAATTTTACACGAAAAACAAGATAAAGAGAAAAACTTAGCACGTGATAAAGATATGGTTAATATGGCATTGAATTCATTATCATTTTCTGAAAAAGAAGCTATTGAACATATCTTTAGAGAATTAGATGGAACTGAAGGATTACTTATTGCAAGTAAAATCGCGGATAGAGTAGGGATTACTAGATCTGTAATTGTTAATGCATTAAGAAAATTAGAAAGTGCTGGAATTATTGAATCTAAGTCTTTAGGTATGAAAGGAACTTATATTAAAGTTCTGAAAGAGTATTTCTTAGAATTAATGTTTTCTAATGAATTTTAATAAGTGAAATTGTAAAAAAAGAAAGATCGTTTGTATACGGTCTTTCTTTTTTTTTTCTATTTATGATATTTTTTATGAAAGTTTGCTTAAGAATTTTTCGTTGTTGATGATAACTCGTGTGTGTGTAGCATCTCCGATTTTTTTATCTTGCTCGTATGCTTCTAAAGAAAAGATGATTATTTTTTCTTTGATAATTTCGGTTATCTTACCTTGGACTGTAATTTCTTTGCCTACTAGAGTAGGGGCTATGTGATTAATATTTATGTTGCTTCCAACTGAACCTAATTCTTCAGGTAAAAATGTGTTTAAGTATTCTTTTGCAGCGTTTTCCATAAATGCAACAAGACTTGGTGTGGCAAATACTTCTAGGTCACCACTCCCCATAAATTTCGCAGTGTTATTATCTTGTACTAAATAATTTTGTTTGAATTCTTTATTAATTTCTATATTCATAATATTATCCCTCTGTTTATTCATAAAATGTTACTTCGTAGTCTACAAATTCATTGTTTTTGTAGTTGAATTTAGCTGAGAAGAATGGTTTATCTTTTACTAACCAATCGAGAAAGATATAATCACCTTCCCAAGTTTTTATATCTTGTATTTCTGATTTTTTCACCCATATCAGATCGCCCTCATTGCAATCTTCAGTTAAAGTACCTTTGTAGTCTGTTGCGGTATATACGTAAGTATACCAATCTTTTTCACCATCAAAATTAGGGAATGTGATGATTCCTCTTAATTTAGGTTTTATAATATCAAGGTTTGTTTCTTCTTTAACCTCTCTAATAACACAGTCTTCAGGACTTTCACCTGGTTCGAATTTTCCACCGACACTAATCGTTAAACCTTCATGAATATCGTTTTCTTTTTTATTTCTTTTTAACATTAAATAGTTTTCACCATCATCAACATAACACATAGTTGCTAGTACGTTGTTCATATAAAAATCTCCTGTATTTAAATAAAAAGTAGGAAGGAGGAAAAACTCCTCGATACCTACTTTATAAATTTTCTATATACTAATTGTTAAAATTTACTTTTCTTCGCGTTTTTTATCGATACCCACTACGTCAAATAAAGCAGCAAAAATTGTAAATAATACAGCTAAAATTGCGCAGTCACGAATTGTATTGATTTCACCATTGCTTCCTAAAATAGATGATACGATAAATACTATAACAGCTGAAAATATAAATGACCAAAATAGTGAAATAATATATCTCATTGTTACCACTCCTTAAATTTTATCTACATTAATTATTATACAACTATTCTTACAATCTAGCAAGATTTTTATTGATAAATTGTTTAATAAATACATTGCTTTTAAATATAATTAAATAGGTGTAGAATTAATTTAGTAAAAAATCATTATGAAATTAATGTGCAAATAGTGAAAGTCTCGCTGGTTTATTTTCGAAAAATCTAGATTAAAATTAAAAATGTGTTATAATATAAACAATAGTAAGGAGAATGCCTATGTACAAAAAAATATACATTGATAAAAATATGGAGCAATTAATAACAGAAGATTTTAAAAAAATATTGATTGATAGCAGTATTCCATTTGATTTTATAGATGAGTTAAATATTGTTGATAGGAATACGTTATATTTAACTAATGACAAGAAAAGACTTAGCCAAAATTTAATAAATGTGTTTTTATTAACAAATGACTATGATTTTTTAGATGTGAAAAATACAATTTTTATTAAAAATATAGAGGATGTTATAAATGTTATAAAAGATGATGTTTGGAAACAATGGGCACAAGAACTACAGTTTTTAGCACAATGTAGCCTAGCATATAGTAAGGATAAATTTGATAGAGAGCGCTCTGAGAGAATTAGAGAGATTGCTTGTGAGATGCTATCTTTTAAATATGATTTACCTCTAGAAAAGATTAAGATGGATTTTGCAGGAGAGATTGGTTATCAAACGCCTAAGGTGGAAACAAGGGCAGCAGTTATTAAAGATAATAAAATATTATTGGTAAAAGAACAATTTGATGGGAAATGGGCATTACCAGGTGGTTATCAAGATGTTAATATGAGTATTAGAGAAAATGTAATTAAAGAATCGAGTGAAGAGGCAGGTGCCGTAGTAAATCCGATAAAGGTAGTTGCGGTACTGGATTATAATAGGCATCATCATGTGAACTTTCCATTAGGGATGGTTAAAATATTTGTTTTATGTGAATATATTAATCATAGTTTCAATGAAAATACAGAAACTCTAGGTGCAGAATTTTATTCACTTGATGATTTACCAGAATTATCATTAACTAGAACTACGAAAAAACAATTAGAGATGTGTTTTGAATGTTATAAAGATCCAGAAAATTGGGATACAATTTTTGATTAGATTATGTGAGGAGTTGATTTATAAAGTATGAATTTACGCGAGACTTTAATTAATAAAAATCTCCCTGTTCATGAGCAACTTATTTTCTGCTTATTATTAACTATGGTTGGTGGATTTTTCGATGCATATACCTTTGTTAATTGTAATGGTATATTTGCAAATGCTCAGACAGGGAACTTAATCTTTGTTGGTATAGATTTAATTGAGGGCAATTTTCGAGAGGTTTTACATTACTCAATACCAATTTTATCGTTTGTTGTAGGAGTATTAGTTAGTAAGTGTATCGAAACAAAGTATAAAGAGTTATCTATATTTAAACATATTTACATTTTATTACTTATTCAAATTTTTGTTTTATTTGTGATTCTGTTTAAGTATAAATATTTTGGTTTAGATATAAGACCGATTGTAATTTCTTTTATTTGTGCTATTCAGTTTGATGGTTTTAGAAAAGTAAATAATTTAGTTTTTGCTAGTGTATTTTGTACTGGGAACTTGCGTTCTATGAGCGAGCATTTATATAAGTTTTTTGTATTGAAAAAGAAAGAGAGTAAAATCCCATTATTAATATACTTTACTGTTATTTCGGTGTTTCTAACAGGCGTAATTTTAGGGGCAGCAATGTCAAAATATTACCTAAATAAAGCAATTTTGTTACCTTTAGTTATTATATGTATTAATCTATTTTTTGTTACAATTATTTACCACAAGTTTGGAAGAAAAAGAATATAAAATAATAAAATTTCAAGGCGATTTTAGATATCATTTTTTATCATTCAAAAGCGTCTTGAAATTTTTTATATTTAGCTAAAAATTGTTGTAAATGCATTTACATAAAGTTTTATAGATGTTATAATCAATATAGAAATAAAAATTAGGGTAATTTTAATACTAAGGGGGTAATTTTATGAGCGAGACAGTATTAAAAAATTTCAATGAATATTTACTAAATAGGAAAGAGTTTTCTACAAACACTATTAACTCTTATGATAGGGACTTAAAGAAAATCTTTTTATATTTAGAGGAGAAGGGGTATTCAACACAAGATTATTCTTGGTTAAATGAAGAATTTATTTCTAGATATATTGATTATTTAAGAGAGAAAGAATATTCTTCTGCAACTCTTTCAAGAACTATCTCTACTGTCCATATTTTTGTAGAGTATTTATGGTTTGAAAAAATTATTCCAAATAGAGTAAATATAGAGGTACACATTGATAAAGATGAACATGCTGATTTAGTGATCTTTACAAGACAAGAAATTTCTAAAATCTTAGATATAGAAACAAAGAATCTGATGAACTATCGAGATAAAGCAATATTTGAATTATCTTATTCAATTGGAATAAAACCAACAGAATGTATTAATATAGAACTTGGAGATGTTAATACAAATATAGGATATATAAAATATAAGAAAAAAGATGGATATAGAACAGTTCCTTTAAACAGAGAATGTGTAGAAGCTCTTGAAAACTATATTGTAGAGTTGAAGAAAGAATATCCAGAAATCAAAGATAACAGTAAGTTATTCTTGAATCATGATGGTGAAAGTATTAGTCGTCAAGGGTTCTGGAAAATTTTCAAAAAACGTCAGCAAGATTTAGGTTTGACAAAAGAATTAAATACTATGAATTTTAGAAATTCTCTAGCTATCCACTTACTTGAAGATAAGGTGCCAGCTGAAGAGGTACAAGAATTATTAGGATTGAAAAATATTCATAGTCTAAAATTATATTTCTCTAGTCTTGAGGGGAATAAATCGAAAAGAATGATGATGAATCATCCAAGAAAAACGATTAATTAAAGGAAAAAATAAATGTATAATGTTAACTTAGAGGTTTTTCAAGGTCCACTTGATTTACTTTTGCATTTAATTGAAAAGATGGAGATTGATATTTATAATATTCCAATAGCTCAACTAACAGAAAGTTATTTGGAGTATATTAATAATAGTGATGAATTTTCATTGGAAAATGCAGAAGAATATATTGTAATGGCTGCAACATTACTACATATAAAAAGTAAAAATTTACTTCCTAAGTTTGAAGATGAAACTATAGAAGATGAAGAAGATTTGGTTCAACAACTTTTGGATTATAAAAATTATAAAGAACTTAGTGAAAAACTGGACAATCTTCAAAAAATTCGAGCTCAATTTTTAGATAAAGAAAGCGAAAGTATTGAAGTAGAAGCTAGAGTTGAGGATCTTAGAATACCATCTTCAAAATTACTTAGAGCGATGGAAAATATTCTTAGATCTTTAGAAGATATAGAAGATGAGGTTTCATTAATTAGCTATAGGAGAGAAGTTTCATTTGAACAAGTAAAAGAAGAACTGAAAGATAAGTTTAAAAATAAGGGAAATATATCATTTTTCGAATTGATTAAATCATATTCACAAAAAAATGAGGTTGTTCTAGTATTTATGGGAATATTGGCAATGATAAAAGATCAAGAATTGCTATGTGTTGACAAAGATAGTGGAATCATTCTAGAATATAAATCAAAGGAAAATTAATATGTTATTAGATGAAATAAAGAAAATAATAGAGGCTTTACTTTTTATGAAAGGTGAAGAAGGCCTTAATATAGAGTATTTTTCAACTTTTATGGAGGTTGAGCCACATGAAGCTGAAAATATGTTAAATGTATTTTGTGAAGAGTACAATAAGTTTAATAATTCTTTAATTATTAAAAAATTTGGAACTACATACAAAATGTTAATAAGAGATGAAATGGCTGAAATAATCAAAAAAGCTGTAATATCTAAAAACCTTGTTAAGTTATCTAAGGCTTCTTTGGAAACTTTAGCGATTATCGCGTATAATCAACCGATAACAAAAATTCAAATCGATAAAATAAGGGGTGTAAGTAGTGATTCTATATTACACTCTCTTGTTAGTAAAGAGCTTATAGTTTCGAATAAAACTCTAGATACTATTGGTAAACCGAAGTTATATGAAACAACAGATCTATTTTTAGATGTTTTTGGATTAGAGAGTTTAGAACAATTGCCTAAATCGGAAATTGTTACTAATGAACAGATAAATAAATTTTTACAAAATTAGGAGGACAACATGGCAGAAAGATTGCAAAAATTAATAGCAGCATCTGGGTACACATCAAGAAGAAAGGCTGAGCAACTTATTCTTGATGGAAAAGTAAGTGTAAATGGTGAAGTAGTAAAAGAGCTAGGAGTCAAAGCGGAACCTAGTGATATTATTATTGTAGAAGGTGTGCGTTTATTAAAGGAAAATAAAAGATATTATTTATTCTACAAACCTGAAAAAGTAATTACTTCAATGTCTGATGAAAAAGACAGAACATGTGTAAAAGACTTTTTTGAGAGTGTTAATGAACGTGTAGTGCCAGTAGGTAGATTAGACTATGATACATCTGGGGCACTTATTATGTCAAATGACGGTGAGTTTATTAATTTAATAACACACCCTAAGCATAAGATTAAGAAGACATATGTTGCAAAAATTAATGGGAAATTAGAAGAGCATCACCTAAGAATACTTCGTAACGGTGTTAGAATTGATAATTATAAAACTGCTAAAGCTGAAGTTAATGTTGTCAAGAATAAAAACAAGAGTGGTAATACTTTAGTTAGATTAACAATACATGAAGGGAAAAACCGCCAAGTAAGAAGAATGTTTGAAGCATTAGGTTATGAAGTGATTAAATTAAAACGTGAATCTATTGAAGATTTAACGTTAGAAGGATTAAAAAAAGGTGAATATAGGCCTCTTACTATTCATGAAGTAAAACGACTTATTAATAAGGCTAAGAATGGTGAGAAGTAAATAAGAAATTAGGAAGTGATGAATAGTGGCAGAGAGAATATTAATAATAGATGATGAAGAAAGAATAAGAAAATTATTAATAATGTATCTTGAAAAAGAAGGATATATTGTCGATGAAGCTAGTAATGGTCATGATGGTTTAGAAAGATTAAAATTTATGGACTATTCTTGCGTGCTTCTAGATGTTCAATTACCAATGTTAAATGGAAAATCTATTTTATCAGAATTTAGAAAAACTAAGGCTACACCTGTAATAATTATGTCAGGGCAGGCAGATGAACAGAGTAGAGTAGAAGGATTCGAGTTAGGGGCAGATGATTATGTAATTAAGCCTTTTAGCCCAAGAGAATTGATGTTAAGAATTAAAGCTATTCTACAACGTACTAAGAGAAGTGTATTTTATACTCCAGAACTTTATGCAAAAGATGTTCTTGTATTTCCTGGTTTAATCATTGATGTGAATTCTCATAAGGTTATAGTTGATGATAGTGAAGTGTTATTAACACCGAAAGAGTTTGACCTTTTACTATTTTTAGCTAAATCGCCAGATAAGGCGTTTAAACGTAATGAAATACTGCGTGCTGTTTGGGATTATGATTTTTATTCTGATCTTAGAACAGTAGATACACATATTAAACGTGTTAGAAAAAAATTCGATAAAATTTCCCCAAAAGTTTCTCAGATGATTGTCACGGTTTGGGGAATTGGTTATAAATTTGATACATCACAAAATAGTCTATAAAAGGAGAATATATGCTAGCATTTTATAGAAATTTAGCAAAGTTAACTAGAACTGCAAGTAAATTAGCAGGAAAAAAGGGAACAGATTTACCGGGTAAGGTATTAAGAAAAGTAAATGATAATGTCCTTACTAAATTAGCTAGTGATTTCGATGAAATTGTTTTTGTAACGGGGACTAATGGAAAAACGACAACATCAAATCTTATAGGTCATACTTTAAGATCTGCTGGTGAAAACTTTATTAATAATTTTGAAGGAGCGAATATGTTAGATGGTATTATCTCAACGTTTGCTATTCAAGGGAGAAATAACACTAGATTAGCCATTATCGAAATTGATGAGGGTTCTATTAAACGTGTTATGAAATATATTACACCAACAAAATTTGTTATCAATAATTTCTTTAGAGATCAGATTGATAGATTCGGAGAAATAGATACACTTATTGCAACGATTGGAGAACAACTCGAAGGTAAAAAAATCCAGTTAATCCTAAATAGTGATGATCCTTTTGTTACAAGACTTTCTAAGTATGGTGAAGATAATATTTATTTTGGAATTGCGAAGGATGCATATCAATTTTCCGATTTTGGAATTTCTGAATCCAAATTCTGTCCAAATTGTGGAATGGAGTTGATTTATGATCATGTTCATTATAGTCAGCTTGGTTTCTATCATTGCTCTAAATGTAATTTCGAACATCAAAATGTAAAATATGAAGTAACAAAAGCAACAGTTGAACCATTCATAAATATGTCTATTAATAATGGACATGCAATAGAGACGAAACTAGCTGGAGATTATAACATTTATAATTTACTAGCTGCGTATTCTCTATTAAAAGAGTTAGGCTTATCTGAAGATAAAATCGCAAAAGGGCTAGGAACATATACTCCTACTAATGGTCGTATGCAAAGTATAAGTTTTGCTAACGGGTCGACAGTGTTATTAAATCTTGCAAAAAATCCAGCTGGACTAAATGCATCATTAGCTATTGCTAATTCGATTAAGGAAGAAATAAATTACTTATTAGTACTTAATGATAATGGTGCTGATGGAATTGATATATCATGGATATGGGATACAGATTTTGATATATTATTAGGTCAAAATATTAAAAATATTGTATGTTCAGGAAAAAGAGCAAAAGAGTTAGCCTTAAGATTAAAATATTGTGGAATTAACGCTAATGTTGTAGTGAATGAGGCTATACCAGAAGCTGTAGCTAAACTGAAAAGTTATAATGAAAAGTATGCAATTGCTATTCCGAACTACACAGCCTTAGTAGAAACTCAAAGAGAATTGGAGAAATAATTCTATGGATTTAAAATTATATCATTTTATGCCAGATAAATTAAATTTATATGGAGATATAGGTAATGTTATCGCATTAAAGAAACGTTGTGAATGGCGTGGAATTAATCTTGAAATTGAAAATATCACTTCAACAGATGGAGTGAAATTAACAGATTGCGATATGTTCTTTATTGGAGGAGGATCTGATAGAGAGCAGTGTATAGCGACAGAGCAATTTAGTAAGATTAAGAATGAATTTAAATCTGCTATTGAAGATGGAATTCCAGCTCTTACTATTTGTGGTGGTTATCAATTTCTTGGTGAGTATTATAAAACTGTAGATGGTGATAAACTTCCAGGATTAAATATACTAGATTTTTACACAGAGTCAAAAAAAGACGCACCGCGTCTTATAGGTAATATACTAGTTGAATCTGAAAAATTTGGTAATATTGTAGGATTTGAGAATCATGGTGGAAGAACATACCACAATTATGAAACTCTAGGTAATGTAGTGGTTGGATATGGAAATAATGATGAAGATAAAAAAGAAGGAATTCTTTATAATAATCTTATTGGAACTTATCTTCATGGTCCAATTTTACCTAAGAACCCTAATGTAACAGATTATTTAATCAAAGCTGCATTAGATAATAAATATGGTACTTACGACTTTATTGAATTAAACAATGATATAGAGTTAAATGCCAATAAACACATGGTCGAATTATTAAAAAAATCTGTAAAATAAATAAAACTAGGTGAATTTATATTTGATTCACCTAGTTTTATTTTTAAAATTGTTGGATACATTCTTTGAACTTAGTTACTAATTCAGGAATTAATTCTATATCTAAGCATGAGAATGCTATTCTTATGTGCTCGTCATCCATAGAATATACCCCGTACTTGTATTCGTTTAGGAATTTTAGTCTGAATTCGTGAGCGTTAATTGTGTTTGGTAGTTTAATAGTGAAGAAATAGCCAGAGTTGAATGGTAAGATCGTGACTAGTGTATCTATTTTTTCTTTAGCGATAGCTGATTTAAGTTCGTTGTATCTATCTTGGATAATACTATCATTTTCTTCTTTTTCTTTAATTGCTTCTTTATTATCTAATAATCTTATTGCAATTTGTTGAGATAAGTTAGAAGGAGAAGATGTTGTACTTCTTAAGAATCCTTGAGTTTTTTCTAGAAGTTTTTGTCGTAAAGATGCATCTTTTGTGTAATATGTGATGAAACCTACTCGTAATCCCCAACTATAATATTCTTTAGTAATTCCATCTAATTTAACTATTAAGCAGTTTGGATTTTCTGCAAGTTTATATGTTGCACTAAGAGTAGGAGTTTTGTGATTATCCTCGAAAAATAGTCCGAAGTATGCATCATCAGAAACGATGATAAGTTGTTTATTTGGGTGCTCTTTAGCAAAAATATTAATTACTTCAACTAATTGAGTTAATTCATCATCTGATGGTGTATAACCTGTTGGATTATTTGGGAAGTTTAATATTAAAGAAATTTTATCTTGTTTAATATCATAAAGTACATTTTTGAAATTATCAATGCTAAATTTATTATTTTCGTCAAATTGATTGTATTTATAGATGTTGTTACCTAACTTAATAGTATATATTTGAGCATAGTTTTGCCAAAATAGATTTGGTAAAAGTAGAGCATCTCCTGCTTCACTAAATAAGTTTGCCGCAATGTCAATACCTTGTGTAATACCTGTAGTTACCATTGGTAAAGATAAATATTCATCATTAATTTTTGGATTATCTTTTAAGATTTTTTGTTTCCATAATTCTCTCATTTTTGGTAATCCTGGTGTTGGAGAATATGGTAAATATTCTGAATTGTTAATTTCTGTTATTACTTTATTAATTGACGGTAATGCCATCGCTTTTTTATTTGCTGTTGCAATACCGATAGTAGCATTTATTGCCCCTGCAACTGCTGCTGTTTCTTTCGATTGAATTAGTACGTCTTGAGGTAAAATAATATTTTCACCTAATTTTGAAAAAAATGACATAGTATTCCTCCTATTTCGTATATAAATTAATTATACCACTAATAGATGATTACTAAAAGATTTTAATAAGAGTATTTTAATAATCGTAGCTAAAATTTGTTATTTGTGTTAGGATAGTAATATCTGATTAAAGTAGGAGAATTTGAATGAAAAGTGTAGATTTATTAAAAAACAAAGGTGTAATGAATTTTACTCTAATGTTCTTGTTGATTATTGTATATTCATTTTTACAAGGAATACTATTTGAATATGTCTTTAAAAATATAGTTGGTTATAATATTATATCTGTTTTATGCTCATATATATTTTCAGCGGTTATTTTATTATTTTTTGTTAAGTATTTTGAAAAAACAACGTTTGAATATTTTGGCTTTAGTAAAGAAAATAATTTAGAAGCTATTAAAGTAGGAGCAGGATTAGCTATATTTAGTATTGTAGGAGTAGTAGCTATTTTATTGATGTCAAATAATATATCTCTATCCTTATCAAAGGATTTAAAAATTGGTATAATAATTATTCTTACTATGTTAGTTTTAATGCAAGGCTTTCTAGAAGAGGTTGTTTTTAGAGGTTATTTAATGACTAGATTAGCAGCAAAAAAAGGAAAATGGATAGCCATTCTATTGAGTTCGCTATTTTACTTAGTATTTCGTATGTCTAATCCAACTACATCAAAAATAGATTTATTAAATATATTTTTAATATCAGTTGTAATGTCATTATTATATTGGTATTTTGATAATGTTTTAGTTATTGCAATTTTTCATGCTTTTTGGAATTGTATATCTGGTTTGGTATTTGGATTTAATTTAAGTGGGATTAAATTATCCGATTCAATATTTACTGTTGAGGCAATTAGTGATAAACAAATACTAATCGGAGGAAGTTATGGAATAGAAGGTAGTATTATTACTACAGTTTTCTTCGCTATTTTGGGACTATTAGTATATATGGGCTTATATCTAAAAATGTTTAGAAGAATAACAAAAAATAAATAGAAATTGAATAAGATATAAAATTTTAAGATTTAAATTTTATATCTTATTTTTTATTAGGGAAAAATACAAAAAGATATGTTGAATTACCTTCTAATAGCACTTATATTAATTATTTTGTAGTACTATTTGCTAGTAAATATAGTTAGAATATGTTATAATAATGTGTATCTTTTTGGGCTTTATATCGATTTGATAATAAAAAGATAATAAGATATAAAAAAAGTTCAATAATGTGAGGTGTAATTATGGTTAAAAATAAAGATGAAGTAAGATGTTCTTTTTGTGGAAAAAATACTAACGAAGTTTTTAAAATGATTGCTGGGAATGACGTATTTATTTGTGATGAGTGCGTTGATTTATGCTCAGATATAATCGAAGAAGAAATTGACTATAGAAATGCAAAAAATAAACCAGTATTTAAGTTATTAGAACCTCAAAAAATCATGGAACATTTAAATGAGTATGTAATTAGTCAGGATAAAGCTAAAAAATCTGTAGCTGTAGCTGTTTATAATCATTATAAAAGAATTATAGCTAAAGAAAATAATGATATTGAATTACAAAAGAGTAATATTGCTTTAATAGGTAGCACAGGATCAGGTAAAACATTAATTGCTCAAACATTAGCGAAGATGCTTGATGTACCTTTTACAATTTCTGATGCAACTACATTAACAGAAGCAGGATATGTAGGTGAAGATGTTGAAAATATTCTTCTTCGACTTATTCAGAGTGCAAATTATGATATAGAAAGAGCTGAAAAAGGTATTATCTATATCGATGAAATTGATAAAATCGCTAAAAAAGGTGAGAATATTTCAATAACTCGTGATGTTTCTGGAGAAGGTGTTCAACAAGCACTTCTTAAAATTTTAGAAGGAACGGTTGCTAGTGTTCCACCGCAAGGAGGAAGAAAACACCCTGGAGAAGAAATGATAAAAATAAATACGAAGAATATACTATTCATTATTGGTGGTGCATTCTCAGGTATTGAAGAAATTATTAAACGTCGTCTTGGAGAAAAAGTTATTGGTTTTTCTAAGAGTGATGAGTTAAATGACAATGAGGATATTATTTCTAAAGTAAAACACGAAGATCTTGTTAAGTTTGGTATGATTCCAGAATTTATCGGTCGTATTCCGGTTGTTTGTTATTTAGAAGAACTAGATGAGAAGGATTTAGTTAGGGTTTTAACTGAGCCTAAGAATTCGGTAGTTAAACAATATGAATATTTATTTGAACTTGATGGAGTAAAACTAGTATTTGAAAAAGAAGCATTAGAAGAAATTGCTAAAGAATCGATTAAGAGAAAAACAGGAGCTCGAGGCTTACGTTCTATTATCGAAGAATTACTTTTAGATGTAATGTTTGAAATTCCAAGTAAAAAAGATATTAAAACATGTACGGTAACACGTGATAATGTAATTAATAAAACAAAACCAATTTTAAAATAAATAGGTTAGAGAGGAGTTCGTTTTGACAAAATATTATTTATTAGAGAATAGAGATTTATTCTTTCCGTCTAATACTTATACAATAGATGTAACGGACAAAAAATTTTTAAAAACGATAAAAACTGTAAAAAAAGATAGAATTCCAGTTTTTGTAACGTATAAGAGAAAACCAATTGATAGTTATGATGATTCATTTTCTGAAGAGGATGTATTTGATAGTAATGGATTCAATGTTTTCTTTGGTACATATGGTCAACTTACAATTGATAAAAAGAATAAAAAGTATGAATACCACTGCTATGGTATAGCTGAGGTTAAAAGTGGCGTTTATAACAATAATATTGTAGAAAATTTAGATATTAATATTAGAGAAATTGTAGATAATGGATTTGATAAAGCAGGATTATTAAATAGTATTAGAACTAATTTCCTTAATTACTTAAAAAGAGAAAACTTTGATATTGATTACTATAAAACTGATGATTTAGAGAAGTTTATAAATAAAAATATTAAATTTTTCCCAATCGATAAAATGCTTAAACAAAGAGTGTTGTTTTTACTAGATTTAGAGAAAAAAGCAATCTTCCTAAACAGAAGTCTAGAAGCATTCTTAGTTGGTAATAGTTTTAAACGTGAAATCGATGAAAAAGTTCGTACGAATATAGATAATCAACAGAAAGAATACTTTTTACGTGAACAGATGAAAGTAGTTCAAGATGAACTAAGACAAATTTCACCTGAAGATGATGACATTGAAAAAATCCGCCAGGCTATAAATGAAATTGAATTATCTGAAGAAGATAAAGCAGTATTATTAAAAGAAGTAGATCGTCTAGAAAAAACACCTGTTATGAGTCCAGAACACTCAATTATAAGAACATATCTGGATACTGTTGTTGCTTTACCTTGGAACACTTTAACAGCAGATGAAATCGATATAAAAAATGCAGAAAAAATTCTAAATGAAGACCACTATGGTCTAGAAAAAATTAAAGAAAGAATATTAGAGTTCTTGGCTGTTAAGAAGTTGCGTGATGATATGAAGTCACCAATATTATGCTTATCTGGGCCTCCAGGTGTAGGTAAGAGTTCATTAGCTAAGTCTATTGCCGCTTCTATGGGAAGAAGTTTTGTACGTATTTCTCTAGGAGGGGTTCATGACGAAGCTGAAATTCGTGGACATAGAAGAACATATCTAGGTGCATTACCAGGTAAGATTATTCAGTCGCTGAAGAAAATTAAAACTAAGAATCCTGTAATACTATTAGATGAAATTGATAAAATGGCATCTGATATTAAAGGAGATCCAGCAGCTGCGATGCTAGAAGTAATTGATCCTGCGCAAAACAATGAGTTTGTGGATCATTATCTAGATATTCCATTCGATTTATCAAAAGTTCTATTTATTGCTACAGCCAATAATCTAAGCTTAATCCCAGCTCCGCTTAGAGATAGAATGGAAGTTATAGAATTAGAATCATATACAATTAAAGAAAAAGAAAATATTGCTGCTAAATATTTAATTCCACGTCAAATTACAGAAAATGGTCTGAAAAAAGGACAAATTACTTTTAGTAAACAAGCTATTAATAAAATAATTAATGGTTATACGTATGAAGCGGGAGTAAGGAATTTAGAGCGAGTTTTCGGAGCTATCTGCAGAAAAGCTGCTTTGAAAGTTCTTCAAGGTGAAGAAAAAATTAAGGTTGGAGTTAATAACCTAGAAGATTTTGCTGGTCCTGAAAAATATAGTGGTAAAGATAAGAATGTAAAACCAGAGATTGGATTAGTTAATGGATTAGCGTATACAGTAGTTGGTGGAGATACATTAGAGATTGAAACGAGTATCTCGAAAGGTACAGGTAAAATTATCCTAACAGGTAAACTAGGTGATGTAATGAAAGAATCAGCTCAAATGGCTATTTCATTCTTACGATCTAATGCAGAAAAATTAGGAATTGAAGATGTTAATTTCTCAGAAATTGATATACATCTACATGTACCGGAAGGAGCAGTTCCTAAAGATGGTCCATCAGCGGGTATTACGATTACTACTTCAGTATATTCAGCTTTAACTAAAAAGCCGGTTGATAATAATATTGCAATGACTGGAGAAATGACTCTACATGGTAAAGTACTGCCAATTGGCGGAGTTAAAGAGAAAATCTTAAGTTCTGAGAAAATGAATATCAATACTATTATTATTCCAACTAAGAACAAAAAAGATTTAATTGATATACCTGAAGAAGTTCTTGAAAAATTAACTATTCACACAGTAGACAATATTCAAGAAGTGTTTAAAATAGTATTTGGAGAATAATAATGAAAAAGTTAAATACACATAATGTAGATTTACTTATAAGTGCGGTATCGAAAAAACAATATCCAGAACATGAAAAACCAGAAGTTGCGATGTGTGGTCGTTCAAACGTTGGGAAATCATCTTTTATTAATACAATTTTAGAAAGAAAAAACTATGCTCGTGTTTCATCTAAACCAGGGAAAACTCGTACACTAAACTTTTTTGATGTAAATGATCAAGTAGTCCTAGTAGACGTACCAGGATATGGATATGCAAAATTATCAAAACCTGAAAAAGAAAAATTATATGATATGATTGTTGAGTATTTTACTAATAGTGAAAATCTTGGATTTGTATTACATTTAATTGATAGTAGACACAAGCCTTCTCAAGATGATATTGAGATGAATGAATTTTTAAATTACTACGAGATTCCATTCGTTATAGTTATGACAAAAATTGATAAAATATCAAAAAATGAATTGGCTAAAAATACCGGGATTATAAAACGAGAATTAGACCTAACGAACAATATGGCTATTATTCCATTTTCTTCGGTTACTAAAATAGGTAAAGATCAAGTGCTTAGTGAAATTGCTAAAGTATTAGAAGATTAAAAATTGAAATATAGATGAGGGGGGACTCGATAATCATGATTTCGTAGAAATCGATTTTGTCGAGTCACCTCTTTTTTTGATTATTCTTATGGTATAAGGGGTGTTTTTTTATAAATATTTTATCTTTACATGGTAAAATAAACCTGGTATAATAAGGTTTAGGTGAGTCAACAAAAAAAGTTGACATTTTTCACCAAAAAGTATTGACATACTTTTAGTTTAATGTTAGAATAATATCTAGCTTAGAAAACTTAGCGTTATAGATTCAACTTTTTCATTAAAACACTTCATAAACACACACACATAAAATTAATAAAAAAGTTGAAACATAAGGAGTACAAACATGGCAGTAAAAATCCGTTTAAAAAGATTAGGTGCTAAAAAATCACCTTTCTACCGTATCGTTGTTGCTGATTCAAGATCTCCACGTGATGGACGTTCTATCGAAACTATCGGTACTTACAATGCTGTTAAAGAACCAGCAGAAGTTAAAATCGATGAAGAGTTAGCATTAAAATGGTTAGGTAATGGAGCTCAACCTTCTGACACAGTTAGAAGTTTATTATCAAAAGAAGGAATTATGAAAAAATTCCACGATTCAAAATTAAATAAATAATATATTTAGCCCCTTAGTTAGTAAGGGGTTTTTGTTTTATAAAAATTGTGCTATAATTAAATATAAAATTTTTAAAACAACCAATTTCATTATTAGTAATGAATACAAATAAATATAAAAGGAGGATAATATATGGAATATTTAATAGAAATATTACCTAGTCTGATTAATGGAGCACTTATAACATTAGAAGTGTTTTTTCTAGTTTTAGTATTATCGATTCCGTTAGGTGTAGTAATAGCGTTTATTATGCGCTTTAATATTAAGTTATTAAATTACTTTATTAATATATATATATGGATTATGCGTGGGACGCCGTTGTTATTACAATTGATTTTTATCTATTATGTATTACCATCTGTGGGAATACGATTCGATAGATTACCTGCTGCAATAATCGCATTTACGTTAAACTATGCAGCATACTTTGCTGAGATTTTCCGTGGAGGTATTGAATCAATACCAAAAGGGCAATATGAGGCAGCTAAAGTATTGAAATTCACTCAATTTCAGACAATTAGATATGTTATTTTACCGCAGGTAATAAAAATTGTACTACCTAGTGTATTTAATGAAATAATGAGTCTTGTTAAGGATACATCTTTAGTTTATGCATTAGGAATTAGTGACCTAATATTAGCTAGTAGAACGGCTGCTAATAGAGATGCTAGTTTATTACCAATGTTTGTTGCGGGTGCAATTTATTTAATATTAATAGGTATTGTGACAATTGTATCTAAGAGAGTAGAAAAACGTTATAATTATGATAGGAGGTAATGTATGTTAGAATTAAAAAATATTAGTAAAAAATTCAAAGATAGACAAATACTTTCAGATTTTAATTTAACTGTAGAAAAGAATAAAATTTTAGCGATAGTAGGTCCTTCTGGTGGTGGGAAAACAACCCTATTAAGAATGTTAGCTGGTCTTGAAAAAATAGACTCAGGTGAAATTATTTATAATGGTGAGTCTCTTCCGATTGATGAATTGGAAAAAAGAAATCTTTTAGGTTTTGTGTTTCAAGATTTTCAGCTTTTCCCTCATCTTACTGTCCTAGAAAATCTAGTTTTATCTCCAATTAAAACTATGAATATGGAAAAAAATGATGCTGAGAAAAAGGCGATTGAATTGTTAGAAAAACTTGGTTTAGAGAAACAGATTAATAATTATCCAACGTCATTATCTGGAGGACAGAAGCAGCGTGTTGCATTAGCTCGCGCTATGATGATAAATCCAAAAATTATAGGTTATGATGAACCGACAAGTGCATTGGATCCTGAATTAAGATTAGAAGTTGAGAAATTAATACTTAAGAATAGAGAACTAGGTATTACACAAATTGTTGTAACTCACGATTTACAGTTTGCTGAAAATATTGCTGATAGTATTCTGAAAGTAGAACCGAAATAAGAGGTGGTTAAATGAGAAAATTAAAATTCTTTCTAACACTTGTTATTACTGTTTTAATAATTACAGGTTGTGCATCTGGAGGAAAAGATAAACCTAAAAAAGATAATTGGAATGATTTTCAAACAGATAAAAAGATTGTTATTGGATTTGATAATACTTTTGTACCGATGGGCTTCCAAGATAAAAGTGGAAAAAACGTTGGTTTTGATATAGATTTAGCGAATGCTGTCTTTGAAAAATATGGGATTAAGGTAGAGTGGCAAGCTATAAACTGGGATTTAAAAGAAACAGAATTAAAGAATGGAAATATTGATTTAATTTGGAATGGATATTCGAAAACTGCAGAAAGAGAGGCTGTCGTGCAATTTACTAAGCAGTATATGGTGAATGAACAGGTTGTAGTTGTAAAGAAATCTAAAGGTGTTAAAAATATAACAGACTTAAAAGATAAGGTTCTAGGTGCTCAAAATGGTTCATCTGGATACGATACTTTTAATGAAAATCCAGATGTTCTTAAAAATATTGTGAAGAATAATGATGCTACTCAATACGAGAGTTTCAATGAAGCTTTAATTGACTTAGAAAATGATAGAGTAGATGCATTATTAATCGATAGAGTGTATGCGAACTATTATTTAAAACAACAAAATAAATTAGAATACTTTGACATTTTAAATGCAGGATTTGATAGTGAAGCTTTTGCGGTTGGAGCAAGAAAAGCAGATGTAACACTTGTTAAAAAAATTAATGAAGCATTCTATGAGATGTACAAAGAGGGGAAATTCCAAGAGATTTCTAAAAAATGGTTCGGAGAAGATGTTGCAACTGAAGAAATAAAAAGTAAATAATAATATTCGGGGTAATCAAAATATTGATTGCCTCACTTTTTGTAATATGATATAACAATATATAAATTTGTATGTAATGGTTAAAAAATAAATAAGGGTGTCAACAAAAAAAGTTTACAAATATTAGTAAAAGTACTTGATTTTTTTTAGAATATTATTTATAATAAATAGGTATGTGATTAACTCACTGAAAAATAACTCTGTTCGTATTAAAAGCGTTCAGGGCAGAAGGAGACGATAATAATGAGAGAAGGAATTCACCCAGATTACCGTAAAGTTGTGTTCATGGATACTACAAGTGGTTTCAAATTTTTAAGTGGTTCAACTAAACCATCTAAAGAAACTATCGAGTGGGAAGATGGAAATACATACCCATTATTAAAAGTTGAGATCTCTTCAGATACACACCCATTCTACACAGGGCGTCAAAGATTCGCTCAAGCAGATGGTCGTATCGAACGTTTCAACAAAAAATACGGTATCAAGTAAGAAAAATAAAACAGACATTTCTTTATTGGATTGTCTGTTTTTATTCTATTAGTAATTGTATAATATAAGCCCGAGGGGATATGTAATGATAGAAAATAGAAAATTCGGATGGATAGAATGTATTTGTGGTAGCATGTTTTCTGGTAAGTCAGAAGAACTGCTAAGACGTATAAAACGTGGAGTAATTGCTAAACAAAACGTGCTTCTATTTAAACCGTCTATAGATAATAGATACGAAGAGAACAAAGTCTCTACTCATAATGGAAATAGTTATGAATCTGTAAATATTGATAAAGCAGAGCAGATTTATGACTATATAAATGATAAAAAATATGATATCATAGGAATTGACGAAGTGCAGTTCTTTGATGATAAAATTGTTGAAGTTATAAATAAGCTTGCTGATGATGGAGTTCGTGTTATTGTTGCAGGTTTAGATATGGATTTCAAAGCAGAACCATTTCATCCTATGCCTGAGATTATGGCTATTAGTGAAATGGTAACTAAACTTCATGCTGTATGCAATAAATGTGGAAAAGAAGCAAGTCGAAGTCAAAGATTGATAAATGGTGAACCTGCTAAGTATAATGATCCAATCGTAGTTATTGGAGCTAGTGAATCATATGAAGCTAGATGTCGTCATTGTCATGAAATTAAAAGATAAATTAGGAGGAACAAATGGAAATTTTTGGACAACTTGAGATAGTTGAAGAGCGTTATGAAAAGTTAAACGAATTACTTAGTGATCCAGATGTTGTAAGTGATACAAAGAAACTTATGGAATATTCAAAAGAACAACGCTCTATTGAAAAAACAGTAGCTGTATTTAGAGAATATAAAGATATAGTTCAACAAATTAAAGACACAAAAGAACTTCTTGAAATTGAAGAAGATAAAGAAATGAAAGAAATGATGCAAGAAGAGATTAAGGAATTAGAACCAACTCTTGCACCTATGGAAGAAGAATTAAAAATTCTATTATTACCAAAAGATCCTAACGATGGTAAAAACGTTGTTGTTGAGGTTCGTGGAGCAGCGGGTGGAGATGAAGCACAATTATTCGCAGGTGATTTATTACGTATGTACACTAGATTTGCTGAATCTCAAGGATGGAAAGTTGATGTACTAGAACGTTCTGAAACTGGAATCGGTGGTATTAAAGAAGCAATCTTCATTATTTCTGGTGAAGATGTTTACTCTAAGATGAAATTCGAAAGTGGAGCGCATCGAGTACAACGTGTCCCTACAACAGAATCAAGTGGACGTATCCATACTTCAACAGCAACAGTAGTAGTATTACCAGAAGCTGAAGAGATTGAAATTGATATTAATGAAAATGATATCCGTGTTGATACATTTGCATCAAGTGGTGCTGGAGGTCAATCGGTAAATACAACAATGTCAGCTGTACGTTTAACTCACATTCCTACAGGAGTTGTAGTATCTATGCAGGATGAGCGTTCTCAGATTAAGAATAAAGAGAAAGCTATGAAAGTATTACGTGCCCGTGTATATGATAAATATCAACAAGAAGAACAAGCTAAGTTTGATGCTGAACGTAAATCTAAAGTTGGTACTGGGGACCGTTCTGAACGTATTAGAACATATAACTATCCTCAAAACCGTGTTACTGACCACAGAATTGGTTTAACTATTCAAAAACTAGACCAAATTATGGAAGGTAAACTTGATGAAGTTCTAGAAGCACTTCGTATTGCAGAGCAAGCTGAGAAAATGGCAGAACTTAATAAAGGTGAAGAACTATAATGAACAGAAGGCAAGCTATAACAAAAGCTTGTCTTCTTTTAAGAAGACAAGGAAAAGAAGAATCTTTAGCTAGATTTTTACTAATGTATATCCTAGACGAAAGTCCGCATTTATTCTCAAATAATCTGTCAGAGCAAATGTCTAAAGAAATTGAAGATAAATATTTTTCTTTGATTGAAAAACACATTAAAGAAGATGTTCCATTAAGTCATTTAGTAGGTTTTGAATATTTTTATGATAGGAAATATAAAGTCACTAAAGATGTCTTATCACCGAGGATGGAGACTGAGGAGCTTATATATAAAGTTATTGAATATGTAAAAGCGTCTAATAAGAACAAATTCAAAATTCTAGATCTTTGTACAGGAAGTGGTATAATAGCTATTACATTAAAGAAAGAATTATCTCAATTCTCGATTGATGTAGTGGCCAGTGATATTAGTGAAGAGGCTATAGAAGTTGCAAAAGAAAATGCACAATCTCATGATGCTACTATTAAATTCATAAAATCGGATATTTTTAATAATATTGATAATAAATTTGATATTATTGTTTCAAATCCTCCATATATAGACCGTAAGGATGAGGTTACAATGCAGGATAATGTACTAAAATATGATCCACATCTTGCGTTATTTGCTGAAGAAGAAGGTATGTATTTTTATAGAAAAATTATAGAACAGGCGAATGATTATTTAAATGAAAATGGAGTTATGTTTTTTGAAATAGGATATGATCAGAAAGATAAGATTATAAAACTAGCAGATATGAATGGATTTTCGGCTGAAGTTTATAGAGATATAAATGGCCGAGATAGAATGGCGTTTTTAGTTCGTAAATAAAAAAAGCGAGAATTACTTAGAAAAGTATCTAAGTAATTTTCGCTTTTTGGCGTTTGATAATCTGTTTAAAATCAAAAAATTAAAGTTCCCTATATACTCCAACACATTCTCCGATTATTTCTACGTTACGTGTAACAATAGGTTCGTAATCAGGATTGCAAGGATAAAGAATCACATTGTCATTTTTAACAAATATTTTCTTTAAAGAAGCTTCGTTCCAATCAGTTAAACGAACTGCTGCAATTTTTCCGTTTCTAACTGAACTCTGTTGGCGGATAAATACTAAATCGCCATCAAAAATTCCAGCTTCAATCATACTATCGCCCTTAACACGTAATGCAAAATCAGCTCGCATACCTTGATCGATGAAAATATGCTCATCATATTCTTCTTCAATATACACACCATCTCCAGCACAAATTGTACCTAATATTGGTAATTTAGATACATCATCAGAAAAATTTTGTGCTGATGATACGTTGCTATCAGTACTGTTGACTTCCATAGTATCACAATCACCGACAAGCCACTCTGGATTAACCGATAGGTATTCAGCTATTATAATAAGCTTATCTCTTTTTGGAGTATATTTTCCTTTAGACCAATCGCTAATTGATGATGGAGTAATATTAGTAGAACGAGCAAGTTCAGCTTGCTTTATATTCTTTTCTTTTAAACATTGTTTAAATCTAATGCTAAATGTTGTTGTCATAATATTTTTTCCAATCTTTTTTATCTATATATAAATTATAAAGTAAACCGTATATAAAATCAAGTAACTTTATAAAAAAAATTAAGAAATATGAATTTTTCACTTGATTTTCGGTTTTCCGTATGTTATTATATAAGTACGATAAGAAATTAAGTTTTACGTATAAAAAGAAAGAAGGTAATTTTATGTTTATATATTGGATAATTATACTAGTTTTATTAGCAAAAGTTTTTACATTTTTTGAAACTAATAAATTAAAGATTGTAAAAAGGGGAAAATTGAATCGTAAAGTGTATTAGTATATTTTATTAATTTAATGAAGTTATTATGATGAGAAAATATTATTTACTGTTATAAGATTAGATGAACTATAATAATGATCTAATCTTATTTTTTTATCTTATATATATCAGTAAAGAATAAATGTTATTTAACTAAATATAATAAAGTTGATGTAACGTTTTCATAGATGAAATTATAATAAAAACTATGTACTAATACTAGAAAATATTGTATAATAAAAATATAATAACGAAACTAGGAGGATTTCTTAAATGAAATTAGTATTAACTAGACATGGTGAAAGCCAATGGAATCTTGAAAACAGATTTACAGGATGGGTTGATGTAGACATCACTGATAAAGGTAGACAAGAAGCGATTAAAGGTGGACAAACTCTTAAAGAATTAGGTCTTACTTTTGATGTAGCTTATACTTCATACCAAAAACGTGCTATCAAAACTTTAAACCTATTCTTAGAAGAATTAGATTTATTATGGATTCCAGTACACAAAAGCTGGAGATTAAATGAAAGACACTATGGAGCTTTACAAGGTCTTAACAAAGCTGAAACTGCTGAAAAATATGGTGATGAACAAGTTCACATCTGGAGAAGAAGTTTTGACGTAGCTCCACCTGCATTAGATAAATCTAGTGACATGTACCCAGGAAACATCGATAGATATAAAGAAATTCCAGAAGGAGAAATCCCAACAGGAGAAAGCTTAAAACTTACTATCGATCGTGTATTACCTTACTGGGAAAGCGATATTTCTAAACAAATTAAAGCTGGTAAAAACGTACTTATCTCTGCTCACGGTAACAGTTTAAGAGCGTTAATCAAATACTTATTAAATATCTCAGATGAACAAATCTTAGATCTTAACTTACCAACTGGTACTCCACTAGTATTTGAAATCGACGAAAACTTAAACATTATCTCAGCACCAGAATTATTCTAATAAGTAATGAAGAAGCTGATAATATTACTAACAACCTTGCTAATTTTGCAAGGTTGTAGTTCTAAAGGAGATATTTCTACTGAACAATTACAAAATCTTACTAATTCCGTTTCAATAAGCCAGCTAGAAAAAACAGAATTTAGTAAAAAAGATAATAAATTAGTTATTTCAACAAATGATGAAGTAATAAGTAAAGAAGGTTTTGACTCGCTTTTAAAATCGTTAAAATTAAATAGTTTTAACGGTAAAGCGATCAACGTTGACGGTATAAACTCAAATGAGTTTAATAATAAAGACTTTAACATAGCTATTGTTACTAAAAATAATAATTCTGTCACATTCAGTGTTAAAGATAGTAGTAATAAAAATTATGAAATTACTAATAAAAAGTATTCAAAAGATTACATGAAAAATAAATTAAATGAATTTTCTAAAGAATTAATCAGATTTGATGAATTAGCAGGAACTATTCAGACTGATCTTGATAAAGGACGTTCTTTAGGTGATAAAGTAGATAAGTTTAAAGAAGTAGCTGAGAAGGTAAATACTTCTATGTTAACATTAAAATCATTATCTGCTGACAATATTGAATATGGAAAATTAGACGAAATTAAGCAAAGAGTTCAACGTTTAGAGACTTTAACTAAAAATGTTGTCGCAGCTGTGAATACTTCAGTAGAAAGTAAAAAAGGTACTGCAATAGATGCGGCTTTCTTAACTATCAATGATATTGATAAGATAGCTCGTGATTTAGCAGCAATGTAATATAAAAAGAAACCTAGAAGTAGTTTTTTAGCTACATCTAGGTTTTGTTATTTGACTTAGATAAAGTCAATTGGTTTTATATCTCCCATTCCAATCATTGGATCGATTGTATTGATATTTTGAAAATTCAATATATATTCTTTAATTTCCTCTTCTAATTCAAGTTCTTGTATTTTCGCTTCTTTGTCTGTTGTAAAGAACCATTCTAGTGCTGTTTGTCTAGTTACAACATTTGTTGGCTCTATCGACTTGTAAAATACATTTGAACTACCACAGAGTATTAATTTTTTCTTAGCACGTGTTATTGCAGTATATGTTAGGTTTTTATTTAACATAAAATTGTAGTTATCAATAAAAGGAATAATCACATTCTCAAATTCTGACCCTTGGGCTTTGTGGATTGAACAAGCATAAGAAAGGGTAATTTGATTTAGCTCTGTTTTTTCATAGGTAACATAATTACCGTCATAGTCTATTACTATTTTTACTTTATTTCCTTCTTTATAAATCTCTTCTATATAGCCTATATCACCGTTAAAAATATTATCCTCAGGTCTATTTACTAACTGCATAACTCGGTCATTAACTTTATATATTAATTCACCGTATTCTATTTGTTCCTCATTATCGTTAAACCTTGATTGAATAGCCATATTTATCTCATTGATACCACTTGTTCCTTTGTAGATAGGAGCTAAAATTTGAATGTTTTCTTTTGTAGAACCTTTTATTAAATCATCATATATGGCTGAGATGACATTTATCATTTCATTTTTGTTTGCTGAGATAAATTCTTTGTCGTCGAAGTTTTCTAAGATATCGAATGGAATATTGTTTTTTATTGAATGTGAAATATTAATAATACTTGAATGTTCACTTTGTCTAAATATTTTATTTAATTTTACTGTGGAAATCGCTTTGGAATTAATTAAATCATTAAGCACATTACCAGGAGCGATAGAAGGAAGTTGGTCATTATCACCGACTAATATAATTTTAGCGTCTTTGTTAATGATTTTTAGTAAATTATACATTAAAAATACATCAATCATACTAGACTCATCGATTATAACTAGTTCTGATTTAATAAATTTTTCACTAACGAATTCTTCCATGTTTTCATCTTCTGTACTCCAACCAATAGCTTTATGAATTGTTGAAGCATAAAAGCCAGTACTTTCTGACATTCTTTTTGCAGCCTTACCAGTTGGTGCACATAAAGTAAGAATACTTCTAGATTCATCAAGTAAGTCGTGAAGACTGTAGTTTTTAATTTTTTGGAAGATTTTTATTACGGCAAGTATTATTGTAGTTTTCCCTGTTCCAGGACCACCGGTTAAAATAGCGAAGTTATTTTTAATACAATTTTTGATTGCGGCTATTTGCACGATATCGTATGATATCTCTAATTCATCTTCAACCTCTTCTATATATTTATCAAGTAAGCTGTCGCTAATATCAAAACCATCTTCGAGTTCTAGTCTTTTACTAATGTCACTGTAAATAGAGTACTCAGAATAGTAAATTTCAGGTAAAAATACTCTGTCTTCAATTTCTATTAGTTTACCGGTATCTAGTGCGTAGTCATAAGAACTTAGTATATCTTCTTTAGTTACGGCTATATTTCTAGAGCTATATAGTATATTAAACGTATTATAGAGTAGTGTGTTTTTTGATATATATGTATTACCGGTTGAAAAACAAAATGAGTTTATTGTGTATATAAAACCATACAGGATTCTTTCGCGATCGTTTGCGGCTATTTCATTAGTTTCGGCTATTTTATCTACTGTTTTAAAGTTAATACCTTTAATATCTTTTATTAAGGAGTAGGGACTTTCCGTAATAGTACGAAGTGTATTATGCTTATAGAAGTTATATATTTTTAGAATCAAATTATTGCTAAGATTATACTCGTTTAGTTTAAGGATAATATCTTGTGTTTGTTTATTTGCAACAATAGTAGCATATATTGTATCTTTTCTCTGTTCTGGAATACCTTTTATATTAAATAGAGAATCTTTATTTTCATAAATTTTATCTAATGCATCAACTCCAAGTGTATCAACTATTAATTCAGCTGTTTTTCTTCCAACACCTTGGAATATAGAGCTTGAAAGATAAGAAACAATAGCTTCTTTATCTTTTTCTATTACTGGTTCTACAACGATTGCTGATAATTGAGTTCCATATTTTCTATGTTGGACTATTTCTCCTTTGAATGAATAAAGATCATCTTCTATAAATTCAAAATCATTAAAAGTACCAACAACACTAAGATAATCTCCTTCAACAAAGTCGTATTTATCGTTTAAAAAGATAGATAAAATATAATAATTGTTTTCTTTATTGTGGAAAATGATTTTATTTAAATAACCTTCTACAGTTTGCATAATTAACTCCTACTAATTTCTTTATAACAACAATAATAATATAATATAGAAAAAAAGTCTAGTGTATATGAGATGAATATAAAGTTTATTAATGTTTATAAAGTATTAATAGACATTATAATTTTATAGAGATAGAAAAATTATTATAGAAAATAAATATGTTATTTTAATTACAAACTATGTTTCGTTATGGCAATATTTTTTATAAAGTGTTATAATAATATGAAAACAATTAAAGGAGGTTAGATTTGTGATCACTGTAAAAGATGTATACAATCAACTAAATGAATTAGCGGATGTTAAACTTGCTGAAAAATGGGATAATGTCGGCTTAATGTTAGGTGATAATAAGAGTAATGTTAGTAAGGTTTTGGTTTGCTTAGATGTAACCACAAAAGTAGTAAAAGAAGCTATAGATAATAATGTAGATTTAATAGTTTCTCATCATCCTCTTATATTTAAACCGCTGAAATCATTAGATTTTACAGATGATTTCAAGTCTAACATAATTCGTGATTTAATAATAAACGATATTTCGGTAATTTCATTTCATACTAATTTGGATTCAGCGAAATTGGGTCTTAATGACCATTTAGCAAAATTATTAGATTTAAATAATATTAGTGTATTATTTGAACATAATTTAGATAAAGAAGCGGGATTAGGAAGAATTGGACAATTATCTTCTCCTTTATCAATTAATGAATTTGTGGATTATATTAAAGAGAGATTTTTATTAGATAATGTATCTGCAGTTATTGGAAATGAAAAAGATATTTCTTCTGTAGCATTATTAGGTGGAAGTGGAGCAGACTTTTTATATTCGTTACCTGATGTTGATATCTATTTAACTGGAGATGTGGGTTACCATGCCGCTCTAGACGCTATGGAAATGAAAAAAAACATTATCGATATAGGACATTTTACAGAACATTTAGTGAAAGATTTATTGGTTGACTATTTAACTAAATTAGGTGTCGACGTAATTAAATCGTCTGTAGAGAAGTCTCCGTTTAAAATTTTATAAAGGAGGAATAATATATGGCAAAAGCTACACCAACAATGGAAGATTATATTGAAGTGATATATTCTTTAGTGAAAAATAAAGGTTATGCAAGAAGTGCAGATATTGCAGAAAAGTTAGACGTTTATCCATCTACCGTAACTAAAATGTTGAAGAAATTAGATGTAGAAGGATATATCGTTTATGAAAAGTATAGAGGTATCGCTCTTACTGAACAGGGTGAAAAAATGGGAGAGTATGCTCTAACAAGACATGAACTATTAGAAGATTTTCTAAGACTAATAGGCGTAGATGAAGATAAAGTTTACGAAGAGGTTGAAGGGATTGAACACCATTTTGGAAAAAGTTCATTAGAAAAAATTAAAGATTTAATGAAATATTTAAGGGAACACAACTATAAAGCGTAATGGAGAATTAGAGTGGCTGATAAAGAGTATTTAAAATTATGTAATCATATTTTAGAAAATGGAATTGAAAAAGAAGATAGAACTGGAGTTGGTACGAAAAGTATTTTTGGATATCAGATGAAGTTCGATTTATCTAAAGGGTTCCCATTATTGACTACAAAAAAAGTTAATTTTAATCTAGTATGGTCAGAATTATTATGGTTTATTAAAGGTGATACTAATATTAGATTTTTATTAGAAAATAAAAATAATATTTGGAATGAATGGGCATTTAAAAAGTGGGTAGAAAGTGGCGAATATCTTGGACCTGATATGACGGATTTTGGTCATAGAACTCTAGTTGATGAAGAGTTTTCTAAGCAATATAAAGAACAAATGTCATTATTCAAAGAACGAGTTCTAACTGATGATGAATTTTCAGCAAAATACGGTGATTTAGGTAATGTTTATGGTAAACAATGGAGAGACTTTAATGGCATTGATCAATTAAAAAATGTAGTTGAACAAATTAAAAGTAATCCATCATCACGCCGTTTAATTGTGTCATCGTGGAATCCAGCAGAAGTTGATACTATGGCACTTCCACCTTGTCATTCATTATTCCAATTTTATGTGAACGATGGAAAATTAAGTTGTCAGTTATATCAAAGAAGCGGAGATGTATTTTTAGGTGTGCCATTTAATATTGCATCATATTCATTACTAACTATTTTAATTGCTAAGGAATGTGGTCTTGAAGTAGGTGAATTTGTTCATACGTTAGGTGATGCTCATATTTATAAAAATCACTTTGATCAAGTAAAAGAACAAATGTCTAGAACACCGTATTCTTTACCGGAATTAAAAGTTAATGATTTTGAAAGTATCTTCGATCTTAAAATTGAGGATGTTGAGATTATTAATTATGAAAGTCATCCATTTATAAAAGCACCAATCGCAGTTTAGGAGGTATAATATGTTATCACTAATAGTTGCATACGATAAAAATAAATCAATAGGTCAAGAAAATACTATTCCATGGCGTTTGAAAAATGATATGTTAAGGGTTAAAGAATTAACAACTAACCAAACTATTATCATGGGACGTAAAACATTGGATAGTATTGGTAGAGCACTGCCTAATAGGATAAATAGAGTATTAACTCGTGATAAAAATTCTTTAAGTCACTATTCAGATATTGAAGTATATACAGATGATTCTATTTTAGAGAATATACAGACGGAAAAGGCTTATATTTTCGGCGGTGGCATGATTTATAATAAATATTTTGATAGCTGTGATGAAATGTTTATTACTGAGGTGGATACAGTTGTAGAAGCTGATACGAAGTTTCCTGAATTTGATGAAAATAAATGGGAATTAATTAGTAGAGAAGAATTTTCAAAAGACGAAAACAATGAATTTGATTATGTGTTTATACATTATAAAAGAAAGAGGAAAGAGTAAATGGTAGAAAAAGTAAAAGTAATTATTGATTCATCTAGTGATTTAACTTTTGATGAAATTGAAAAATACAATGTGGATGTAATTCCTCTGACAATTAATATAGATGGTACAGAGTACGATTACCGTACAATTAGCAATGATGAATATATTGAGAGGATGAGGACAGCAACTTCATATTCGACAAGTCAACCTGCAATTGGGAAATTTATAGAAGCTTTTGAAAAATGGACTAATGAAGGCTATAAGGTTATTGTTTTAACACTTTCTTCTGCTTTAAGTGGTACATATAATACGGCTGTTACCGCAAGTTCAGAATTTGAAGGAGTATATGTTGTAGATACTAAGACGACAACCCGAGGTATGTTTTTCTTACTTAAAGAGTGTCTAAAACAACTTGAAGAAAATGTGCCTGTAGAGGTAATTGCAGAGAACTTAAGAGAGAAAGCTAAAAATATTTTAACGTATGTTACAATCGATAAACTTGACAATTTGGTAAAAGGTGGTAGACTAAGTAAGTCACAAGCTTTAATTGGAGGTTTACTAAATATTAAAGTTTTAACACAGTTAAAAGAAACTGAGTTAGTTGCCTTAGATAAAGTTCGTGGTAAGAAAAAATTGGTTCAAACTTTAATTAAACATATTGAAGAAGTGAAACAAAATAGAACTATAAAAAACATCAGCTTGCCAAATGCTTTAGCTGATGAGTATGTAGATTTAATCAAAGCAGAATTAAAAGAAGCTTTTGGTTATGAAGTAAGTGAAGATGAAATATTTACTACAACACCAATTATTTCGACACATACAGGAGAAAATGCAGTAGGTATCTTAGTAGAGTTAGTATAATCGGAGGTAAAGATTATGACAAATTTCGATGAAACAAGATTATTTGATAGCAATTTTTATGATAAAAATGATATTCACAACATTCTAAAAAATGTTGTTGAGACAATTAAGCAGCGTGGATACGACCCTATTAATCAACTAATGGGATATATCAAAACTGCTGATCCAGTATATATTCCTAGAGATAATCATGCAAGGGAGCAAATAAGATTAATAGAAATGGATGATATACTAGAGTACTTATTATACTTTTTTATACAGGAGTCTTAAATGTTAGATAAAAGAATTATGGGCCTTGATTACGGATCAAAAACTATAGGTGTTGCCGTTAGTGATTTGTTAGGGTTCACTGCACAAGGTATAGAAACCATAAATATTAATGAGCAGGTTAAAGATTTTAAAATTAAAAGAATTAAGGAATTAGTTCAAGAGCACAATGTAGGAACAATAGTAGTTGGTCTTCCTAAAAACATGGATAATTCTGTAGGTTTTAGAGGAGAAGCAACACTGTATTTTGTAGAAGTATTGAAAAAGAAAATAAAAAATGTTGAAATAATTTTACAAGATGAACGTTTGACTACAATGGGTGCTGAAAGAGTACTTCTTGAAGCTAATGTTTCAAGAAAAAAAAGAAAAAATGTTATTGATAAAATGGCTGCAGTATTAATACTTCAGACATATTTAGATAAATTAAATTAATATATATATTTCAGGAGGAAAATTAAATGCAAGAGAAAGATTTAAAAAACATTAGTATCGATAATACAGAAGAGGTGTACACACTTAGTACATTAGAAGGTGAAGAAAAAGAATACCGTAAAATTTTAGAATTTACTAATCCAACCAACGGTAATTTATACTATATTTTTGCTGAAGAAGAAACAATTGACGAAGAGGAAATTAGCATCTTCCCAATGGTATGTGTTGAAGATGGTGAGGATAGTGTTAGATTTGAACCAGTTGAAACAGATGAAGAATACGATATGATTTCAGAAGTATTAGATACTTTCTACTACGATGAAAGTGAGTAAAAGATGAGAGAAGATAAAATTAGAAGAAGTAGAGAACTAAAGAAAAAAAATAGGAAGAAAAAATCAATTATTCCTGTAATTATTACTTTCTTTGTTGTTCTAGGAATAGTAGTCTTATCACTGTTTTACTATATGACAACTCCAGTTGATAAGACTAATAATAAAGATATTCCCGTTGAGATTAGAGAAAATTATGGTAGTGCTAAGATTGCTCAAGAATTAAAAGCCAAAGGTTTAATTAAAAACGAGGAAGTTTTTAAAATTTATGCAAGATTACACCCTAATACATCTTTTTACGTGGGTAACTTTAATTTAAAACAAAGCATGAACTTATCTCAAATTATACAAGAGCTTGGTACTAAAAATAAAGCTAGCTCAGGTAATTCGTTTGCTTTAATAGAAGGTGACAGTATTCTTAAAATTGCTAAGAATTTAGAAAAGACTAAATTAAGTAGTGATGAATTTTTAGAAAAAGTTAATGATGCTGAATTTATTAAAAAATTACAGAAACAATTCCCTGAATTAATCACGGATGATGTTTATGGAAAAGATATTAAATATGCTTTAGAAGGATATTTATACCCAGCTATTTATGACATAAATGATAATGAGACTGTAGAGAGTTTAATTACTAAAATGGTTAAGTTAACTAACGAAAAAGTAGTACCATTGTACAAGAAAAATAATAAAACTTGGAAAATAAATGGACAAGATAAAGAAATTTCTATTCATGATTATATGACAATGGCAAGTATTCTTGAAAAAGAATCTACGAAATCAGATGAGAATAAACTTATTGCAAGTGTATTCTTAAATAGATTAGCTCAAGGAATGAAATTACAGACTGACCCTTCAGCCAACTATGCAGCTGATAAGTTAACTGGAGCACCAACGCAGGCAGAATTGTCATTAAATTCACCTTATAATACATATGCTGTTATTGGCTTACCGCCAGGACCTATTTCATCTATTGGATCTGCGTCTTACGAAGCATTAAATAATGCTGAGAATACAGACTATTTATACTTCTTACATGCTACAAAAGATGGAAAAGCTTATTTCTCGAAAACTTATCCAGAGCATGAAGAATTAGCTAAACAACATATCGAAGGTTATATTCCAGCTGGGAGCTAAATAATATATTAAATTCAATATTAATGTCGATTTTGTTAGAATTAATTTTAAACTACAATTGATAAATAAGATAAGTAACGACTTGTAAATTAGATTTACGAGTCGTTACTTTTATATTAGGATTGCTAGTATTGAATTAATGCGCATTATGAGGTAAAATTAATTGTAAGATTAAAATTTAGGAGTTTTTATGCAACAGTATTTTATAAATGAAGATTTGAATGTTGAATCAACATATGAATTGTCTAAAGATGACAGTAATCATATTGTAAGAATTATGAGAAAGAAAATAGAAGATAAGGTATATGTTGTATTTAATAATGAAATTAAATACATTTGTACAATTGTTGATAATAATGCAGACAAAGTTCTTATTACGCCGTACGAACAAGTAATAGGTACTAATGAATTATCAACAAAAATAACAGTGGCTATTCCGCCATTAAAAAATGATAAAATTGAATATTTAATGCAAAAATTAACTGAACTTGGTGTTAGTAATATAGTGCTATTTAATTCTGAGAGGAATGTAGCTAAGGTAAAGAAAGATAAGGTAGATTCTAAATTAAATAGATGGAATAAAATCGTAAAAGAGGCTGCTGAGCAGTCTAAGAGAAATATAATTCCTGATATCACTTATGTTGATAGTTTAAAAGATTTAATTGCATTTTCTGAAAAATTTGATCATAAAGTTGTAGCTTATGAGAAGGAATCAGTAAATGAGGAAAATATCAACTTAAAAAATTTATTACACTCTGATTTAAGTAATAAAGAGGTTATAGCAGTGTTTGGAAGTGAAGGTGGACTTTCTGAACAAGAGATTGATTTTTTAACTGAAAATAAATTTGATGTGATAGGATTAGGTAAGAGAATACTAAGAGCTGAAACAGCACCGCTATATTTTGTTAGTTGTGTCGCATATTTTAGTGAATTTAATTAAAGGAGTTAAATTATGAGTATTGAATTAAATTTAACAGCAAAAGAAATTTATGAAAAAGAGTTTAGAAAAAGTAGAGTTAAAGGATATAGTGAAGAAGATGTTAATGACTATTTAGATTTAATAATAGAAGACTATATGAAGCTAGATAAACTTATAACTAGACTTAAAGAATTAGAAATAGAAAATCAAAACTTAAAAATTAAAATAGAAGCTTTAAAAAATACAAGTCGTGAAGATAAACCTGTTCAGGTAACTAACTTAGATATATTAAAAAGACTATCGAAACTTGAAACGGCGGTTTTTGGAACAAATAATACTGATCATGACTTATATTAATTAAGTTTAGAGGAGAATTCTATGAATATTTTATTAATAGTTTCTGGGGGGATTGCAGCATATAAATCAATTGAGTTATGCAGTTCTCTCGTGAAGCAGGGTAATAATGTTAAAGTAATACTTACAAAAAATGCTGAAAATTTTGTTACACAGTTACCTTTTCAAACTTTAACAAAAAATAGAGTTTATACTAGTACTTTTGAAGAGATAGACGAGAATGAAATACAACATATAGATTTAACGAAGTGGGCTGATAAAATAATTGTAGCACCAGCTACAGCTAATCTAATTTCGAAATTCGCAAATGGAATTGCAGATGACTTAGCTACTTCATTAATGCTAGCAGTAAGAGATACATCTATTGTTTATATTGTCCCAGCGATGAATACATTTATGTATAGAAATCCAATTATCCAAGATAATATGAATAAATTAATTAAACTTGGTTTTAATTTTGTGAAACCTGATAGTGGGCTTCTAGCATGTGGAGATGTGGGTGAAGGTAAATTTCCTTCAATCGAAAAAATTGAAAGTTTTGTGTTTCAAGAAGTTGAACAGAATTTAAAAGGGAAAAAGGTATTAGTAACTGCGGGGCCTACAAAAGAATTCATCGATCCATTTAGATGCTTAACAAATCCATCTACAGGAAAAATGGGTATTTCTATTGCGAATGAGTGTGCAAGAAGAGGGGCAGAAGTAATCTTGGTGTCTAGCGTTGATAATGATACTATAAGCAGTAAAGTAAAAAAAATAAAAATCACTAGTACAAATGATATGTTTGAAGTAGTAAAAAATAATTTTAAGGATTGTGATTTTATCATAAAGGCAGCAGCTGTATCAGATTATACACCAGTTCAAGTTTTTGATAAAAAAGTAAAAAAACAAGACGGAAATTTAACAATTGAATTTCAAAGAACACAAGATATATTAAAATATGTCGGTGATAATAAAACAGATAAACAAAAAGTTATTGGTTTTGCTGCGGAAACAAATAATTTGATAGAGTATGCGAAAGAAAAGATAGTTAAGAAAAATCTTGATTTTATTGTTGCTAATGATATATCTAAAAAAGATATAGGTTTTGGTAGTGATGATAATGAGGTCTATATAATAGATAAACACGATAATATTAAGAAAATTGATAAAAGCAATAAAAATAATATTGCAAAAGCTATAGTTGATGAAATATCAAAATAAATGAATTTTAATTTGAAGGAGGTGAGATTATGTATGCTGAGGTAATAATTGATGTAAATAATCATAATGTTAATCAAGTTTATTCTTATCTTGTACCTGAGGAATTTAAAGGTATGGATATAGTAGGATATAGAGTCGAGGTTCCTTTTGGAACAAGAACGGTTCAAGGCTATGTAGTAGATACTAGAAGTGGGAATTCTGAAGTAGAAACAACGAATAAGTTTAAATATATTAAAAGACTAAAGGATGACTTTCCAATATTAACAAAAGAAATGATTCTATTGTCTAAAGTGATGGCTGATGAACTTTTTTGTACAAGAATTCAAGCTATAGAAACTATTGTTCCGACAAGCCTAAAGAATAAGTATATAGAATACTATGAGCTTCTTGATGGTAATAAAACATTACTTTTGGATTATGCAAAACACTTCAATACGGACAATTTAATCGAAAAGAATAAACTTGAGAAGCTATTTTCAATTGAACAAATAGGATACTTAATCTCACTAAAAGCTATTAGGCTGATAAGTAGAATTAAAGAAATTAAAAACAACGAAACAGAAGAGTTTTATGTGTTAGATAAATATGAAGATGTTAAATTAACAAAAAAACAAAAAGAATTAGTCGATTTTTTAATTACTAATGATAAAATAAAAAAATCAAAGGTTAAAGATAAACTAAATATAGGAAACTCTGTTACGAAAAAACTACTTGAAAAGAATGTAATTAGAATTACAGAAGAAGATATTAAACATGATATAAATACATCTATACTAGAAAATAATACGAAATTAAGTGAGCACCAGCAAAAAATTTATGATAGAATTAGCGAGAATTTCAATACTAATAAATTCAATGAGTATCTTTTACATGGTGTAACAGGTGCAGGGAAAACGGAGATTTATATAAAGCTTGTTGAAGCGGTTATTAAAAAAGGGAATGACGCTATAATATTAGTTCCTGAGATAATATTAACACCGCAAATTGAAAAGAAATTTAGAAAAGTATTTAGCGATAACATAGCAGTTATACATTCTAGACTCAATGTAAAAGAAAAGTATAATGAGTGGAAAAAAATTCGAGATGGTAAAGTTAAAATATGCTTAGGTACTCGTTCTGCAGTTTTTGCACCGTTTAATAATCTAGGTATTATTATCATTGATGAAGAACATGAAAATAGTTATAAACAGACTGAGTCACCGAGATATGATGCTAAGGATATTGCTAGAAAGCGTGGAATCTATAATAAATCAACTGTAGTATATGCTAGTGCAACACCTTCAGTTGATCTATATTATAATTTTGAAAAGAATAATCCTAATAATTTATTAAGGCTTACACAAAGGTTTAATAATAAATTACCGATGATAAATATAGTTCATACTGCAGAAAAAGAAGATGTTATTGCTAGTGAATTACTTACTAAGATAAAAGAAAAAATAGAGAAGAAGGAACAAGTGCTCTTATTAATGAATAAACGAGGATATACTAACTTTATTCGTTGTTTTTCGTGTGGGCATTTATATAAGTGTGAAAATTGTGATATAAGTTTAAACTATCATAAACATGATAATTCATTGCATTGTCATTTTTGTGGATATCAAAAGAAAATTTCTAATATACCTAAGTGTTGTGAACATCCAGAATTAGTTTCGGGGAATTATGGTATACAGCGCGTTGAAGAGTACTTATATCAAAATATACCAGGTGTTAGAATTACAAGGATGGACTCTGATACCACTAGTAGAAAAGGGGCATATGAAAGGCTACTTACTGATTTTAAAAATCACAAATCTGATATTTTATTAGGAACACAGATGATCTCAAAAGGACTAGATTTTCCAAATATTACTTTAGTTGGTGTATTATCTATTGATAATATGATAGCACTACCTAGTTTTAAAGCAAATGAGAAACTATTCCAATTACTAGTTCAAACTGCTGGTAGGGCTGGACGAAGTGAGAAGGAAGGAGAAGTTGTCTTTCAAACTAATATAGCCAGCAATATACTAGATTATGCAATTGAACATAGCTATGAGAAGTTTTATAAATATGAACTTAACAGAAGAAAGTTAATAGACTATCCTCCATTTTGTAAAATCTCATTTATAACAATAAAAGGATATGATGAACAAAAAACAGAACGTGTTGCTAAGATGATATTCGATTTTATTAGTAAGAAACAAACTAATTTATCAGTATTAGGACCTAATAAGAGTCTGTTTTATAAAATAAATAATGAATATAAATTCAATATTGCTATAAGATATCAAGATGAAGATTATAATAAACTTTATTCTTTATTAAAGTATATTAATGATTATTTTGCCGAAAGCTTTTCTAGAGAGAAAATTACAATAACGATTGATAATTCTGCATTGGATTATATGTAAATAATTCAAATTAATTTGTATTAAAAATAAATCATATATTTTAAAATAAATGTAAATAAATCAGCTCAAAATAGTTTTTATTTGAGTTGATTTTATTTTTTAAAAAAGCGGTAAAAATTTGAAAAAAACGCGATTTTATCGTATAATATAATGATGTAGATTTATATTTAATGACTGGAGGAACATTGTGGAAATAGAACAAGTTATAAAGATTTCACAACTCTATGATTTTTACTCTGAATTACTTAGTGATAAACAAAGACAGTATTTAGATGACTATTATTTTAACGATTTATCGCTAACAGAGATTTCTGAAAATTATAATATATCAAAACAAGCTGTATCTAATAATATTAAGAGAACAATATTAGAATTAGAACAGTTTGAAGAGAAGTTAAATTTAATTAAATTAAACAATCAGAGATTGTTTTTACTAAATGAGATAAAAAAATCAACTACTGATACAGAAGTACTAACGTATGTTGAAGAATTGATAAAACTAGAAAATTAGGAGAGCTTGTATGGCATTTGAGAATTTATCAGAAAGATTACAAAATACAATAGCTAAGCTTACTGGAAAAGGTAAAGTTTCAGAAGCGGATGTAAAAGAAATGATGCGTGAAGTTAGATTAGCTTTATTAGAAGCGGACGTTAACTTCAAGGTTGTAAAAGAATTTGTAAAGAAAATAAGCGAAAGAGCAGTTGGAACAGAGGTTATGAAATCTCTTACTCCGGCACAACAAGTAGTAAAAATTGTAAATGAAGAATTAGTTGAATTACTAGGTGGTTCTAATGTTGAATTAAACCAAGGTGGTAAAATTACTACTGTAATGATGGTTGGTCTTCAAGGGGCTGGTAAAACAACAACAGCAGGTAAATTAGCGCTTAAAGTTAAAAAGACTATGAAGAAAAAACCGCTTCTTATTGCTGCTGACGTTTATAGACCCGCTGCAGTTCAACAATTAAAAACATTAGGTAAGCAACTTGATATCGAAGTATTTTATGTAGATAAAGATCCAGTAGATATTGTTAAGGATGGATTAGCTTTTGCTAAAGAAAATTACTTCAACTATGTAATCATCGATACAGCTGGACGTTTACACATCGATGAACTATTAATGGATGAATTAAAAAATATTAAAGCTGCTACAACACCAGATGAAATATTACTTGTTGTCGATTCTATGATAGGTCAAGAAGCAGTTAATATTGCGACTTCATTTGATGAACAACTTGATATTACTGGTTTAGTACTAACTAAGTTAGATGGTGATACTCGTGGTGGTGCTGCACTATCTATTAAGTCAATTACAGGAAAACCAATTAAGTTAGTCGGTATGGGTGAAAAAATGAATGACCTTGAGTTATTCCACCCAGAACGTATGGCATCTCGTATTTTAGGTATGGGTGACGTACTTACATTAATCGAAAAAGCTCAAGCTTCTATCGATGAAGATGAAGCTAAAAAAATGCAGGAAAAAATTCTAAATCAAAGTTTTACTTTTGAAGATTTCTTAACTCAATTAGAACAAGTTAAAAAATTAGGTAGTCTTAAAGACATACTTGGAATGATTCCAGGAATGGGTAAACTAAAAAATATGAATTTAGATGCTGTTGATGAAAAACAATTTGTCTATATCGAGGCTATTATTAAGTCAATGACAATTGAAGAAAGACAAAATCCTGATATTATAAACGTACCGCGTAGAAAACGTATTGCACAAGGTAGTGGTCGACCTCTTAATGAGGTTCATAAACTTATCAAACAATTTGAAGAAATGAGAAAGATGATGAAACAATTCGGCGGACTTATGAATGATAAATCTAAAAGAAAGGGTCTTGGAAGAATGTTTGGTGGCAAACTTCCATTCTAGTTAATTATGAATAATATAGTTTTATTCCAACCAGAGATTCCAGCTAATACAGGAAATATTGCACGTACTTGTGTTGGAACTAATACAAGATTACACTTAATTAGACCACTAGGATTCTCTATTGATGATAAACATGTAAAAAGAGCTGGTTTAGATTATTGGGAACATCTAGATTTAGTTGTTTGGGATAGTTTTGATGAATTTTTAGAAGCAACTAATGATAAGCACTACTATCTTATAACTAAATTTGGAACGAAAAATTATTGTGATTTTGATTTTTCAAATGCAGATAATGAAGACATCTATTTTATTTTTGGTAGAGAGACAAAAGGTTTACCAAAGGAATTTAGAGAGAAATATAGTGAACAAGCATTACGTATTCCAATGAGCGAAAATGTTCGTTCTCTAAACTTGTCTAATACAGCTGCATTAATAATTTATGAAGCTTTAAGACAACAAAATTTTAATAAATTAAAATAGTATGTGAGGGGAGAATTTAGGGTTTTTGTCTTGAATTAGCCCCTCTAAATAAGAATATATAAGGAGAAAATCATGACATTTGTTGAAATTATAGATGATAATAACTTAGTAGAAGATAGTACAAAAGATATGTTGCTAAAACTATTAGATTGTGCAGCTGAGTATGAAGGTGTTGATACTGAGATTACTGAGATGTCGTTATCATTTGTTAGTAAAGAAGAAATACAAGAAATTAATCGTGACTATAGAGGAAAAGATGTACCTACAGACGTTATCTCTTTTGCGTTAAATGATGAAGTCGAAGATGAAATTGATATTATTGGTCTTGAAGATGAGATTAATTCTATTGGTGATGTGATTATCTGTGTAGATATTGCTCATGAACAAGCAAAAGAGTACGAACATAGTTTTGATAGAGAAATAGGTTTTCTTGCAGTACATGGATTTTTACACTTACTAGGTTATGACCACATGACTGAAGAAGATGAAAAAGAAATGTTTGGTAAACAAGATGAGATTCTTGAGAAGTTTGGTTTAAGGAGATAAGCATGTTTGAAGAACAAATTAAAACGGGATTTGTCACAATTATAGGTAGACCTAATGCTGGTAAATCTACGTTATTAAATAATATATTAAAACAAAAAATAGCAATAATGTCGGATAAACCACAAACGACACGTAATATTATAAATGGTGTTTATACAGATAATGATTCACAAATAGTCTTTATTGACACACCTGGTATTCACAAGCCAAAACATAGACTTGGTGATTATATGATGAAACTTGCTAGTAGTGCAATTCAAGAATCTGAGATAGTTTATCTAATTATAAATGCGAGTGAGAAGTTTGGGCCTGGAGATCAACATTTAATAAATATAGTTAAGGAATTAAAAGTTCCAACGTTTTTATTAATTAACAAGATCGATTTAATTTCACCTGAACAACTTATTCAGATTATTGAATTTTATAAAGATTTATATGATTTTGTTGAGATAGTTCCAATTTCAGCATTAAAATCAATAAATGTTGATAATCTATTAAATACAACAAAAAAATACTTACAACCAAGTTTTAAAATGTATCCTGATGATGTGATTACTGACTCTCCGGAGTATTTTGTAATATCGGAATTCATTAGGGAAAAAGTACTACAATTAACAGAGCAAGAGATTCCACATTCAATTGCTGTTGTGATTGATAGAATAGAGAAACAACATGGTAAAAAGAAAAATATTATAGCTACAATTGTTGTTGAAAGAAAATCACAAAAAGGTATGATTATTGGTAAACAAGGTAAGATGATTAAAGAAATTGGTTCTAGAGCAAGAAAAGATATCGAGGTTCTTCTAGGGGAGAAAGTATTTTTAGAACTTTGGGTTAAAGTTATTGATAACTGGAGATCTAAACCAAACCAAATTCGTGACCTTGGCTATAGGGATGATATTTTTGACTAATAGAAATTTTATTACAGGAATAATAATAAAAAAAATAAGATATAGAGATTACCATGAAATATTGCATGTTTTAACTGAACAGGGTAATATAGAAAGTTTTTTTTATGAAAATGTCCATAAAAGTAAGAAGAAAATTAAGGTTAGTACACCATATGAGGTATCTATTAATTTTTTTCCTACTAGTGGAATGAACAAAATTACAAATCTAGAAATAGAAAATACGTATACAAATATTGTATATGACATATTAAAAAATAGCTATGTTGCCAATATGTTGGAATATGTTAATTTAATAAATGATGATACATTTAATATGTATAAGTTATTGAAGGTATGTTTAAAAAATATAGAAAATGATGTTTCTGAAAAACTTGTTTTAATATATTTTTTGTGTCAAATTTTAAAAGGTCAGGGTTTTATGTTTAAATATCAAAAAACAGATCAACCTTATGTAGGATATAGCTTTTTAAAGAATAGCTTTGTTGATAAGTTTAATATTGATCATAGTGTATATGGTCTTAGTGATTCATTAGTGAAACTTACATATTATATGACTGTTAAAAATATCGACTTTTTAGAAAGTTTGGAAATAGAAAACAAAGATTTAATTCAATTATTCTCATTTTTAAATATGGTATTTAAAGAATTTGTAGGAATAGAAACTAAATCTTATACTAAAATATTAGAACTAGAAGAGATGCTCGGTTCTAATTAAGAAAGAGGCCATATATGAATAATGCAATAGGAGTATTTGATAGTGGAGTAGGTGGACTAACAGTTGCTCGTGAGATTATGAGACAGTTACCCAATGAAACTATCTATTATTTCGGAGATGTTAAAAATTGCCCTTATGGTGATAAAACAAAGGAAGAAATAATAAAAAATACGGATAGAGCAGTAAAATTCTTAATAGATAAGGGAGTAAAGCTTGTTGTTTTAGCATGTAATACTGCAACAGCTGCGGCACTAGACTATCTGCAAAATAAATATGAAGTACCTATTATAGGAGTTGTTCAACCAGGTGCAAGACGAGCTATACAAGCAACAGAGAATAATAAAGTACTGGTATTAGGAACAAAATTTACAGCAAATTCAAAAGTATATGATATGGAAATCGAAAATATCAATTCTAATATTATAGTTTTTGATAAAGCCTGCCCAGCTTTTGTACCGTTTATTGAGTCAGAAGGAAATCTTGATAAAGAGGCTACTAAAAATTTAATATCTGATACATTAGGTAATACTAATACACTGGGAGTTGATACTGTAGTTCTTGGTTGTACACATTATCCTATATTGAAGAAAGATATAGAAGAATATTATGGTAATAATATTAAAGTTATTTCTTCAGGAAGAGAAGCAGCACGTGAAGTAAGTACTGTTTTAGGATATGCAAAATTACATCAGAAAAAGTTAAATAAAAAAGAACACAGATTCTTTATTTCACAAGAAAGTGATAATTTTGATAGTATTGCTTCTAAGTGGTTAAAGAAAGATATTAATGCAGAAGTAGTTGAAATATAGGAGTGATACAATGAAAGAATTGATTTTAGCATCGAATAATGCACATAAAGTTGAAGAAATAAAAAGCATATTAAGTGATTATAATATACTAACTTTAAAAGATATTAATTTTACTGATGAGATTATTGAAGATGGATTAACATTTGAAGAAAATGCTTTGATAAAGGCAAGAACAATCTCAAAATATTCAGGAAAAACTGCAATAGCAGATGATAGTGGACTTAGTGTTGAACTATTAGAGGGTCGTCCTGGAGTCTATTCTGCAAGATATTCAAAAGAACAAACTGATGCAAAGAATATAGAGAAAGTATTATCTGAGTTAGATGGTAAGAAATCAAATGCTAAGTTTGTATCAGTTATAGCGTTAGTTAAACCTGATGGTACGGAATTTACTTTTAGAGGAGAATGTCATGGTGAAATTATCTCTGAACAAAGAGGTAATAATGGTTTTGGATATGATCCTATATTTTATGTTCCAAGTTTAGAAAAAACATTTGCAGAATTAAGTTCTGACGAAAAAAATAGTATCAGTCATCGAAAAGAATCGTTGGAGAAATTTTCTAATTTTTTGAAAGAAGAAAATAATGAAAACTAAAATAATACGAGAAGATTGTATTGCTTGTGGTAATTGTAATGCGATATGCCCTGATGTATATGATTATGATGAAGACGGAATAGCGTATTGCATTATCGACGATAATAAGATGACTGATGAAGTTGCTGAAAAGTATCGTAGTTTAGTTTTAGAAGCAAAAGTTAATTGTCCAACTGAGGCAGTTTTTGTAGAAGAAGACTAGAAAGGAGAGAAGATTGAGCAATAAAAAGACAAAAAGTACAAAAAAAACAAGTAAAACTAATAAAAATAAGAAAGCCACTAAGGTTAGTGGTAAAAAGGCAAGTGTAAAGAAAGCTCCAAAGAAAAATGTTATTCCCGTTTTGTCTAAAGAAGTCTATCGTGGATTATATTTTGTAATTTCTGTTCTTATAGTAATTTTAGCTGTTTTGCAAATGGGATTTATTGGTAGATTTTTTGATACACTTTTTAAATATTTATTTGGAAGTTTTAGTTATCTTATCTATATAATAATAGTTGCAACACCAATATATTATATTATGAATAAAAAGCTAAAAACTCCAGCAATTATAGTAATATTATTAATTTTAGTAGATTTTCTATTTCAGTTAATTTACATTGGCAATAGTGATAATAATTTATTAGGTTTTAATGATATTTACAATAATAGAGTTAGTTCATATGGTGGAGGACTATTATCATATTATCCTGTTAAATTCTTAATTTATTTATTATCTTATTATGGTTCATTATTGGTAATAATATCAGCTATAATAACAGTTATATTTTTATATTTTAATATTAATCATAGGGAGTTAGTCTTAAGGATTAAACATCATATAGTTAATGCATTTGATAAAAATGAGTATATAGAAGATTCTTTAGATGATTATCAAGAAGAGGATGATATTATCTATGACGAATATAATTCGTCTAATGTTAATAGAGAAAACTCTAATGAACAAAGATATAATAAAATTAAAGATAAAGATTTAGTTGTTGATATAAGAGAATTCAAAGAAGATGAAGAATTCTATGATGAGGAAATTATACAACGTCCTTCTAGAAAACAACCTAAATTAAATAAAGAACATATTACTGTTGAAGAAGAAACGGTTAATGAAATAGTTTCAGAAGAGTCGTATGATAATTATCAACTTCCACCAGTTACTCTACTTAATAACCCAGTTAAGAAGCAAACTATTACTAAAGGTGATGTAGTAGAAAAATCAAAAATTCTTCAAAGTACATTTAATAATTTCGGTATTGAGGTTAAGATTGTCAAAGCAATAGTAGGACCATCGATTACACAGTTCCAAATATTACCAACTCCAGGAACTAAGGTTAGTAAGATAGTAAACTTAAGTAATGATATAGCACTAAATTTAGCAGCTAAAGATGTACGTATTGAAGCACCAATTCCCGGTAAATCATTAATAGGTATAGAAATACCTAATACGGTAAATGAGCTAGTAACGATGAAAGAGGTTTTTGTTAATGATGAAGATAATTCACCACTATCTGTTGCATTAGGTAAAGATGTATCAGGTGAATCAATTTTTACTAGAATTGATAAAACACCTCACTTATTAATAGCAGGTTCTACAGGAAGTGGTAAGTCAGTTTGTGTAAATACGATAATTACGAGTATATTATTAAAAAATAAACCAGATAAAGTTAAATTGATAATGATAGATCCTAAGATGGTTGAGCTATCAATTTATGATGGTATTCCACACTTACTTACTTCTGTTGTTACAGATCCTGTGAAAGCAGCCGATGTTCTACATAAAGTTGTTCTTGAAATGGAAAACAGATACAGAGAGTTTGCAAGAGCTAGAGTAAGAAATATGGAAGGTTATAACAAAATTGCTGCAAAAGATCCAGACTATAAAGAACTTCCTTATATAGTAGTTATTATAGATGAGTTAGCTGATTTAATGATGGTATCTTCTAAAGAAGTAGAAGAATCAATTGCTCGAATAGCACAGAAAGCTAGGGCAGCTGGTATACATATGATAATAGCAACTCAAAGACCTTCAGTTGATGTTATTACAGGAGTTATTAAAACCAATATTCCATCAAGAATTGCTTTTGCTGTAAGTTCTAGTATTGATTCAAGAACTATTCTTGATAAATCGGGTGCAGAAACACTACTAGGTAAAGGTGATATGCTTTACTTATCAGCTGATTCAAGTAAGCCAGTACGTGTGCAAGGAGCATTCTTATCTGATGAAGAAGTAGAGAAAGTTGTTGACTTTGTAAAGAGTCAGTCTGAAGCACAGTACGATCCAAATATGACTCCAAGTGAAGTAAGTTCACAAAATGGAGGCACATCAGGAGAAGATGTAGATCCGTTATATAAAGAGGTACTATTATTTATAGCTAAAACACAAAAAGCTTCCGCTTCATTATTGCAAAGAAGATTTAAGATAGGCTATAATAGAGCAGCTCGAATAATAGATATGCTTGAGGAAGATGGGTACATTGGACCCGTAGATGGGAGTAAACCAAGAAAAGTATTTTTAGAAAAAGAATACGCAGAAGATTATGAATAAAAGCAAAAAAAAGTTTACATAAAATTAATTATGTAAATCGTAGTTAAATTATATTAGAGGTGAATAAAAGTGAAAAAAAATAATAAATTATTAATAGGATTACTAACTATAGTAATTTTAGCAGTTATTGGATTATCTGCATATGCTTATCAAAAGCAACAAGCACTGAATAGTAATAAACCAAAAGTTGAGAATAAAAAAGAAGATTCTAAATTAGAGAAATTAATAAAAGAAACAGTTTCTAAATTTAATAAAGAAAATGACTTAAATAAAAAAATTGAAATATTTAAATCAATTCTTGATAAAAAGGATGAAGTTGCAAAAGAGAACAAAGATAAACTAAACAGTGAGTATAATGATGCAATTAAAAACATGCGTGAAAAACTAAATAACGCTGTTAAGGAAAAAATTAAAAACGCTTCATTAAATGATGAAGATAAGAAAAATAATGAGAAAGTTGATTCTGTAAAAAAAGAATTAAATGAATTACAATCTACTCTTGAAAAAGAAAAATCAGTTTTATTTGAAAAAGAAGAAGACTACAATTCTATCGTTCAGAGTATTAAAGATGCGTTAACAGCTTTAGAGGCTCCTAAGTCTACAGAATCTAATCAATCTCAACAACAGCAGGAAACACAGGCACAAGCTACTGCAGAAACACATGAAGCACCAGCTCCTCAACAACCTGCAAATACATACACACCAAGCTATAGTAATAGTAGTAACTCTTCTAGTAATAATTCTAATAGTAATACTTCTGCTGAGAGTAGTGGACCAAGTAATCCATCGAATAGTGCAGCAACTACTGAAACACCAGCTAATAGCGGTTCTACTACAATTCCAGAAGCACCAGCTACGACAGTACCACCAGCTAGTACAGAAACTCCAGGTACTGGTCAATAACACTTTTGAAATACAGGATAATTAGATTTATCCTGTATTTTTTATTGTAGCAAGTTATAGAATATGTTATAATTAATAATGAATTGAATTTATACTTTAAGTTAGAAGGGTAATTAAAAAATAATGAATCTACCGAATAAAATAACATTATTTAGAACAATATTAATACCTGTATTTATACTATTTTTACTAGTTGATATGGGAGGAAGTATTTCTATTCTAGGAGGAAGAGATATATCCTTAAATATTTTTATAGCAGCATTAATATTTATATTTGCATCATTTACTGATTTTATTGATGGTTATTTAGCAAGAAAATATAATTTAGTTACAAATATGGGTAAATTCTTAGATCCATTAGCTGATAAACTTCTTGTTGGAAGTGCATTTATAGTTATGGTTGAATTAGGATTAATGCACAGTTGGATGGTAGTTGTTGTAATTGCGAGAGAATTTGCTGTAACAGGTCTTAGATTATTAGCTGTTGAAAAAGGTGAAGTTATACCTGCTGGTATTTTAGGAAAACTAAAGACTATTAGTCAATTAATCGCTATAATTCTTATATTATTAGGAAATCCTATTTTTAATACTATGGGATTTAAACTAGATTATATTCTATTGTGGATATCAGTAATTTTAACGATACTATCTGGAATCGAGTATTTCAAAAATTCATTACATGTATTCAAATAATGTTAGTGATAGGTGGTTCTGCCTATCCTAGCATTTTTTATTTTTTTGGAGGTATTTTTTATAAATGAATAAAATATTGAGAGATGAAGATTTTAAAAGGAAATTTCCTATAAAACTTGTTGAACATAATAGAGAATGGGTACATTGGTATGAAGATGAAAAAATAAATTTATTGTCTAAACTAAAAAAATATAAAGTAAACTTATATCATATAGGTAGTACAGCCATTCCAAATATATGTTCAAAGGACATAATAGATATAATTTTAGAAATCAATGAAAGTGATGATTTTGATAGTACAATTAACATACTGATTGTTGAATGGGAACTACGTTGGATAGAGGAGAATAGAGCTTTTCTAGTTAAAGGATATGGGGAGGATGGTTTTTTAGATAAAGTCTACCATCTTCATGTAAGAATAAAAGGTGATATTGAAGAAGTTAAGTTTAGAGATATACTAATAGAAAATCCAAAATTAGCAAAACAATATGAAAGATTAAAATTAGACTTAGAACTAATGTATAAGTATGATAGAGAAGGCTATACTGCTGGAAAAACAAAATTTATAAAAGATATTATAAAAATATATAGTTTACATAAATAACGTTATGTAAACTATATATTTATTTTACTTCTTTTTTATTGAAGTACTTAAATAATCCTTGAATTGCAACGTAAGCGTCCAATAACGAGGTATATTGAATA
>NZ_KQ959993.1:0-23037 GCF_001553035.1 Gemella haemolysans
CTTGTTCCTTTTTCTCCAGGAATAGTAATATTTTTTTGTCCTTTTTCTCTCGTACTATCTTTTTCGTATCTTACGGTACTTGGTATTTCTGTAACTTCGACTTTATCCTTCGTGGCTACTTTCACTACTGTCTCCGTTGCTTCTGTAACTTCTGGTTTTCCTACTTTTTCTGTGACTTCTCCTGTTTTCGGATTTACTTCGTACGTTGTCGTTACTTTTCTTGTTCCTTTTTCTCCAGGAATAGTAATATTGTTTTGTCCTTTTTCTCGCGTACTATCTTTTTCATATCTTATTGGACTTGGTATTTCTGTAACCTCTACTTTATCCTTTGCCGGAACTTTTATTATTGTATCAGTCGCTTTCTTTTCTGTTTTTTCTACAGTTTCACTTATTGTTCCATCTTTTTCATTAAGTGTATATTTTATAACTTCTTTTTCATAACCATTAGAACCTTCTATACGCTCATTAGATAGCCCTCTTGCTTTTTCTTTATCTGCTACATATACTGTATTTGACAAAATCTCCTTTGTATTTTCTACAGACTTAACCCCTACTTTTACTACCTGATCAACAGCTGGTTCTTTAGTTTCTTTATCTAATGTTAAATTCCCATCTTTATCCTTGATATAAGTCGTTTTAATTATTCCGTCAATACCCTTTTTAATTACAGATTTTTTCCCTTTAGTTAGTTCTTCATCTGCTACATATTTTGTACTGAAAGGAATTTTTTCTTCTTTTTCAACTATACCGTAGTCTACATTTTCCTCTTCTCTATACACTGGTTCTTTCGGTTTACCATCAATATAAGATTTTACCCAATCGAGTTGTTCTTTAGAAAAGACTAATCCTCCACTTCTTTGCCCAACAACTCCATTTTGATGTACTCCGATAATTTCACCCTTATCATTATATAGTCCACCACCTGATGCACCTGGTTTAGTACCCGTATATCCAATTCCAGTTAAACCAGAACCACGATCTACTACATCGGTAACCTTAGTGTCGATAACTGGCTTTAATTTACCATCAGGAAAACCATAAACTGACACTTTATCACCACTATTTACAACAGAAACATCTTTTTTTACAGCAGCAGGCGTAACATTATCAACAACCTCTTTAAGCTTAACTAAAGCAAGATCATGCGTAAATCCAACAACTGAATCATCTTTTTTCCAATAATGAATATCAGAGTCTGTAAAGAATACCTTTTTACCATTCGGAAGTGCTGCGTAATATTTCTTATCATTATTACCAGTGGCTTTTTCTGTCACCTTACCATTCTCAAACTTCAAGAAATTATGAGCAACTGTAAGTAATAAATCTTTTTCAATTAGTGTACCAGAACCTGTACCATCAGGCGTCACTATAATAGCTGTTGCATCGAAATTACGAAGTCCATTCGGTGCATTCTTCACCTCATCGCTTGGTTTAGGAAGTGTAACATTACCAGATGTATCGACTTTCCCAGGTTGTGTTCTAACGAAGTTCTCTCCTTTAATAACAGCATCAATATATGTATTTCCTAATGATAGTTTACTTACAAAATCTTTAGACCAATTTTCATTAAACTTCTTATTGATCTTCTCTCCATCAATAGATACAATTGTGGCGTTAGGATTTTTGCCGAATAGCTCTTTATTTTCCTTATCTTGTTTAAAGTCGTAATTAACCGCAGAACCTACGTTACCTTGCGCGACGACTCTTTCTACTAACTTTTCTCCAGCTTCATTTTTAATTCTAAGTACTACCTTACCTTTTTCTGTACCTGATAGTAATCTTCCACGACCGTTACCGTCAAATGAATATCTAGCACCATCTATTTCACGCTCTGTACCTACTAACGCCCTATGGTTGTCATCATAATAGTATTTATCATTACCACTAACAAACCAACCTTTGATACCATGTTCTTCTATCATTTTGTTTATCCAAGATCTATGTTTATCAGTGAAAAATAAACCTCCACCATGTTGCTCGGCATCAGTTCCAGCATCCGTATTTGTACCATGCTGATGGATACCTACTACTTCACCTTTATCATTAAAAATTGGACCTCCTGAGAATCCACCTAACGCACTCGTATTATAAGTACCGTCACCAGTAGTTGTATTTAGGCTTGATAGTGTTCCCGAAATTTTGTACATTTTACCATCTTTTAATCTTGCTTTCGTTGCTTCTGACAATCTTTTCGAAGAGAAATCATTCGGATAACCTACTAAGGTAATATTATCACCTTGATTAGCGACACCAATTTCACGTGGTTTATCTTCACCGTTTGTCATCGCTTCTACAGGACGTTCTGTAACTACAGCTGCTAAATCATTTTCGTAAGATTTAGCAAATTCTTTTTGATTATAGTAATAAACATTTCCTTTTGGTATGATATCGCTAGTTCCAGTCGCTGGTGTATTGTTACGTTTTTCCGTATCAGAGTTCATAACAACATAACTTTGAGCACTATTACCTCCACGAACATAACCTGAACCAGAAGCTTTGTCTTTATCTAAATAATTGTGAGCAACTGTCACCATAACATTCGGTGCTACAAATACTCCACTACCTGAAGCAACCTGTTTTGATCCATTACTATCAAAACTAGTATACGTCATAGCAACACCACTAGTTTCTTTATTATGAACATCTGCATCCACAATATCAGCCCCACCTTTGACAACTGCGGCATGAGCTTGTTTATTTACTATTTGATTATTATCAGTAAGTCCATATACTAAAATTCCGCAAAAACTTATACAACCTACTAATCCATATTTCTTAGTTTTTCTGAAAAAACCGTAAGTTTTCTCGTTTCTTATCATTTACATTTCCTCCTAGTTTAATTCATCTGCAATCTTAATGAAATTCTTATTAACTTAAACATAAAATAACCTAATTTCATCATTTAAATATATTTTGTCAACTATATTATAACCCAAATAGAAATTAAGTCCACACTTATTTTTTATTTTTTTCATTTACATTAGTTACATGTATAAGAATTCTCTAATATTCTATATTTTTCCAAAAAAAATAAAGAGCTAGATCCAGTCTATCTCTTTATTTCTTTTTTAAATTTACTACTAGAAAATTCCGATGATTGTTTCTGTTTCTTCATCAATATCGATATTTAATGCACTTGGTACTTTTGGAAGTCCTGGCATTGTTAGTACTTTGTTCGCATAAGCTACTACGAACCCAGCACCACTACGTAATTTAAGATCGTTAATAGTAATGTTAAATCCTGTAGGACGACCTTTGATCTTCGCATTATCTGTTAATGAAGCTGGTGTTTTTGCCATACATACTGGCAGATGTTTGAATCCAAGTCTTTCAATTCTTTCGATTTCAGCTTTAACTTCATCTGCGAAGTTAACACCATCAGCTCCATAAATTTCACGACATACTGTTTCGATTTTTTCAGTAATTGAAGCTTCATCTTTGTATAATAATTGTAGTTCTTTGTCATTTTCTTCAACAGCTTTTACTACTTTTTCTGCTAGGTCTACTCCACCAAGACCACCTTTTTCCCATACTTCTGTACGAGAGAATTCTACGCCTTGTTCTTTTGCCCAGTTTTCTAAGAATGCTAATTCTTTTTCTGTATCGGTAACAAAGACATTTAGAGCTACCACTATCGGTAAATTGAATTTACGTAAGTTTTCGATATGTTTTTCTAAGTTTTGAACACCTTTAGCTAATGCTTCTAAGTTTTCTTCTTTTAGATCTTTTTCTTCAATGTCTCCATGTAGTTTTAGTGCTTTAACTGTTGCAACTACGACAGCTGCTTTTGGTTTAAGACCTGCTTTACGACATTTAATGTTTAAGAATTTCTCAGCTCCTAAGTCTGCTCCGAATCCTGCTTCTGTGATTACATAATCAGCGAATTTTAAAGCTGTTTTTGTAGCTAAGATTGAGTTACATCCGTGTGCAATGTTAGCGAATGGTCCACCGTGAATAATCGCTGGGTTGTTTTCTAATGTTTGAACAATATTCGGTTTAATTGCATCTTTTAATAATGAAGTTATAACACCTTCAATTTTCAAATCTTTTAGGTAAACTGGTTCACCTTTTTTGTTATAAGCTACAAGGATATTGCTTAATTTTTCTTTAAGATCAGCAATACCTTCTGATAAACATAAGATAGCCATTACTTCACTAGCTACAGTAATATCAAAACCATCAAGACGTTCTAGATCAGTTCCTGCATTAACTTTAATATGACGTAAATCACGAGCATTCATATCCATAACACGGTTGAAGACGATTTTATCTATTTCTAATTCGTTTCCTTGGAATACATGGTTATTTACTAATACTGCGATTGCATTGTGAGCTGTAGTAATAGCGTGCATATCTCCAGTAAAGTGAAGGTTGATGTCTTCCATCGGTACTACTTGAGCATATCCTCCACCAGCTGCTCCACCTTTTCTTCCTAATACAGGACCTAAAGATGGTTCACGTAATGCTACACAAGATTTTTTCCCGATTCTATTTAACCCATCAGATAAACCAATAGTTACAGTACTTTTCCCTTCACCACTTGATGTTGGGTTAATAGATGTAACTAATACTAGTTTTGCATCTTCTTTAATATCTTTTTTAATATTTTTTGTTTGGATTTTTGCTTTGTGATTTCCGTATAATATTAAATCTTCTTCTTTTATCCCTAATTTACCTGCTACTTCAGCAATATGTTTCTTTTCACATTCGTTTGAAATTTGAAAGTCTGACTTCATTTAATCTACCTCTTTTCTTTGGACTTTATTTTATTATTTTAATCTTCCAATCCTGGAATACGTTTGTATATTTTATCAATATTTACAAGGTGTACATTTAGATCGAAACAACTATCTAGTACTTCTTTAGAAACTGTATTTTTTATAGTTTCGTTTTCTTCTAGAAGTTCTCTAAATGGAATACCTTCGAACCATGATTTCATCGCTAATGGTTGCACTAAATCATACGCTTCTTCACGAGAGAATGAGTATTTTTCAATAAGGTTACTCATAGTTCTTTGAGCGAAGATTACACCATTAGTAGCGTAAATATTTTTAATCATGTTGTCTGTAAATACTGTTAGATTTTTCACAACATTAGTAAATCTATTTAACATGTAGTCTAATAATGTTGTTGCATCATTACTTAAAATTCTTTCTGCACTTGAGTGAGAAATATCACGTTCATGCCATAATGGAATATTTTCGTAAGCTGCAAACATATATCCACGCATGATTCTAGCACATCCTGCCATGTTTTCACTTGAGATTGGATTACGTTTATGAGGCATTGCACTTGAACCTTTTTGATTTTTCGAGAAGAATTCTTCTGCTTCTCTTACTTCTGTACGTTGTAGGTGACGAATTTCTACCCCAATTTTTTCGATTGAACTTGCGATTAACGCTAATGTTGCATAGTAATCAGCATGTCTATCACGTTGAAGAGTTTGTGTTGAGATATTACTTGATTCAATTCCTAATTTAGCACAAACATAGTCTTGAACTTCTGGTGGTGTATTTGAGAATGTACCTACAGCTCCAGAGATTTTCCCTACTTCGATAATTTTTCTAACTTCGTTAAAACGTTTGATATGACGGTTAAATTCATCATAATAAAGCGCAAATTTCAATCCAAAACTACTAATATCAGCGTGTACTCCGTGAGTACGTCCGATACAAGGTGTGAATTTATATTGTAATGCTTTTTCTTTTAATACTTCTTGGAAGTTTAATAAATCTCTATAAAGAATATCATTAGCTTGTTTGTATAAATAACCATAAGCAGTATCAACAACATCAGTAGATGTTAATCCATAGTGCACCCATTTTTTCTCATCACCTAGATAACTAGAAACATTACGAGTGAAAGCTACTATATCATGTTTTGTTTCTTTTTCTAATTCTAAAATTCCTGGTAGGTCAAATTTTGCATTAGCGAATAATTTTTCAACGTCTTCTTTTGGTACAACACCTAATGTACTCCAAGCTTCTGTTGCATAAAGTTCTACTTCTAAATATGCTTTAAAACGATTCTCATCGCTAAAGATATTACGCATTTCTTCTCTACTATATCTTTCAATCATTGCAATAATCTCCTGATGTTTTTTTATTTCAATCAATCTATCTCAAAATACTATAATGACAAATGACCGATGTCTTTTCTGTAAAATAGTTCTTCACATTCTATTTTTACTATCTCATTATACACTTTTTTATATGCTTCTTGCAAGCTCTTTCCTTGAGCACAAATTAATAATACACGACCACCATTAATTACTATATCATCACCTACACGCTTAGTTCCCATATGGAATACTGGTGTAGACACTTTATCTAAGCCGTGTATTACAGCTCCTTTTTCGCTACGTTCTGGATATCCTCTTGCTGCCATTACAACACCGATAAAAGCATCTTCACTCCATTTTAACTCTACTTCTTTACCATCGATAATATTATTAGCTATTTCGTATAAATCGCTCTCTAATGATAAAAGTAATATTTCACTCTCTGGATCTCCAAAACGAACGTTAAATTCAATAGTTTTTACACCGTCATGACATTTCATAAGACCAGCATATAGTATACCGTAAAATGGCATTCCTTCATCACTCATAGCATCGACCATAGGTTGAACTACATTTCTAACACCTTCATCAATATCATCTTGAGTAATTTTCTTAAGTGGTAGATATGCTCCCATACCTCCAGTATTTAAACCTTCATCATTATCAAATGCACGTTTATGATCTTGTGCAATTTCCATTGGATAAACTTTTCTATTAGAGACAAAGCACATAAGCGAGAATTCTTCACCTTGAAGAAATTCTTCAATAACAACGCTAGATCCAGCTTTATTGAATTTTGCATTACACATCATTTCTTTAAGTTCAGACTGTGCTTCTTCTAGAGTATTCGCTATAATTACACCTTTCCCTGCAGCTAAGCCATCTGCTTTAAGGACAATAGGTGCTTTTTGTTTGCTTAAGTACTCTTTAGCCTGTTCATAATCGTTGAAACTTTCATATTTTGCCGTTGGGATATTGTATTTTCTCATCATCATTTTCGAGAATACTTTACTCCCTTCTAATTGTGCTGCAAGCTTAGATGGTCCAAAGGCACGAACACCTTCTTTTTGTAATTCATCTACTAGACCATTAACTAATGGCACTTCAGGTCCAACGAAAACAAGATCGATACTATTTGTTTTTGCGTAGCTTGGTATTTGGTCTTCTGTTAATGCTACACATACTCCAAATTCTTCAACTGCAGGATTGATACCTGCCATATGTACTTCGTGACCTTCTTTATGAAATTTATAAGCGATAGCGTGCTCTCTACCGCCGCTTCCTACTACTAATACTTTAGCCATATTAGTGTTTAAAGTGGCGTATTTTACTGAAGACCATCGCCACACCTTTCTCATTACATGCATCTATGCTTTCTTGATCTCGTATAGATCCTCCTGGTTGTACTATCGCAGCAATACCGTAATCAGCCGCCATATCAGCACTATCTCTCATCGGGAAGAATGCATCAGAAGCTAGCACTGCACCTCTTGCTTTTTCCCCTGCTTGTTCTAAAGCTATTTTACATGAACCTACTCTATTCATCTGACCAGCACCAATTCCTAAAGTTTGCCCACCTTTTACTACTACTATTGCATTTGATTTAACGTGTTTTACTACTTTTAAGCCAAACTCAATATCTCTTTGTTGAGTTTCATCTACTTTTTTCTCAGTTACACTTTCATATTCATCTGCTAGTTTATCGTTAAAATCTTGTACTAAGATTCCACCACGAACACTTTTAATTTGTTGTTCATGATTATTATTTTTTTCTGATAGTTTGTAAATACGTAGATTTTTTTTCTTAGTCAGTATCTCTAACGCTTCTTCATCATAATCTGTTGCTAGTATAATTTCTAAGAAGATACTGTGCATTTTTTCAGCAGTCTCTTTATCTACTTTTCCATTTACTGCAACGATTCCGCCAAAGATAGACACAGGATCCGCTTCATACGCTCGACTATATGCTTCGAATACAGAACTTCCTGTCGCTACACCGCATGGATTCATATGTTTAACAGCAACACATGTAGTTTCATCAAACTCTGCAAGAATATCCAGTGCCGCAGAAGCATCTTGAATATTATTGTATGACATTTCCTTACCGTGAAGTTGTACAGCATTTTGCAATGCATAACTTTCATTATTATCTTGAACATAGTGATATGCTTTTTGATGAGGGTTTTCACCGTATCTAAGACTATCTTGAAGATTATAAGATAATGTTAGTCTTTCAGGTACAAGTTTATCTTTTTTATTAAAATAATTCGCAATAGCAGCGTCATAACTTGCTGTCGTATTAAATACTTTAATCGCTAAAGCACGACGTGTTTCATATGAGATTCCACCTTGTTCAAGTTCTTCTAGAACTTTTTCATAGTCATTGATATCAGTAACTACCGCTACATCATTAAAGTTTTTAGCTGCACTTCTTAGCATACTAGGACCACCAATATCAATATTCTCGATGATTTCCTCTTCACTAACTCCTTCTTTTTTTACAGTAGCTTCAAATGGATATAAGTTTACACAAACTAAATCGATATACTCGATATTATTTTCAGCTACATGTTTATTGTGAAGTTCATTACCACGTTTTGAAAGTAATCCCCCATGAATTTTAGGGTGCAAAGTTTTTACACGGCCTTCTAATATTTCTGGAAAATGAGTAACATCTTCAATACTGATACAGCTTACTCCATTATTTTTCAAATGTGTATAAGTTCCACCTGTACTAATAACTTCAAAACTATGTTTTTCTAAACCTTTTGCAAATTCTACTATATTTGTTTTATCACTTACACTTATTAATGCTCTTTTAGTCATAGTGCCTCCTCAACTAACTTCAATATTACTTCTGGATATAATTTATGTTCTAATTTATGTACTTTTTCAGTAACAGTCTCTATAGTATCTTCATCTGAAACTTCAAATGATCTTTGAGCAATTACTTCTCCACCATCAAGTTCTTCATTTACATAATGAATACTAATTCCTATTTCTTTTTCTCCTGCATTGAACGCTTGTTCGATAGCATCTTTTCCTTTAAATTTTGGTAAAAGGGATGGGTGAAGATTAAGAATAGTTTTTTTATATCTTTCTAAGAAAAATGGTGAAATAATTCTCATATAGCCTGCTAAAAATATATAGTCTAAATCTTTAACTTTCTCAAGTATTACACTTTCATATGCTTCTTTTGACTCAAAATCTTTCGCAGAGAATATAAATACCTTAATATTTCTATCATGTGCTTTTCTTATTACCGCTGCGTCTTTTCTATCACACACTAAAAGCTCAATTGAAATTTTGTCTTTTAATCTTTCGTCATCTGCAATTTTTTCGAAATTACTTCCTGTTCCTGATGCAAATATCGCTACTTTCTTCATACTATTTCTATTCCACTTTCCTCTGTTACTTCTCCAAGGACAAACGCATTATTAATTAATGATAAAGTTTTATCTATGTCTTCCTTGTTTACTATTAATGCCATACCTACTCCCATATTAAAGATGTGATACATTTCTTCTTCATCAATTTTACCTTTTTCTTGTAGGTACTTAAATATCTCCGGTACTTCATATGAGTTTTTATCAATCCTCATACCTAATCCATCTTTTAGAGCACGAGGTAAGTTCTCATGGAAACCTCCCCCAGTAATATGTGCTATTCCTGCTACTTTAACCTCTTCCAATACTTTAAGTACTTCTTTTACATAGATTTTAGTAGGTGTTAATAATGTTTTTCCTACTGAAGTTCCGTTAAATTCTTCGTTTAAACCAATATTATTGTCTTTTAAAATTTTTCTTACTAATGAGAATCCATTAGAATGTACTCCACTTGATGGAAGTCCAATTACTACTTGACCTGCTTTTGTATTCTCTGTACTTAGTAATAATTCTTTTTCTTGAGCTCCTACACAGAATCCTGCAATATCGTATTCTCCGTCTTCATAAAATCCTGCCATCTCAGCAGTCTCCCCACCGACTATCGCACATCCTGCTTGAACACAACCTTCAGCAACACCTTCAACAATTGCTTCTACTTGTTCAGGGTAGTTTTTACCTACTGCTAGATAATCTAGGAAAAATAATGGAATCGCACCTTGAGCTAGTATATCATTAGCACACATCGCAACAACATCGATACCGATAGTATTATGAATATCTAATTCGAATGCAAGTTTTAATTTTGTTCCTACACCGTCAGTTCCACTAACTAATACAGGATTTTTAAAGTTATAACTACTAAGGTCGAATGCTCCACCAAAACCACCGATAGCTGACATCATACCAAGATTTTTAGTACGAGCTACGTGTTTTTTAATACGCTCTACACTTTCATATCCAGCTTGTAGACTTACACCACTTTCTTCATACTTTTTACTCATTACATTCTACCCCTCTCTTTTAGAAATTGTTTTTGAATATCTGTCATAGAATTAACATAGCTTTCTTCATAGTCATATAGACCTGCTGAATAATCTCCGTTATAGCACTCCATACATAATCCCGTATAAGGAGCATCATAGTTTAAACCAATAGAGTCTATTAATCCTTGTTCACTTAGAAATCCTAGAGAATCCGCTCCGATAATTTCACAAATTTCCTCATTTGTTTTGTTTGCTGAAATAAGTTCTTCTGTAGTAGATATATCTATTCCATAAAAACTTGGGAACATTAGCGGTGGACAAGCAATTCTTACGTGTACTTCTCTTGCTCCCGCTTCTTTTAACAATTGAACTATTCTTTTACTAGTTGTACCACGTACTATCGAGTCATCAACTAAGACGATACTCTTACCTTGAACTACTCCTCTTACAGCTGATAGTTTCATCCTTACACCTTGCTCACGAAGTTCTTGTGTAGGCTGAATAAATGTACGCGCTACATATTGATTTTTAATTAATCCCATTTCATATGGAAGTCCACTTTCTTCTGCATAACCACTAGCTGCAGATAACGATGAGTTAGGTACCCCAATTACCATGTCAGCATCTGGTGTAGGTTGTTCTTTAGCAAGAGCACGACCTGTTCTTTTTCTAGCACTATGAACGTTAATTCCAGCAATATTTGAGTCAGGTCTAGCGAAATACACATACTCCATCGCAGCTATAGCTACTTGTGTATCTTCTGTATATTTCTCAATTCTAATACCTTTATCATTAATAGTAACTAACTCTCCAGCACCCACATTACACACGAACTCAGCACCAACTACATCTAGTGCACAAGTTTCACTTGCTGCAACATACGCTCCATTTTTCATCTTACCTATTGCTAAAGGTCTAAAATTATTTGGATCAACCGCACCATAAAGAGTTTTTTCAGTTAATACTAGATATGTAAATCCACCTTTAATAATATTCAAACTTTCTTTAAGTTGTTCTTTAAAAGTTTCTTTTTTACTTCTTCTAATAAGATGAATAAGTACTTCAGTATCTGAAGAAGAATGGAATATTGCACCTTGCTGTTCTAATTCTTTTTTTAGAGTTTTGGCATTAATTAAGTTACCATTGTGACAAATACCAACACTCATATCGTAGAAATGAAATAGAAATGGTTGAATATTTTGAATACTATTGCTTCCACTAGTTGCATATCTAACATGACCAATAGCACTTTCACCTACTAATCTTTCTAATTTTTCCTTATCACGAAATACCTCAGAAACTAAACCTAGATCACGATGTCCTCGTAATTTAGTACCTTCTTTAGAAACTATTCCAGCTCCTTCTTGTCCTCTATGTTGTAAACTATGTAAACCGAAGTACGTCACATTACTAGCTTCAGGATGTCCCCAAATACCAAATACTCCACATTCTTCATTAAGACTACGCATTTTTTAATCTCCTTAAAACTTCTTCATAAGCTTCCATTACTGAACCTAAATCTCTTCTAAATCTATCTTTGTCTAATTTTTCATTTGTATCTTTATCCCAAAGTCGACATGTATCTGGAGAAATTTCATCAGCAAGAATTATTTCACCATCTTTAGTTTTTCCAAATTCAATTTTGAAATCAACAAGTACTAAGTTTGCATCTAAGTACAATTTTTGTAATAGTTCATTGATTTTTAAAGCTTGATTTCTGATATTTTCTAACTCTTCTTCTGTAACGATTTCTAAAGCCACAGCATGATCATTGTTTATTAATGGATCATTTAATTCATCATTTTTATAACTTAACTCAAAGACTGGTTTTTTTAATTTTTTTCCTTCTTCAAGTCCATATTTTTTCGCCATAGAACCTGCTACTATATTACGTACAATTACTTCTAAAGGAATAATAGTAACATGCTTACAAATCTGATCTGTTTCATTTACTTTTCTAATAAAGTGTGTTTTTACACCTTGTTTTTCTAAGTATTCGAAGATTAATGAAGTAATTGTATTATTGAATACTCCTTTACCTTCAAATTCTTCTTTTTTCACACCGTTAAAGGCTGTAGCACTATTTTTATAATGCACATATATTTCATCATTGTTTTCACATTCGAACAGTTGTTTAGCTTTTCCTTCGTATAAAAGTTTCATTATTTTCTTCCCCCTTTGAAGTAATTCACACCGTTTTTGAAAATATCTTGTTTAACTTTAATTGTATTTGTTTTATATAATGTAGCTCCGTATCTTTCACTATGTCCCATTTTTCCTAGGATAAGTCCATCTTCACTAATTAATCCTTCAGTAGCTAGAACTGATCCATTAGGATTGAAACGACCGTTTAATGTAGCATTACCATCGAAATCACTATATTGGAAAGCTACAAGATGTTTAAATTTGTTAATATTAAGTCCTACAACTTTACCTTCACCATGACTGAATACCACTTCATGTTGATCTCCAATATTGAAATCTTGTAACCAAGGTGAGTTTGTATTAGCTACACGAGTAAAGGCTGTAGTTGAAATATGTTCATAACTATCATTTCTATATAGTGTTAGGTCATCTTCTGCCAACTCTCTAATCTCTCCATAAGGTAGTAATCCTGATTTAAGTAATGCTTGGAATCCATTACACACACCTAAGATTAATTTTTTCTGAGCAAGGTGTTTATGAATCGCATCTTTAACTTTTTCATTTTTTAAGAAGTTTACAATGTATTTAGCACTTCCATCTGGTTCATCCCCACTTGAGAATCCTCCAGGGAACATAATGATATGAGACTGTTCAATAGCTTTTGTAAATTCTTCTATCGATTGTTCAATATCATTTTCACGAGTATTTCTAATAACTACTGTAATAGGTGTAACTCCAGCTTCTAAGAAGGCTTTTTCACTATCATATTCACAGTTTGTACCAGGGAATACTGGAATAACTACTTTTACATCTTCTACGTATTCTGGATAATATTTTTTCTCTTTATATTCTGTATGAAGATTTTCAACATTTCCTTTATCTTCATTTTGATATAATGGATAAACTTTATTTAGTGTTTTTGTGTATGCTTCGTAAATATCTTTATGCATAAACACTTCGTTATTAATTATAATTCTCTCACTAACTTTTCCTAATTTTTCAAACGGTAGTTCTACCGTTGCTTCTACTACAAGAGACGCTGGATCAAAGTTAAGAATGTTTTCTTTTTCAACTTCAAAACCAAGATCATTACCTAGTGACATTTTCACTAATGAAGCGGCAATGCTTCCTTCTTCTTGGACATAGGCAGATACTATCTTACCTTCTTTAATATATTTATGAACAAGTTCGTAATTTTCTAAAGTTTTCTTAATATCTGGATATCCTTTTTCATCTTTTTCTACAGGAACATAGTATAAACTATTGCCAACTTTTTTCAATTCAGGAGTTATTACATCAGCTATTTTTACAGGAGTACAAGCAAATGAAATTAATGTTTCAACTACATTTAAGTCATTGAAAGTACCTGACATACTGTCTTTACCACCAATACTTGGTCTACCAATTTCTTTTTGAGCATAAATACTTCCTAGTAAACTTTGAGTAACTTTACCCCATTTAGTACTATCAGTTCCTAATTTTTCGAAGTATTCTTGGAATGAGAAGTACAAGCTATCTTTATTTCCACCAACTGCGTAAACTTTAGCTACAGATTCTAACACCGCATAAATAGACGATAGGAATGGTGAGTAGTAAGAAATCTTTGGAATAAATCCATAAGTTAAGATTGTCGCTGTATCACTTGTTGTATGTAACGTTGGTAATGCTTGAACACTCGCTTGAACTGGTGTAAGTTTATGTTTCCCAGCAAAAGGCATAAGCACCGTAGTTACACCTATAGATGAGTCGAATTTTTGTGCAAGTCCTTTTTGACAAGTTACATTTAACTCACCTAATTCGCTTAAGATATTTTCGCGAGTCACTTCTTTATTTAAGAATGGATTAGCTGCAGTATTATCTTTCATCGTTACTGATGATTTTTGACGAACACCACTAGTTTCTAAGAAATCAGCACTCATATCAACAACTTTCTCATCATTGTAATACATTTCTAATCTACGTCTATTAGTTATCGTAGCAACATGAGCGTATTCAATATTTTCTTTCTCACATTCACGAACAAATACATCATAATCTTTTTTATCAATAGCTACTGCCATACGTTCTTGAGATTCACTAGTTGCTAATTCTGTCGCATTTAATCCTTGATATTTAGTAAGAACTTTTTCTAAATGAATTTCAATACCATCAGATAGTTCACCGATAGCTACACACACACCACCAGCACCGAAGTCATTACATTTTTTAATAAGTCTTGTAACTTCTGGTTTTCTAAATAAACGTTGTAACTTACGTTCTTCAGGCGCATTACCTTTTTGAACTTGGCTAGACATAGTATTTAATGAATCATTAGTATGCTCAACACTCGAACCACTCGCTCCTTGAATACCATCACGACCTGTTCTACCACCTATCATTACAACGATATCACCATCGACAAGAGTTTCACGTTTATAGTCTCCGTCTTTAACAGCTCCGACTACAGCACCAACTTCCATATGTTTAGCCACATAACTATCATCATATAATTCACGAACAAAAGTAGTCGCAAGTCCAATTTGGTTACCGTATGATGAGTTACCGTGTGCAGTTCCTTTAGCTATATCTACTTGAGGAAGTTTGTGTTCTAAAGTATCTTCACGTTTTTGTAATACATTACCACTTCCTGAAATACGCATAGCCTGATATACGTAACTACGTCCTGATAGTGGATCCCTAATAGCTCCCCCTATACAAGTACTAGCTCCCCCGAATGGTTCGATTTCACTTGGGTGGTTATGAGTTTCATTTTTGAATTGGATTAACCAACGTTCTTTTTCACCATTATTTTCTATAGTAGTAAAGAATGAACATGCATTAATTTCTTCACTTACTTCAATATTTTCATCTTTTAATATTTTCACATGATATTTACCGATGATACTCGCCATATCCATAAGCGTTATAGGTTTATCATTTCGGTCAAGATCATCACGGACATTTAAGTAATAATCAAATGCATCTTGCATCTCTTTTTGGAAAAGTTCAGACTCAATTTTAACCTCATCTAACACAGTTTCAAATGTAGTGTGTCGGCAGTGGTCACTCCAGTAACAATCTAATACATAGATTTCAGTTTCAGTTGGTACGCGACCTTCTTTTTTGAAGTAGTCTTGGATAAATACTAAATCTTCAATATTCATGGCTAGAGAAAATTCTTTTTTAAGACCAAGTAACGCATCTTTGTCAAACTCTAAAAATCCAGCTAAATCTTTTAGTGGTTTTGTAGTAGAGTCTAATGTAAAGTCAAGAATTGATAAATCTTTTTTACGAGCTTCAATAGGATTTACTAGGTAACTTTCAACAAGTTCTAATTGTTCATCTGTTAATTCTTTATTAAAAAGAACTAGCTTACCACTTCGTACAATTGCTTTACTCTTCGAGTTAAGCAGTCTTATGCTTTCTTTTGCGCTGTCGGCTCTTTGATCGTATTGGGCAGGTAAGACTTCATAAGCAAAGTACTTCCCATCATTAAGCTCAATATCTTCAAACACTTCATCAACAACAATCTCAGAAAACACAGAAGTTTTAGCTAGTTCATAAGTTTCTTCATCAATATTAAAGACATCATAAATTACATACAACTCTACAGAGTCAAGACCTAGATTAAACTCTAAGTTCAGGTTATCTCTTAGCTGTAATTCTTCTTTATTATATCCATTACGTTTCTTTACAAAAATTCGTTTATTAGTCATGTTCTCCTCCTAAAATTACATCACCGTAAAAATTAATATGTCCTATTTTTCTATCTTGGCGTGGTTCTTTTTCATATAAGTGTAAGTAACCACCATTATTTTTATAAACATCTATAAAATACTCTAAATCTTGACCTAGAATATTATAAAGTGTAGTTTCTTTATTTTCTATCTTATCTACTTTTAAACCACAAATAGCTTCAATATGAGCTCTAAATTGACTCTTAGTGGCACTCTGCATCGTTATATGCCCTGAATTGTGAACTCGTGGTGCTATTTCATTAAAAATAACTTTTCCTTCACTTATAAAAAACTCAACAGTAAGTACACCGTAGTATTCAAAATTATCAAGAATTCGTTTCGTGTACTCGATTGTGAGTGCCTCTTGTTCACTAGTTGCTGTAGTAGGAACTTTCGAACGATACAAAATATTATTTCTATGTTCATTTTCTACAACTGCAACGATATTTATCTCGTCCTTATCTTTAACCGCTACTACCGAGATTTCTTTATCAAGTTTAACGAACTCTTCTAGTAACGTATGTGGTTCTACTTCTTCACTAGAACTTATTTTTTTCTGACCTTTTCCATCATAACCAAAACGCACAGTTTTCATTAAATATGGCTTAGTTATTTCTACATTTGTATCTTCTTCAATATATATATAGTCTACTGTTGGAATATCTAGTCTTCTAGCAAATTCTTTTTCATAATATCTATGTTGAGTAGTTCTTAACACTTCTGAACTCTGGACAATGTTATACTTTTTCTCTAGTTTTTCTAAAGAAGCGGCATCGATATTCTCAAATTCAAAAGTGATGACATCACTCAATGAACATAACTTTTCAACACTTGCGAAATCATTGAACTCAGCTTTAATGAAGACATCACTAAAAATTTTGGCACAACAACTGTCGCTAGGATCTAGAACAGCAATTTTATAGCCCATCTCTTTTGCACTCATAGCGAGCATTCTTCCTAGTTGACCACCACCAATTATTCCAATAGTCTTTCCTGGTAAAATTGTCTTAATCATAGTTTCATCTCTTCCAATACTATTCTTTCTTGTTCTTTCTTGAATTGTTCGTATTTATCAGCATACTTTTCATTAGTGATTCCTAGTATTGATAAGGCACTAATAGCCGCATTTTTAGCTCCAGCTACCCCTATTGCCATAGTTAAGACCGGAACACCTGCAGGCATCTGAACTATCGAATACAATGAGTCAACTCCACTAAGAATACTAGATTTAATCGGAACACCAATAACTGGTAATGTTGTCATAGAAGCAACCATCCCAGGGAGATGTGCTGCACCCCCTGCAGCCGCTATTATCAGAGAATAACCATTAGCCTTCGCATTCTTCGAAAATTCAACTAAAAGATCAGGCGTTCTATGCGCACTTACTACTTTTTTATCAAAAGGAATTTCAAATTCTTCTAACAACTTACAAGTTTCTTCCATCGTTGTATAATCCGACTTCGAACCCATAACCACCGCAACTTTCATACTTTAAGCTCCTTTTTTATTTTAAATGTACGTTTTTTAATAATTTATTTACATATAATATTCTTATCGTACGTCTATATTTCAAATTATACTACTTGTTTAAATATTTATCAAGTATAAACACGATAAAAATCGGATATTTTTATTTTTCAATAAACAATATTTAAGATTTTATGAACTTTTACTACTATATACTTATTAATATTGATTATTTACATAATAAAATACAGACATTTAATTATATTATTCTCAACACGCACTAAAATTATTACACAAAAAAACACCCAGAACAAATGTTCTGAGTGTTCATTTATTAGAATTTAATTTTTTCTTCGATATATTGTTTTAATTCAGCGATTGGAATACGAGTTTGTTCCATAGTATCTCTATCACGAACAGTTACCATTCCATCGTTTTCTGATTCAAAGTCGTAAGTGATACAGAATGGAGTACCAACTTCATCTTGTCTTCTATATCTCTTACCAATTGATCCAGTTTCATCGAAATCAACCATAAAGTCTACAGCTAATTGTTGATATACTTCAACAGCTTTATCACTTAATTTTTTAGAAAGTGGTAAGATAGCTGCTTTGTATGGAGCTAATGCTGGGTGGAATTTAAGAACTGTACGAGTATCATTTTCCCCTACTTCTTCTTCGTTGTAAGCATCACATAAGAATGCTAAAAGAACACGGTCAACCCCTACAGATGGTTCGATACAGTATGGGATGAATTTTTCATTTGTGCTTAGGTCTTGATAAGTTAAATCTTGACCTGAGTGTTCCATATGTTGTTTTAAGTCGTAGTCTGTTCTTGAAGCAATACCCCAAAGTTCTCCCCAACCGAATGGGAATTTGAACTCGATGTCAGTAGTTGCGTTAGAATAGTGAGATAATTCTTCTTGATCATGATCACGTAGACGGATATTTTCTTTAGTCATACCTAAGTCTAATAAGAATTTTTCACAGTTATTTTTCCATGTAGTGTGCCAATCTAATTCAGTTCCTGGCTCACAGAAGAATTCTAATTCCATTTGTTCAAATTCACGAGTACGGAAGATGAAGTTACCTGGTGTAATTTCGTTACGGAATGATTTACCGATTTGTCCAATACCGAATGGTAATTTTTTACGCATACTACGTTGAACGTTTTTGAAGTTAACGAAGATACCTTGCGCAGTTTCTGGACGTAGGTAAATTTGGCTTGTAGAATTTTCCACTACACCTTGGTTAGTTTTGAACATAAGGTTAAATTGACGAATGTTAGTATAGTCATGGCTACCACATTCTGGACATTTAATGTTTTCACGATCGATAATAGCTTCTAATTCTTCAAATGGAAGACCATCAACTACTACATCTTCATTTTTTTCATTGAAGTAATATTCCTCTATTAGTTTATCAGCACGAAGACGCGATTTACAAACTTTACAGTCCATCATAGGATCACTGAAGTTACCTACGTGTCCTGATGCTTCCCAAGTACGTGGGTTCATGAAAATAGCTGCATCTAACCCTACGTTATATGGTGATTCTTGAATGAATTTTTTCCACCATGCTTTTTTTACGTTATTTTTTAATTCAATTCCTAATGGACCGTAATCCCAAGTATTAGCTAATCCACCATAGATTTCAGATCCTTGAAATACGAATCCTCTATTTTTTGCAAGAGATAAAATTTTCTCCATAGTTTGTTTCCTCCTAGTTATTAAAATATAAAAAAGCCCTAGATATGTCGAAGCACATCTAGGGACGAAATAATTTCCGCGGTTCCACCCTGATTAGTAAAAACTCAACTTTAACAATATTAAATTGTATTTAATGCCAATATTGTTGCTGAACTTTCACCACCATCAGCTCGCTTATTACTATTTTATTCTAACATTAATATGAAAAACTTTCAAGAGAAATTACAAAAATTATTCAGAAAACATGTAGTGTTACAATTGATATTAAAAAAATATTTAAGATAGAAGTTTATACCTCATAGGATTCCTTTAATTTTGTGATAGCATTTACTATTACTGATAACGCTTTTTTTAAACACTAATTGTTGTATGTCTAAATTATAGATGTTATAATAAATAGTAATTAAATAATTTAAGGAGGCTTTATGAGAATTTCATTTACTCGTGGTAATGTAAGCCACTTACTACTTAGTGGATTTATATATATACTAGCAGTATTTATACTTCCACTACAACTCCCTAGAAATATTAGCGTTGATAATCGAGTTAGTATCGTGTTATTTTTATCTATTACAGCTACAGTTATTCTTAGCGTGCTAGCTATAAAAAATAAAAATGATATTGATAGACAAAAGAGTACGTATAACCTAATTACGATAATCGCTATTGGTATTATTGGATTTGTTTCAATGATGTTATTACAAGGTTTCATCAATGGTTTGTTAGTATACCTATCAAACTTTTTTAATTTTGAGACTAAAAGTAGAAACACAAGTAATGTCGTTGAAATTATAAAAATAAAACCGTACTTTGTACTTTATGTTGCTGTACTTGGTCCGATTATGGAAGAATTATTCTTTAGAAAAGCTGTTTTTGGATACTTCTACGACGCTATGATTGGAAGTAAAGATTGGATTAGATTTACTATACCAGCACTAATTACAGGTATAATTTTTGCACTACCTCATGACGGTATTTCTCCAATTATGGTTATTTATATAGGTATGTCATTCGTGTTTAGTTATCTATATACTCACACAAGAAGTATACTAACTCCAATTATCTCTCATATTCTTATGAACAGTTTAGTTGTGTTAGTTCAAGTATATTTTGCATAGGAGGTAAATATGTCATCAAAAACATGGTTATCCACTAACTACTTCTTACAATTTCTAGTAACTGGGACGTTCTTACCATTCTGGATGGTTTATCTAACATCGGTAAAAAACTTAAGTGTCTTAGAAGCCAGTTCAATCTTCTCAATGCTTTATATCGCAAGGGTTATTAGTGGAATATTTTTAAGTCCATATTTAATAAAAAAATATAATATTGATATTACTTTAAAACTTTCTGTAGGAATAGGATTAATTCTTGCGGTGAGTTACGGATTTACTAATGAAAAGATAGTACTTGGATTAATTACATTTTTATTCGGTATGATTTACTTCATGGTAAGTCCCCTAGTCGAAGGACTAGCGTCATTATTTTTACGTGAAGAAAATATAGACTACGGAAAAGCTAGAACATACGGTTCATTAGGATTTACAGTAATCGGTATAATTATCGGTGGAATCTTAAGTTATGTTGGTAACGAAGCTTTATATTACATACTAATATTCTTAGTTGCATTATATTTAGTATTCATGTTCTTACCACAACCTAAGCTAGTAAAAAATCTAAGTTTCGAAGAACCTAATGCGAAAAAAGAAAAAGAAAGCTTATACAGTTGGGTCTTAAAAGATAGAAATGCAATTTTACTTATTATTACTGTTTTTCTATATCAACTTTCACATACTGCATATAATAATTATAATGCATTATATTTAGAAAGTATGAACATATCAGCTAAATGGCTTTCTGGAGTTATTCTTAACGTATCAGTTATCGCAGAAATAATATTCTTTATCTTCTCTAAAAGATTAGTAAAAAGAATTAAACCAAAAAATCTAATGATATTCGCTGGTGTTTCTGCGATTATTCGTTGGGGAGCATTAGCTATGTTCCATAACATTTATGTTTTCACAATTATGCAGACATTTCACGCGATAACATTCGCGGTTGCTCATATTGCCTTTATTCTTATTCTGAATAAAGATTACAACAACAAAGAAATTATCGATATGCAAAATCTATATACAGCCATCTGTTTCCAACTAAGTATGGCAGTAGGACTGTATATCATGGGTGCTCTTTGGGATATTAGTACTTCATACGTATTCTACGCATCTGCAATTATCGCAGTTATCGGTACAGTAGTCGCGACAAGAATAAAAACAACAAGATAAAAAAAGACCTCAAGACTCAGATATCAATCTGAAATCTTGAGGTCTTTATGTGTATAATAAATACATAAATAGATGAATATAATAAAAAAAGGAGTCTGATAAATCAAACATCCTTTTCTATATACTTGTATCAGTATTATTTAGCTGCTGAAGTTTTTGGTAAAACTTTTTTAGCTGGTGTAGCTTTTTTAGCTGGTGTAGCTGGTTTTTGTGCTTCTTCAGCTTTGTATTCAGGTTTTTCAGCTACTGCTGGTTCAGCTCCGTTTACTCCACCTTTGAATTCTGGTACATTGTGTACTGCAGCTCTACCTTGATCATCACCTTTACTGTATACAACTCCATCTGCTGTAACAGAATATTTAGCATCAGATTGAGTTCCCTCACCGTTTACTCCACCTTTAAATTCTGGTAATGCTGGTTGTACTAAAGGTTCACCGTTTACTCCACCTTTGAATTCTGGTAATTCTGGTTGTACGTCTGCAGCACTAGCTACTGATAATGGTAATACTGCAACAGCAGCAGCTGCTACTAAAAATTTGTTTAATTTCATAATAAAACAATCTCCTTTTTTAAATTAATTTATACATTAATTATATAGATATAAATATATATTGTCAATAGAATTTATAAAGTTTTTAAAGTTTTTTTAACTTTTATTAATACAACATATGTCATTCCACCTTAAGTTGAAACCCTAACATATGTATAGACCAGTTTTTAAAAATAAATCTTTGTAGTTTCTATACTAATGCACTCAGTAAATAAGCATTAACTAGTTTTTGCGTTTTCTCAACTGAATCGATGTGTGTTCTTTCGTAACTATGACTTGATTCTATACCAACATCCAGTAATGCGTGTTTTACTTCATCAGCTGCGCGCATCACTACCATAATGTGGATAAATATCTATTCAATTCATCAATACTAACATTTAGCTTTTCAGCAGCTACTACCGGAGAAATACAATCACCTTCAATTAAAGAAATCAACACATTTTCTTCCTTCTCTTTTCCAAGTTCAATACCTTCTATTTCTCCTTTTTCTTGTGTATAAGCTGATAATTCTCAGTAGTGATCTTGTTGTCTTGTTGCTTCATCGAACATACGTTTCTACTCTCCTATAAGTATGCCTCGAAGTCCTGCTCACTTAGATTTAATTTTTGTGCGCCCAACTCTTTTGAGATTATACCTTCTTTTACTAAGTTCACTATTGCTGTTATTTTTCCTTGTTTAATTCCTCGTTCAATTCCTTGTTTAATTCCTTCTTCAATCCCCTGAGCAAGTCCTT
>NZ_KQ959993.1:23137-34283 GCF_001553035.1 Gemella haemolysans
AACTCTTTTGAGATTATACCTTCTTTTACTAAATTCACTATTGCTGTTATTTTTCCTCGTTCAATTCCTCGTTCAATTCCTTGTTCAATTCCTTGTTTAATTCCTTGTTCAATTCCTTCTTCAATCCCCTGAGCAAGTCCTTTGGCTCGTGCTTCCTCCTGAGCATAAATTAAAGAAGCCCAGTAGTGATCTTGTTGTCTTGTTACTTCATCGTACATAAGTTTTTCCTCCTTACTCCAGTTTCTAAGATTCAATAAATTATCCGCTTGAATAAGTACATCATCAGGTTTGTTTGTGTACTGTTTGTTTCCGAAAAATTCCAACCATCTAATTTTCTTGTAATCGTTATTTAAGTTTTCTCTATATTTTTTCAATTCTAAAAATACTATTTTTAATAACGGAATATCTTTAGTGTTATTTTCTACATACATTTTTAGCTCTGTATTTCTAGTTTCTTCTTTTATTAAAAAAGTACTTATAGCCTCATCGCCATCAAAATAATTTTGATCGACAATAGCTGCCACATAAACAGGTGGTAGCTTCTTATAAATAGCTAATTTTTCTTCTTCGTTTTGTTTTAACCTTTCTAGATTATCATTAACTTGTTTACATAAATAAGCCCAAACACGATTGATGAAGAATACTTGTTTAGCTAACTGAACTTCGATAATTACTTGTGCGTGATTGTCTAATTCAACAAGAATATCGACTGCAATGTTGAAATCCGAGTCTACATTACTGTTTGCGGCAAATATTTGATTCCCTTCAATAAGCTTCGCACTTTTCGCAGGTAAATCAAAAATGTCTTTCACAAATTGTAACGCTACAGTTTCATTACGAAATACCTTCTTAACAACTAAATCATAAATAGGTTTTATATTTTTATGTCGTTCTCCCATTTTCTTCGCCTCCCCTTGCGATCTTATCTAAAGTATATCATAGATACTCATTTAAAGCGAATATTTATAGTAAAAGAAACGTTTTTCTCTTTTGAAAATAAACCGAAATCTTTTTTAAAATATAAAATCACAAGCATATTGAATAAATACACTTTACTCAATATGCTTGTGATTAAAATTGTTTATAATATATATGTTAATCTAGTATTATATTATTAATTCACTTCGTAGATACACATCTACCATCTTGTGTGTTTGTTCTACTGAATCAATATGTGTTCTTTCATAAGAGTGACTTGATTCTATACCAGCACCTAGTAATGCGTGTTTTACTTCTGCTCCTGCGCGCATCGCAGCTGACGCATCACTACCATAATATGGATAGATATCTAATTTATATTGAATACCATTTTCTTTAGCTAACTGAACTAAGTGATTGCGGAATTCATAGTTATATGGACCACTCGCATCTTTCACACAGATTGATACTGTATATTCATCAGTCTGCTGATCATCACCCATAGCTCCCATATCAACAGCTAGGTATTCTACTGCTTCTTTCGGAAGATTTGAGTTAGCTCCATGCCCTACTTCTTCAAATACACTAAACATAAAGTGTGTTGTCTGAGGTAACTCAATATTTTCTTCCTTATATTTACTTAGTAAGTCTAATAAAATTGCAGCACTGACTTTATCATCTAAGAAGCGACTTTTTATAAATCCTGTTTCTGTTATTATCGTACGAGGGTCAAAGCTTATAAAGTCTCCGACATCAATACCTAAGTCACGAGTTTCTTTCTCATTTCTTACCTTAGCATCTAGTCTTACTTCCATATTATCTTCTGTACGTTCTGCTGTTCCTGCATCTTTATATACATGAGTACTAGTTTGGTGAATTAAGATAGTTCCACTAACAGTTTTTCCTGTACTTGCTACATGAACAAGACAGTTCTCACCTTCTATCATATTCCATGGATAACCACCGATTTTAGCCATTTTCAAACGACCATCTGATTTTACCGCACGTACCATCGCTCCTAATGTATCTACGTGAGCTGTTACGACACGGTGTTTATGATCGTCCTTACCTTTAACTATTACATTTACCCCACCTTTATTAGTTCGAATAGGTCTATATCCTAATCTTTCTAGTTCTTCCACTAGGTAGTCAGCGACTTCTCTTGTGAAACCTGTTGGTGAAGGAATACTAGTAAGTTTTTTTAAATAATCTATTGTTTGTTGCATAGGAATGCTCCTTTACCTATAAATATATAAAAACAAAAGACCCATGCAAAGCATGAGCCTTTTTTATAAAATTGCGTAGTTATTATGCTTTGTTTCTTGAACCGAAGATATCGATTTTTTCGTGAACCATAGCTTTAATAGCTTCAAATCCAGGGTTTAATAATTTACGAGGGTCGAAACCTTTAGGTTTTTGATCTCCACCTTCTTCAATGTATTTACGTGTAGCATCAGCAAACGCTAATTGACATTCAGTGTTAACGTTAACTTTAGATACTCCTAGAGAGATAGCTTTTTGGATTTGGTCAGTTGGGATACCTGAACCACCGTGTAATACTAATGGAATTCCACCTGTGATGTTAGAGATTTTTTCTAATGTTTCAAAGCTTAATCCAGCCCAGTTTTCTGGGTATTTACCGTGGATGTTACCAATACCTGCAGCTAAGAAGTCAATTCCTAAGTCAGCCATTGTTTTACATTCATTTGGATCAGCTAATTCACCAGAACCGATAACTCCATCTTCTTCTCCACCGATTGAACCAACTTCACACTCGATTGATAATCCTTTAGAGTGTGCTAAAGCGATCATTTCTTTAGATTTAGCAATGTTTTCTTCGAATGGATAGTGAGATCCGTCGAACATTACTGAACTAAATCCAGCTTCGATAGCTTTTTGAGTTCCTTCGTATGAACCGTGGTCTAAGTGTAATGCAACAGGAACTGTGATTTTCATTTCTTCAACCATAGCTTCAACCATAGCTGCAACAGTTCTGAAACCAGTCATGTATTTAACTGCTCCTTCACTTACACCTAAGATAACTGGACTTTTTGCTTCTTCACAAGCTTCTAAAATAGCTTTTGTCCACTCTAAGTTATTGATATTGAAATGCCCTACTGCATATCCTTCTTTTCTTGCTTTTACAAGCATGTCTTTTGCTGGTACTAATACCATGTTATTTGTCCTCCTTAAATAACTACTAATATATATATTATAATACTACACTTTTTAGAAAAAATAAACTATTTTATTTAATAATTTTCAATTATGTATGTTATTAACAAAATTCTTATATATTAATTCCTCTATTCTTTGTCATTACAAGCTTTTAGTGATAACGTATACAAGATTAATTTAATAGTTTTCTTAATTTTTCATTCTATAATTATGTTACTGTTTTTTCTAAAATTTTTATTTTTTTAATTTTAGAAAAATAATTTTTATATTGTGAATCTATACTAATACAGAATTAACTTTTAAAAAAATCACCTCAAAGTTGGCAACAATTTCCAACATTTGAAGTGATATGTTATAAAATATTCTATTTATCTAATTTAGCCATTGTTTCTACCATATACTCTGGAATTTCTGTTTCAAAGTAAAGGTGTTCACCAGTTATCGGGTGATTAAATTCGATACTTTTTGAATGAAGTGACTGCCCATTTGTATTTAATGTTTTTCTTGGTCCATATACTGGATCCCCTACTAATGGGTGGTTAATATATTTCATGTGTACCCTGATTTGGTGAGTACGTCCAGTTTCTAATTCACATTCGATAAGAGTATATTTCTCAAATCTATCTATAACCTTAAAGTGTGTAATAGATGGTTTCCCTTCATCGATAATAGCCATTTCTTTACGTTCTTTCGGATTACGAGCGATTGGTGCATCTATAGTCCCGTAGTCGTGCTTAATACTTCCATGTACTAGGGCATAATATTTTCTCTTAACGTCTTTGTTCGCGATCATTTCTGATAATTTAACGTGGGCTTTATCATTTTTCGCAACGATCAATAATCCTGACGTATCTTTATCTATTCTGTGAACAATACCAGGTCTGATAGTACCATTAATACTTGAAAGTTCACTATGGAATAATAAGGCATTAACTAATGTTCCATCTTTATGTCCTACAGATGGGTGAACAACCATACCTTTAGCTTTATTTACAATGATTAAATCATTATCTTCATAGACAATATCCACTGGGATATTTTGTTTTACAACGTCTAACTCTTCAGGTTCTTTGTAATCGATAGTAACAACATTACCTTCTTTTAACTTATAGTTAGTTTTAATATTATTCCCATCTACTTTAATATAACCTTCAGAAATCAAGTTCTGGATATTTGTTCTAGAAACATCTGTTAATTCTTGTTGTAAAAATTTATCAATTCTCTCACTTTTCGGTGAAGTATATATAATTTTTTGTGTATCCATTACTTCCTCCTTTTTTCATACTATACTATCTTAACATATACACTGAAAAAAACAAAATAAAATATAGTAGAAATATTTAAAAATATAGTATTTATTACACTATTCAAAATTTACAGATTAAAAGTTTCATATATAAATTAAATCAATAATAAATACCGATTCGGAATTTGATACAATTTATATTTATCGAGGACAAAGAATGAAAGCGACAATTTAGAATCTGTCTATTCATACTATGATTCTGTATCACTCTCAGTTATTGTATACAATTTTTTTGATGCGATTAGTTTCGCGTACTATTTTTTAGCTGCTAAGCCTGCAAGTATTTATCAAGTTCTTTTTCTGTCATACCTAGATCTTGACAGGCATCTTTTTTTGAGATTACCCCTAATTTTACATACTTAATGAATCTCGCTATCGAATTCTCTCTTTCTTCACTTCGTCCTTGTTCTATTCCCTCTACATACTTATATTGCAATGCATCTACATAAGCATCGTATTTTCTTGTCTTTTCATCATACATCTTCTTTAGTTCACCTCATTTTCAACGAACATTTTTTTAAAACTTCAAATCTTAATTAAGCTTGTAAATATTTTTCCAACTCTTTTTCTGTTAATCCTAAATCTTGGCAGGCATCTTTTTTTGAGATTACTCCTAGTTTTACATACTTAATAAATCTAGCTATTGAATTATTTCTCTCTTCGCTACGACCTTGTTCTATCCCTTGTTCTATCCCTTGTTCTATTCCCTCTACGTACTTATATTGCAATGCATCTACATATGCATCGTATTTCCTTGTTTTTTCATCATACATAGCTTTTTCCTCCTCACTCCAATTTTTATACTCCATCAAACTATCGGCACTTTCTATTATTTCATCTTGACTTTGGGTAAACGGCTGATTTGAAAATAATTCTAACCATCTTTTTTTATTATAGTTTTCTCTTATATCAGGATTGTATTTGCTCAGTTCTAGAAATGCCATAGTTATTAAATTTCTTTTTTCTTTTATTCCTTTTACATCAACTTTTAGCTGTTTATTTGTATCATCATCTCTTAGACTGAAACTCCTTATAGCTCTATCGTCATCAAAATAATTTTTTTCTAGAATTGAGACTGAATAAACTGGTATTAACTCTGAATATATAGGACTAGTTCGACCTAGTTGTAATCTTATTGTATCCATATTTTTTGACACTTGATTACATATATACACCCATAGTCTTTTTAAAAATTCTAATTGCTTAGCTACTTGTATTTCTATAATAACTTGAGTACCATCATCTAACTCAGCTAAGACATCTAATGATGTATTATACAGTAATATCTCATCTTCAAAACTTGAATGAATTTGAGTTCCATCTAAAATTTTTGTACAATTAACCGAAAGACCTAGTATATCGCTAATAAAAGCTGATGTTATCTCTGTATTAGAGAATATTTTCTTAGCCACTAAATCCTCTGTTGGTTTTACATGTTCATGTCTAACTTTTTTCATAATTTCACACCTCCCGAATGTGATTAATTACAATCTCCTATATCAATATTATATCATAGTAACATTCGCTATACCATTGATATATAGTATTTCACGGTTAATTTCTTTAGATTTTCAATTATAAATATGAACAACTATAATCTTTAATAATAATTTCTTTTTCTTTCACTATTCCCCTATCTATATTATAATGTTATAGAAAGAATTAAATAACCTTTTGTGTGAGTTATTTTAATTTGTACTATTAGCTCACAGAACAAGCTATATAAGGAGTGGATTTTTTGGAAATTAATAGATTACATGTTGATTTTGATCTTCAGAGTAAGTATGAGCCTAAAGGTGATCAGATTAATGCGATTGCCGAACTTACCGAAGGTTTAAATAGTGGAGAAAAATATCAAACATTACTTGGTGCTACTGGTACTGGTAAGACATTTACTATAGCTAATATAGTAAAAAATGTAGGAAAGCCTACACTAGTGCTAGCTCATAACAAGACATTAGCTGGACAATTATACAACGAGCTTAAAGAATTTTTCCCGAATAACCGAGTTGAGTACTTCGTTTCATACTATGATTACTTTCAACCAGAGGCATACGTTCCATCTACAGATACATATATAGAAAAAGATTCATCTGTGAATGACGAGATTGATAAACTACGACACAGTGCAACATCTTCATTATTCGATCGTGATGATGTTATTATCGTATCGAGTGTCAGCTGTATATATGGTCTTGGTTCGCCAGAAGAATATTCATCACTAGTACTATCATTACGTGTTGGTGATGAAATTAATCGTAATAAGATAATGGAAAAACTAATCAGCATTCAATATATGAGAAATGATATTGAGTTTACTCGTGGTAATTTTAGAGTTCGTGGTGATGTTATTGAAATCTTCCCAGCTTCTCGTAGTGAAAACTCTGTTCGTATAGAGATGTTCGGCGATGAAATCGATCGTATTCGTGAGATTAATCCTTTAACCGGTGAAGTACTAAGTGAACTTGAACATATCGCAATATATCCTGCCAGTCACTTCGTTGCCGGTGATGAAAAGACTAAAGAAGCGATTAAGAGAATACGAGCTGAACTTGAAGAAAGATTGAAAGTTCTAAATATGGAAAATAAACTTCTAGAAGCCCAACGTCTTGAACAACGTACTAACTATGACCTTGAAATGATGGAAGAAATGGGATTCTGTTCAGGGATAGAGAACTACTCTCTTCATCTTACACTTCGCGAACCTGGTAGTACTCCATATACACTACTAGATTACTTCCCAAAAGATTGGTTACTAGTAGTGGATGAATCACACGTTACCCTTCCTCAGGTTCGTGGTATGTTTAACGGAGATAGAGCTCGTAAACAAGTGCTTGTTGACTATGGATTCAGATTACCAACAGCGTTAGATAACCGTCCTTTAAACTTCGAAGAATTCGAGAAAAAACTTAATCAAGCTATTTTCGTTTCAGCAACACCTGGTGACTTCGAATTAGAGAAAAGTACAAAAATAACTGAACAAATCATTCGTCCTACAGGACTACTAGATCCAATTATCGATATTCGACCTGTTAGTGACCAAGTATTCGATATTACTAAAGAAGCTGAGAAGATTATAGCTAAAGGAGAACGTGTACTTATCACTACTCTAACGAAGAAAATGGCGGAATCTCTGACAGCTTACCTAAAAGAAAATGGATTAAAAGTAGAATACCTACACTCTGATATTAAAACATTAGAACGTACAGAGATAATTAGGAATCTTCGACTTGGTAAATTCGATATTCTTATTGGAATTAACTTACTACGTGAAGGTCTAGATATCCCTGAAGTGTCGCTTGTTGCAATTCTGGATGCAGATAAAGAAGGATTTTTACGTGGAGATAAAGCCCTTCTTCAAACAATTGGTCGTGCTGCACGTAATGCGAATGGTCGTGTAATCATGTATGCGGATAATATTACTCGAAGTATGAGAAAAGCGATTGATGAGACAAACCGTCGTCGTGAAATTCAAATGACATATAATGAAGAACATGGTATTACCCCACAGACTATTATTAAAGATATTCGTGATTCTATCAGCGCTAAGAAAGAAGTCGCTAACGATGAAGAAATTCTTGAACTTGAAGAAACTGCAAATATCAACGATGACAATATTGAAGAGCACTTAGCAGAATTAGAACAACAAATGTTCGCTGCTGCAGAAAAATTCGAATTCGAACAAGCCGCAAAACTTCGTGATACTATCGCAGAACTAAAAGAGAAATATAAATTATAGAATATAAACTTATAGAAGCAACTACATTATTTTTACTCATAATAATCCGTTGCTTCTATATTTTTTCAGTTTTTACTTTTTATAAAATTTATTCTATTAAACCTTACAAATTTATTCTACTTTTAAATTTTTATGATATAATAAGGTATGTTAGTTTTGCATCGTAATCAACAAATTTCGATCATAATTAAATTAAAATATGTGTATATTGAAATTTATGCATTATAATAAAAAAACAATTTTTATTTCTTAGGAGATTTAAACATGACAAAACAAAATATTGGAATAGTATATGGTGGTAAAAGTGCTGAACACTCAGTGTCACTTTTAACAGCGAAATCAATTATTAACGCAATAGACAAAGAAAAATACAACGTATTCCCTATCTTTATCTCATTAGAAGGTAACTGGGTACGTGGTGAACAAATTACATCAGAAGTAGCTGATCAACACGATTTAGTTTTCTCTAACTTTGACAACGATATCAGTGGATTATTATTCGAAGATGGACGTAAATTTGATATCGTCTTCCCTGTTCTACACGGACCTAATGGTGAAGATGGAACAATCCAAGGATTACTAGAAATCATGGATATCGCTTATGTTGGTAACAACGTACTTTCAAGTGCAGCTGGTATGGATAAAGTAGTTATGAAACAACTATTCGCTGCTTATGACCTTCCACAACTTCCATATGTTCACTTTATCGAATATACTTGGAAAAATAAAAAAGAAGCTCTTATCGCTGAGATTAATGAAAATCTTAAATATCCTCTATTCGTAAAACCTGCTAACTTAGGTTCTTCAGTTGGTATTAGTCGCTGTAACGATGAAGCTGAATTAGTTAAAGGTATCGAAGAAGCTCTAAAATTCGATAAAAAAATCGTTGTTGAACAAGGTGCTGTAGGTGCTAAAGAAATCGAAGTTGCCGTTCTTGGTTACAACGAAGTTAAGACAACAGATCCAGGTGAAATCGTAAATATTTCTTCAACAGAATTCTACGATTATGAAACTAAGTACACAGATGGACAATCTCGTATGGATATTCCAGCGCCAATAGATACTACTCTATATCCTAAATTCAGAGAAATGGCAGCTACTGCATTCCGTGCAATCAGTGGATCAGGATTAGTACGTGCTGACTTCTTCTATACTAAAGAAGGAGAAATCTTCATTAACGAAGTAAACACAATGCCTGGATTCACTCCATTCTCAATGTTCCCTTCTCTATGGGCAAATATGAACGTGAGTTATTCAGAAATTATCGAAGAGTTATTCAAACTAGCTGTAGAGCGTTATGAAGATCGTAAAAACTTATTAACTGAAGAATAGGATTAACCATGAAATATTTAGTTAAAGATTTAGAAAAAATATTAAATGCAAAAAAAGTGAATATTACTAGCAATGTTGAAATTACTGGTATCGCTATTGATAGTAGAAAAGTTAAACAAGGTGACTTATTTATCCCCTTCTTAGGTGAAAATGTCGATGGTCACAACTATATAGAAAGTGCCTTTGAAAAAGGTGCTGCAGCAAGTTTATCATTAAAAGACGACTTTGTTTCTGACAATAATATTATCTACGTTGATGATAGTTATGAAGCAATTCAAACTCTAGCAAAACACTATTTAGAAAGCTTAAATGCCAAAACTATCGCAATAACAGGTAGTAACGGTAAAACAACTACTAAAGATATTATTACAAGTGTATTATCAACAAAATATAAAGTTCACAAAACACAAGGAAACTTTAACAATGAACTTGGTGTGCCAATTACTATTCTTGCTGCGCCTGAAGATAGTGAAATACTAGTTCTTGAAATGGGTGCTGATGGTTTTGGACAGCTTAACTTCTTATCTAAGTTAGTTGAACCTGATTATACAGTAATTACTAATATCGGTGAAAGTCACATCGAATTTTTCAAATCACGTGAAGGAATTGCTAAAGCTAAATTCGAAATTACTAATGGTATGAAGAAAGATGGATACTTCGTCTATAACGGAGATGAAGTTCTTCTAAAAACATTAGTAGATTCTTCAGAAATCAATGCAACATCATGTGGTGAAAATAGCTATAACGATATTATATTAGAAAGCTACACAATTACACGTGATAAAATTGATTTCAAGCTTAATATAAGCGACGAACAATACTTCACAAAATTAAAAGGAAAACATAATCTATACAACATTATGTTCGCAACAGCAATCGCAAGTAAGATCGGATTAACTAACGAAGAAATCCGCAAAGCTATTGAAAATACTGTGAAAATAACAGGAATGCGTCTACAAAGTATCCCTTACAGAGAGGATTCACTAATAATCAACGATGCATATAACGCTAGCCCTACTTCTATGAAAGCTGGTGTTGATGTAGTAAGTAGTTATGACGACTTCGATTATAAAACACTTGTATTAGGAAGCATGTTCGAACTAGGACCTAACGAAGTTAGCTATCACGGTGAAGTTGGAGAATATATATCTGAAAACACAAACGATATTGACTTAGTAATCAGCGTTGGTGAACTAGCTGAAAATATTACAAAACAAATTAAAAACGATAAAATAAAAACACTACACTTCCCTACTACAGCAGAAGTTAGTGAATATCTAAAAAATAACAAACACAAAAACGAAGTTATCTTATTCAAAGCAAGCCGTTCTATGAAACTAGAGACTATTATTGATGAGATAACGAAGTAAGAGAATGTTAAAAAGCATTTACGTTTATTGTGATTAACGTAAATGCTTTTTTTGTATTTAGTTTCACAATTATTCGCGTTTATGTAAACAAAAATAAGATTATAGATAAAATAACACTCAATGTTATCTCATCAATAATCTTATTATATGCTCAGAAAATTCACATATTTCTAAAACAAAAATTAATTTTTCTACTTTACCACTAAAGTTTTGTAGAATTCAAAATTTACATATCTCTCAAACGATGTATCAATTTATGCTAAATCAAATTTCGTTTTGTAGAATTCAAAATTTACATATCTC
>NZ_KQ959993.1:34383-34733 GCF_001553035.1 Gemella haemolysans
AGAATTCAAAATTTACATATCTCTCAAACAAATTGACTGGTTAAGTTTCTCATTTCCAGTTTTGTAGAATTCAAAATTTACATATCTCTCAAACAAAACGTATTGACAGTTATTATTTAAGGTAGTTTTGTAGAATTCAAAATTTACATATCTCTCAAACGATTACATACGACCAAGCTGATTATTTTAAGTTTTGTAGAATTCAAAATTTACATATCTCTCAAACATACTTTTATTGGAATCTCTGTTCTGCAGTGTTTTGTAGAATTCAAAATTTACATATCTCTCAAACCAAAGGAGAGTGACTCTAGATGGCAAGGATGTTTTGTAGAATTCAAAATTTACATATC
>NZ_KQ959993.1:34833-35120 GCF_001553035.1 Gemella haemolysans
TAGAATTCAAAATTTACATATCTCTCAAACGAGGCTTACGGATTACCTACAGGTGATAAGTTTTGTAGAATTCAAAATTTACATATCTCTCAAACGAAATACTTTTCATGAATAAGAAAAATGTGTTTTGTAGAATTCAAAATTTACATATCTCTCAAACACGTATGAAAGAGGAAACAAAGCAAGACAGTTTTGTAGAATTCAAAATTTACATATCTCTCAAACTCAAGTAGGGGTTGCACCTTATCGACAAGTGGTTTTGTAGAATTCAAAATTTACATATCTCT
>NZ_KQ959993.1:35220-35437 GCF_001553035.1 Gemella haemolysans
GAATTCAAAATTTACATATCTCTCAAACTTAATCTTCTTCATCCCAATCACCAATAGTGTTTTGTAGAATTCAAAATTTACATATCTCTCAAACGATTACATACGACCAAGCTGATTATTTTAAGTTTTGTAGAATTCAAAATTTACATATCTCTCAAACTTTATTAGCTATTTCAATGTCAGAATTTAAGTTTTGTAGAATTCAAAATTTACATAT
>NZ_KQ959994.1:0-10167 GCF_001553035.1 Gemella haemolysans
CCAAAAGAGTACACAGGGGTACAAGCCGGAGCGATAGTCGAATCTGAGAAGGTAGAATCCCCGAAAGAATACACGGGAGTGCAAGCCGGAGCAATAGTAGAACCAGCAAAAGTAGAGGTACCGAAGGAATACACAGGAATGCAGGCCGGAGCAATAGTTGAGCCGGAAAAAGTAGAACCACCAAAAGAATACACTGGTAAAATTGAACAACCTAGTGCTGAAAAAGAAAGAACAGTAGATAAGAAACTAGAACTTAGAAATATTTCTAATGTAGAATTGTACACTTTAGAAAATAATAAGTATCGACATGTAACATCACTTTCGAGTGTTCCTACTACTCCAACAGACTACTTTATGAAAGTTAAATCAGAGAACTTTAAAGATGTTATGTTACCAGTTAAGAGTATTGAGAGTGCTAGAAAAGGTAATCAAGAAGTATATAAAATTGTGGGTCAAGCTAATGATTTAATTCAACACGAAAACAATAGTATTTTAGAAAATTATACTTACTACCTACCTAAGACCGTAAATAGTGAAAACGAAGTTTATACATCATTTAAAAATCTAGTAGAAGCAATGAATAGAAATCTACATGGTACGTTTCGTTTGGGAGCAACTATGGATGCTCGTGAAGTAGAACTTCGAGATGGTCAAGAAAGCTATATTAGTAGTGAGTTTACAGGTACATTAATAGGTAAAAATAATGATAAGAATTATGCTATATATAACCTGAAAAAACCATTGTTTAATGCTTTAAGTCATGCTACTATTCAAGATCTTTCAATAAAAGAAGCAAATGTTTCTTCGAAAGATGATACTGCTACAATAGCGAAAGAGGCGAAAAATGGTTCAAAAATTATTAATGTTCATTCTTCTGGTGTAATTGCAGGTGAACGCAGTATTGGTGGTTTAGTTTCACAAGTTACTAACTCTACAATTTCTGAAAGTAGTTTTACTGGAAGAATAACTAATACTTATGATACAACGGCTACTTATCAAATAGGTGGTTTAGTAGGAAAACTTTCAGGTGCTAGTGCTTCAATAGATAGATCAATTTCATCTATTGATATGGCAACGAATGCTAATACTGGTGACCAGGTTGTTGGTGGTATAGCGGGACTTGTTGATAAGAATGCAACTATCAGAAATAGTTATGTTGAAGGAAATCTAAATAATGTAAAACATTTTGGTTATGTTGGAGGAGTTGCAGGGTATCTTTGGGATAGAGACTCATCAGATATAAGTAACTCGGGTAACCTTACAAACGTCTTAAGTGATGTTAATGTAACGAATGGTAATGCTATTGCGGGTTATGATTTTAATGGTATAAAAGCAACTAACACTTATAGTAATAAAAATAATAAGGTAGTAAATGTAGTACAAGTGGATGATGAAGTACTTAGTAGAGATTCAGAAAAACAAAGAGGTATTGTATTAGATAATAATAAAGTTCTTGAGAAGAAAACTGAACTTGTTTCTAAGAAAAATACTAAGATAGAAGACTTTAACTTCTCTTCTAGATATGTAACTGACTATGGAAATGTAGAAGGAGCAGATGTTTCTAGGTTAAAAGTATATAAAAATATTGAAAAACTATTACCGTTCTATAATCGAGAGACAATTGTTAAATATGGTAATTTAGTAGAAACTAATAATGATTTATTTACTAAAAATCTTGTGTCTGTAGTTCCAATGAAGGATAAAGAAGTAATCACAGATATTAATAAAAACAAAGGTAGCATTAATAAATTGTTACTTCATTATTCTGATAATACTTCTCAAACATTAGATGTAAAATACCGACAAGATTTCTCTAAAGTAGCAGAGTATGAAATAACTAATACAAAGCTTATGTACACACCTAATACATTATTACATGATTATAATAATATTGTAAAAGCTGTTTTAAATGATTTGAAATCTGTTCAATATAATTCAGATGCTGTTAGAAGAGTATTAGATATTTCAAGTGATATAAAATTAACTGAATTATATCTAGATGAACAATTTGATAAAACAAAAGCAAATATAGGTGATACTTTATCAAAACTTCTTTCTGCTGATGCGGCGATAGCTGAAAATAATAATTCAATAATAGACAATTATGTAATAGAAAAAATTAAGAATAATAAAGAGGCGCTACTTCTAGGATTAACATATCTTGAACGTTGGTATAATTTTAAATATGATAATGCAAGTGCAAAAGATTTAGTATTATATCATTTAGATTTCTTTGGTAAATCTAATAGTTCTGCATTAGATAATGTTATTGAGCTAGGTAAATCTGGATTTAACAATTTATTAGCTAAAAATAATGTAATTACATATAATGTATTATTATCTAAAAATTATGGAACTGAAGGTTTATTTAAAGCATTAGAAGGTTATAGAAAAGTATTCCTACCAAATACAACTAATAACGACTGGTTCAAAAAACAATCTAAAGCATATATTGTTGAAGAAAAATCTACAATACCTGAAGTAAGTTCTAAACAATCAGAACAAGGAACGGAACACTCTATAGGTGTTTATGATAGATTAACTAGTCCTTCATGGAAATATCAAAGTATGGTCTTACCATTATTAACTTTACCAGAAGAAAAAATGATATTTATGATTGCGAATATTTCAACTATAGGATTTGGTGCTTATGATAGATATAGAAGTAATGAATATCCTAAGGGAGAAAAATTAAATAAATTTGTTGAAGATAATGTGAAAGAAGCTGCTAAACGCTTTAGAGATCATTATGATTATTGGTATAAAATTCTAGATAATGATAATAAAGAAAAATTATTTAGAAGTGTCCTAGTCTATGACGCGTTTAGATTTGGTAATGATACAAATGATAAGGTACAAGAAGCGAATTTTGAAACTAATAATCCGGTTATAAAAAACTTCTTTGGTCCTTCTGGAAATAATGTTGTTCATAATCAACATGGTGCATATGCAACAGGTGATGCATTCTACTATATGGCTTATCGTATGCTAGATAAATCTGGTGCGGTTACTTATACTCATGAAATGACACATAACTCTGATAGAGAAATTTATCTTGGAGGATATGGAAGAAGAAGTGGATTAGGACCTGAGTTTTATGCAAAAGGATTACTACAAGCTCCTGACCACCCATATGATCCAACAATAACAATTAACTCTGTTTTGAAATATGATGATTCAGAAAATTCAACAAGACTTCAAATAGCGGATCCAACTCAAAGATTCAGTAGTGCAGAAGACTTACATAGTTATATGCATAATATGTTCGATTTAATATATACTCTTGAAATCTTAGAAGGTCGTGCTGTAGCTAAATTAGATTATAATGAGAAAAATGATCTATTAAGAAAAATTGAGAATATATATAAGAAAGATCCTGATGGAAATTATGTTTATGCAACGAATGCTGTTCGTAGATTAACTTCTGATGAAATTAATAAACTTAACTCATTTAATAGTCTAATCGAAAATGACATTATAACAAGAAGAGGATATATCGACCAAGGTGAGTATGAAAGAAATGGATACCACACAATTAATCTATTCTCACCAATCTATTCTGCTTTAAGTAGTGACAGAGGAACTCCAGGTGACTTAATGGGACGCCGTATGGCATTTGAACTATTAGCTGCTAAAGGTTATAAAGAAGGTATGGTTCCATACATTTCTAATCAATATGAAAAAGAAGCAAAAGAGAGAGGACATAAGATTAATTCTTATGGTAAAGAAATTGGCTTGGTTACTGATGATTTAGTACTTGAGAAAGTGTTTAATAAAAAATATAAATCTTGGGTTGAATTCAAGAAAGATATGTATAGTGAAAGAGTACAACAATTCAGTAAACTAAATAGAGTTAGCTTCTTTAATCCTAATGACCCATGGGGACGACAAAAAAATGTAACAGTTAATAATATAAGTGTACTTGAAAAAATGATTGAAACAGCAGTTAGAGAAGATGCTGAAGATTTCACAGCACAAGTATACCCTGATACTAATAGTAGAGTTCTTAAACTTAAGAAAGCTATATTTAAGGCTTATCTAGATCAGACTAAAGATTTTAGAACATCTATATTTGGTGGGAAATAATACAATCTACAATATAAATATAAATAAGGATATGATGATTAATTTCACATATCCTTATTTTGTTAAAAAAGATTTGTTATTAAGGACTTTTTAATAGAGTATTAGTTATTAGAGATGTTTTAAACTATGTTATAATTATGCTATAGATATTAAAGGAGAATTTGATATGATTAAAATAGAAGTATGTGCTAATAGTGTACAAGATTGTTTAGTAGCACAAAATGAAGGTGCAGATAGAATAGAGTTGATTAGTGCTAGTTATCTAGGTGGTTTAACACCAACATTAACAGTTCTAAATATGGCACTTGAAAATGGTGTTGAGATACCTATAATGGCGATGGTAAGACCTAGGGGAGGAGGTTTTTGCTATTCGGAAATAGAAAAAGAACAGATGTTTAGAGAAGCTAGGGAACTGCTAGAACACGGTGCAAAAGGAATAGTATTTGGATTTTTGAATGAAAGTAGAAGAATTAACTGGGAAGAGACTGAAAAAATGATAAAACTATGTAAAAGTTTTGAAGCGGAAAGTGTCTTTCATAGAGCGTTTGATTGCTCAGATGAACCAGAAAATAATATCCAACGCTTGATTGAATTAGGTTGTACAAGAGTATTAACTAGTGGACTGGGTGCAAATGTTAATAAAGGTGTAGAACTTTTAAAACAGCTTCAAGAAAAGTTTGGGGATAAAATTGAGATTCTTGCAGGTGCGGGGATTACTACTGAGAATATTGAATATATTATTAAAGAGACAGGAGTTACTCAAGTTCATGGAACATTTAAAAAATATGGAATTGATACAACGACAACCGGTGTGGATGTAACTTATAGATATACAGACAAAGGAGACTATGAAGAAGTGGATACTCAGAAGCTGGCTCTGGCTATAGACATAGTAAAAAAATTAGATAAGGAAATGTATTAAAATGTTTGAGAATGTACATCACATAGCGATTATAGGAACAGAATATATTAAAACAAAGGAGTTTTACGTAGATAAGTTGGGATTTGAGGTTACTAGTGAACATAATCGACCAGAGAAGAATGATATTATTATAAATGTAAAACAAGGGAATCTAGTATTAGAAATTTTTATTAAAGAAGCTGCTCCATTAAGACCTAAGATACCAAGTCCAGAATACAGTGGACTAAGACATTTAGCTTTTAAAGTTGATGATGTAGAAGCGGTTCTGAAAAAGTTTGATGAATTAGATATTCCACATGAAGAATTAAGATACGATGATTTTGATAATAAGAAAATGGCATTTTTCTTTGATCCAGATGGATTACCATTAGAAATACATGAATAAAAATTAAGAAGAAACTTAGGGAACTAAGTTTTTTTCTTTATTTTTTTATAATTAAACAGAAAAATCTATTGATTTTACAGATAATATGTGTTTAAATATAGAAATGTAACTAAAATATACTTAAAAAAAGGAGAGGAACAATGCATTTTGGAAAAAAAGCTGCTGTATCATTTGTAACAGCTACATTACTATTAACTAATCTACATGTGATGGATTTTAATAATTTAGAGAAGAATTGGGTATATGCTGAAGAAAATGGAAAGGCTGATGCCGTATCTAATACTTCTGCACATACTTTTAAAGATGAGGATAAAGTTAGAATTATTGTTTCTTTAAAAGAGGACAAAGTAGATCCTAATTCATTGAAAACTGAAGAAGGAAGAAAAGAACGCGAAAAGAGTACTAAAGAACCACGTGAACGAGCATTAAAAGAAATTAAAGATAAAGGTGTTGATTACAAAGTATTATTTGAATATGATACACTTTTAAACGGATTTTCTTTAGAAACTTCGTATGCTGACGCTAAAAAAATTCAAGCGATGGATTTTGTAAATAGTGTTGAAGTAAGTGTTGATTATGAAGTTCCTGAAACTACTACTAAAAATAATGAAGATGATACTGCTTTAAAAAATACAGTTATCGACAGTAATAGAATTATTGGTGTACAAAGTTTATGGGATAAAGGATATAAAGGTCAAGGTAGAGTAGTGGCTGTTATTGACTCAGGTTTAGATCCTAATCATGACATATTACATTTAACTGATACAAGTAAAGCTAAGTATAAAAATAAAGCTGAACTTGAAGCTGTGAAAGAAAAAGCTGGAATCGATTATGGAAAATGGTATAGTGATAAACTGATTTATGCGTTTAACTACTATGACTGGGATAATAACCTAAAAGAGAAAAAAGATAAATCTCACGGTATGCACGTTGTAGGTACTTCAGTAGGTAATCCAACGAAAAAAGCACCGAATAATGAGTATGTAGCAGGTGTTGCTCCAGAATCACAATTAATATTCATGAGAGTATTCTCAGATAAACAAGGTGGAGCAAAAACAAGTACGTTTTTATATGTTAAAGCTATAGAAGATGCTGTTAAATTAGGTGCTGACTCTATTAATATGAGTCTAGGTGCTACTGCAGGAGCAGTAACAGAAGTTGGTCAAGGTACTATTGATGCAATTGCACTTGCTAAAAAGGCTGGGGTCAATGTTGTAGTCGCTGCGGGGAATGATAATGTATTTGGAAATGGTCAAAGTAAACCAAGTGCTTCTAATCCAGATTATGGATTAATCGGAACGCCATCGGTAACGCCTGATTCAATAGCTGTGGCGGCTATAAACAATAGTGTCATGAATACTGAAGTAATGACTGTTGTTGGATTAGAAGGAAATGAAGAGTGGGATAATGGTGAAGCTACAATTAGACCATTTGCTAAAAGATTTAATCCGAAAACTGAGTACTCATACTTTAACGCTGGTTATGGTTTAGAAAATGATTTTAAAAACCAAGATGTAAAAGGTAAAATTGCAGTAATGATGCGTGGAGGTGGAAATACTTTCGCAGATAAAGTAGCAGCTGCTAAAAAAGCAGGAGCTGCTGGTGCTGTTTTATATAACACTAAAGAAGGTGGAGAAGAGTTACTTAATGTTGCATTAAATAATTACGATAGTGATTTTCCTGTAGTGTTTGTTGGATATAAATTCGGTAATTTATTAGCAACTTATCCAGATTATTATAAATTAAAATTTACTGGACATTTCAGTAAGAGACCTCATCCGCAAGCAAATCAACTTGCTGATTTTACAAGTTGGGGAGTGACTGGAGACGGACTATTCAAGCCTGATGTTACGGCACCTGGTGGTGATGTTTATTCATCATTCAATAATGGAACGTATGGATTAGATAGTGGTACAAGTATGGCTTCACCACACGTAGCTGGAGCTATATCTTTAATGAAACAAGTATTCCAAGAAAGATATCCTGACCTTCAAGGTGAAGAATTACAGAAATTAATAAAACACCTATTAATGAGTACTGCGATTCCAAATTATAATAATGAAACAAAAGCATTTACATCACCAAGACAACAAGGAGCTGGAGTTATTGATGTCTCTAAAGCGGCATTTGGTGATTTATATGTAACTGGAGATAATGATTATGGAAGTATCTCTTTAGGTAATGTCCAAGATACATTTAAATTTAATGTAGTACTACATAATTTATCTGATCAGCCTAAGGAACTTGTTTACAAGTCTTATTTAAATACTGATGGTGTAGAAAATGGACAAATTACACTTAAACCAAGACAATTATCAGAAAGTAATGGTGGAGAGACTGTAGTAGTTCCTGCTAAAGGAGAGAAATCAGTTACAATTACTGTAGATGCAACGCAATTCAGAAATGAATTAGAAGGGCAAATGCCAAATGGTTATTATCTTGAAGGATTTGTAAGATTCTTTGATCCTAAAGATACGAATACAGCAGTTGCTGGAATACCATATGTTGGTTTTAAAGGAGAGTTCCAAAATCTACCTGTAGTAGAAAAACCAATATATGAATTTAAAGGGAATGAAAAACCATTCTATTACTATAAACCTAATACAACGGAGCGTGACGATAAAAATAACTTTACTTCATTGGTTACTGTTGATGTAAATGGTGAAGAAAAACATATTAAAGTTTTAGGAGAGTATACTAATCCTAAGAGTAAGTCTAATTATTTTGGGAAATTAGCATTTTCTCCAAATGGTGATAGACAGCACGATGAAATTGGATTTAAAGCGACGTTCTTAAGAAACTATGAAAATCTTAAATTATCAGTTTATGCTAAAGATGATGTTGAACGTAAAAATCCATTATATGAAAATGGTAATGTTTCTGGTAAAAAGAACTTCTTCCATAACAAAGCTACAAATAAAAAAGCTGTGTTAGTTACTGAAACAAACTGGAAAGGTCAAGATAATAATGGAAATCCATTACCAGATGGTGAATACCAGTATGTAGTTAGCTATAGTCCAGTTGCTACAGGTGCGAAAATGCAAGAGACTGTATTTAACGTTACTATTGATAGAGTTGCACCACAAATTGTTGGTACAGGTGGAGTTTATGACGAAAAAACTAGAACATTTAAACCGTATGCAGTTAAAGAAAACGGAAGTGGAGTACTTTATAAGAAATTAAGTTATAAAGTGACTAAAAAAGGTAAAGATGGTAAAACTGTTGAAAAAGAAGTGGAAGTAGAGCCAAATATAGATGGTACATTCACTCTTCCAGAAAAAGTATCTCTAGATAAATTTACTTATGAAGTGAGTGATTTTGCAGGGAACAAAGATAGCGTTGGAATTTCTAAAGTTCAAAATACTGAAAAAGGTACTGTAGAAGTTAAAACTACAGCTAAAGATGGAACAGGTGATTATTCTACTAACGTAAGATATGCTATTAAGAATGAAAAAGGGGAATTAGTAGGAGAAGACTTCACGAAGAATGGTAAGAATCTGACAGCCCTGCCATATGGTAAATATACTGTACAAGTAGTTCTAACTGATGAAGCTCTTAAATTAACTAGTCCTAAAGAAGTTGCTTTTGAGATTACTAAAGATGACTCAACTAAATCTGTTGAATTTACATTTGAAGAACAAAAGAGAAACACGACAATAATTAAATTTGATAAAGTTATACCTGCTGGAGCAAAAGTATTTGTTACGAATGAACAAGGTGAAAAAACAGAATTATCAAGAAGTCTATATAGTGAAAAAGAATTCCAAAAACGTTTAAATAATGGTAAATATACTGTTGAAGTAGTGTTACCAGAAGGATATAGATCTTCTGAAAACAATTTTGAACTTGTAGTAGGGAATGGTCGTAATACAAAAGAATTACAATTGAGTCTAGCTCAGAAAGTAGCTAGTGTCACAACTGCAGAAGGTGCAACTACTCCAGCGACTGTTGAGTTTGGAGAAGCTAAACTTTATAATGATTATAAACTTGTAGTTGGAGATGTTGAAAAAGCTAGCAAGGAAAAAATACTTAAACAGCTAACTGACAGTGAGATTGATTTAACTAAATATGATGTTGTATTTTATGATATCCATTTAGAAGATAGAAATAATAAGGTAGTAGAAGTTGATGGAACTAGAAAAGTTACTTTATCATTAGATAAAATGCCAGCTAAATTTGGTCAAGAGAAAAAAGATGGAACAATTGAACCGGTTAATGGTGAAGTTGTTGATGGTAAGTTCGTATTCACAGTAGATGAACTTAGTAATTTTGTGGCTCTTGTAGAGAAAAATGCACCTAAAGAAGATGTTAAAGTAGATAAGAGTCAACTGAAATTAGCTTCTGATAATTTCAAAGTTACAACTGATAGTGATAAGTATGAATATGCGTCATTAGATGCTAAAGAGGAATACAACAAAGCTATTAATAAAGCTAAACAACTTTTAGAAGATGAACATGCAACACAAGACGAAGTAAACAAAGCAGTTGAAGAGTTAAATGTAGCTATTTCTAAACTTACTGGTGTTAAACCAAAAGAAGCAAAAGGTGAACCGGAAAAAGTAGAAGCTCCAAAAGAATATACAGGAGTACAAGCAGGTGCAATAGTAGAACCTGAGAAGGTAGAACCACCAAAAGAATATACAGGGGTGCAAGCAGGAGCAGTGGTAGAGCCAGAAAAAGTAGAAGGTCCTAAAGAGTACACAGGAGTACAAGCAGGAGCAGTGGTAGAACCGGAAAAAGTGGAAGGTCCTAAAGAGTACACAGGAGTACAAGC
>NZ_KQ959994.1:10267-34249 GCF_001553035.1 Gemella haemolysans
CTAAAGAGTACACAGGAGTACAAGCAGGAGCAATAGTAGAGCCAGAAAAAGTGGAAGCTCCGAAAGAATATACAGGGGTGCAAGCTGGGGCAGTAGTTGATCCTGCGAAAGCAGAAGCTCCAAAAGAATACACAGGAGTGCAAGCAGGAGCAGTGGTAGAACCAGAAAAAGTAGAAGCACCTAAAGAATATACTGGCAAAGTAGAACAACCAAAAGTAGAAGCTCCAAGTATAGATAAAAAAGAGCTTGCGGCTGAGGTAGAGAAAAATGGAGACCTTACATCACAAGATAGCTTTAAAGAAGCAGAAGAAGCAGTTAAGAAAGAATATAAAGCAGCGCTTAAAGCAGCTATCTTAGTATTATCTAATGCAAATGCAAAACAAGATGAAGTAAACAATGCATTAGAAATTCTTAAAAAAGCATCCGAAAAAGTAAGTAAAGGAAAATCTAAATTATCAACATTACTTGGCGATGTATTTAAAAAAGATAAAGATAAAGCAAGTGTTGGCTTAGCAGATGTAGCTAAAGATCAAGGAATGGTAGCAAACAATTCTCAAGTAAATCTTGGAAATGTAGGAAAATCAAATTCTCTATTAGCTAAGACAGGAACATTAGCTTTACCTACAACTTTTGTAGGACTTGCATTAATTTGTTTAGTATACGTTTTAAGAAGAAGAAAAAATACTAAATAATAGGTAGTTTAATAATTCTCTTTAACCTTAAGGTTAAGGAGAATTATTAATTTGTATTATGAAAGGGCTAAATATAGAGAGATGTTGAAATATTGAAATTAGTAATGATTGTAAGGAATTAGGTATGAGTATTAATACTGAATAGGTAGTTGAAAATTTGAAAATAATTAAAAAAGTTCTTGACATAATTTGATGAAAAATGTATAATAAATATTGTTCTTGATATGGCGGCTGTGGCGAAGGGGTTAACGCATCGGATTGTGGGTCCGACATTCGGGGGTTCGATTCCCCTCAGCCGCCCCATTAAAATTAAATATATTTAGGCGGCTTAGCCAAGTGGTAAGGCACGGGTCTGCAAAACCTTGATCACCGGTTCAAATCCGGTAGCCGCCTCCAATTTTTACTCATCTTTTATAAGGTGTTTTTTTTATGCCTAAATTACGGTTTATATTATTTGTGATCCTTGTATTATGAAAATATTCGGGAATTTATTAGTAATTACCGAACATTATTCTAGTAATGTGAAAATTTCTCATTAAAAATTGTTATTATTTCTTTTAAAAGCTAGATATATTGTTTTTTTTGTGTTAAAATTATATCAAATTTATTTTAGAAATATCGAGGAGGAAATAATATGAAGAAAATATTATTGGCGTTATTTAGTTTTATTTTTGTCTTCTCTATCGTAGGATGTACTACAAAGACTGAAACGAAAAAAGAAGAAAAAGTTATTAAAATGGGATTTGTTCCTCTGAAAAATAGTGAGAAACTTGTTGAAGATCTTAAACCAATCTCTGATTATCTTTCTGAAAGATTAGGGGTAAAAGTAGAAGCTTTTACAGCTAGTAACTATATTGGTGTAGTTGAGGGATTAGGTAGTGGAAGTGTTGATTTTGGTATCATTCCTCCATTTTCATCTTTACTTGCTCAGAAACAAAGTAGTGCAAAACCTATACTAACATCTAAAGGTAAAACAGGAAAACCTGGATATACTGCTGAGTTATATGTAAGAAAAGATTCTGGTATTAAATCACTTCAAGATGTTAAAGGTAAAAAAGTAGCATTCGTAGATCCTTCATCTTCATCAGGATATATTTACCCAGGTGCTATGTTAGTTGAAGCTGGTCTTAACTTAGATAAAGATATTAGTTATCAATTTAGTGGTGGTCATGATAAGAGTTTACAACTACTTCTTAACAAGGATGTTGATGTAATAGCAACATTCGATGGAGTGGAAGATAGATATGCTAAAGACTTTCCACAGGCAAAAACTGATATTCAAAAATTAGCAACTAGTGATATGATTCCTGGTGTTATGGTTACAACTTCTAGCAAAATGGATAAAGAGTTACAAGAGAAATTAGAAAAAGCTCTTCGTGATGTTGAAAATGATCCAAAAATGAAAGAATTATTCACAAAGATGTTTAGTATCACTGGATTTACTGATGTGGATCAAGATGCTTATAAAAAAGTAGAAGCAACTGCAAAAGTTATGAATGTTGATTTAGATAAAGTAAAATAGAAATATGAACTTGGTACATAATGTGCCAAGTTTTTTTTGTGTATGACGCAAGTAAATATTTTGATTAAATAAAACACTTGAGATTTTTTACGATTAATTTTATAATTAAATAATCAATCAGGAGTGTGAATGTAATGTACGCATATATTAAAGGAAAAATTTCGGAAATTAATCCGACAAATATCGTTGTCGATAACAATGGAATAGGTTATGAAATAGTTGTGGCTAATCCATATGAATATCAATTGAATGAAGAAAAAACTGTTTTTATTAGCCAACAAGTAAGGGAAGATTCTAATATACTTTATGGATTTTCTAATAAAGATCAGAAAAAAGTATTTTTACTATTATTAAAGGTAAAAGGTGTAGGACCTAAGAGTGCTTTAGCTATATTAGCTGGAGGGACTAGTGAAGAAATTATTGGAGCCATCGAGAATCAAGATGTAACATATTTAACGAAGTTTCCGGGAATTGGGAAAAAATCTGCTCAACAGATTATCCTTGATTTACAAGGTAAAGTTGATTTCAGTATGAATAATATTAGTAGTGCTCCAACTGCTGTAAATAATTATCTAAGTGATGCAATGTTAGCCTTGGAAGCTCTAGGATATAGCAAAAAAGAACTTGCAAAAATCGAGAAAAAATTATCAGCATTCGACTTCTCTGGTGTTGATGAATATGTAAAACAAGGATTAAAATTATTAATGAATGCATAATTGAAGAAAGGAGGAAATTATGGAAGATAGAATGGTATCTGCAAGCCAAAATTTTGGCGAAGAGCGTGAGGAACAGTCTTTAAGACCGAAGTTTCTTAGTCAATATATAGGACAAGAACAGATAAAAAGTAATTTGAAAATATTTATTGAGGCTGCAAAACTTCGTGGTGAGGTTTTAGATCACTGCTTACTATATGGTCCTCCTGGATTAGGGAAGACAACACTTGCGACAATTATTGCTAATGAGATGGAAGTGGGAATTAAATATACTTCAGGGCCTGCAATAGAGAAATCTGGAGATTTAGCTGCAATATTAACTAGTCTTGAACCAGGTGATGTTCTATTTATCGATGAGATTCACAGAATAAGTAGGTCTATCGAAGAGATACTGTATTCTGCGATGGAAGATTTTTATCTTGATATTGTAATTGGAAAAGGTGAAGAATCGCGTAGTATTAGAATTGAACTACCACCATTCACATTGGTTGGTGCAACTACGAGAGCTGGAGCTTTAACTGCGCCGCTTCGAGATAGATTTGGTGTGCATTGTCGTCTGGAATTTTATACTATTTCTGAATTACAAAACATTATAGAAAGAACATCTGATATTTTTGAATGTGATATAGATGATGAGAGTTCCTATGAAATAGCCATGAGATCTCGTGGAACACCGCGTATAGCGAATAGACTTCTTAAACGTGTACGAGACTTTGCACAAGTTAAAAATGATGGTGTAATAGCTAAGGATTTAGCTGTTGAATCATTAGATCTACTGCAAGTAGATGCGAAAGGCCTTGATAATATCGACTATAAAATATTAGAATGTTTGATTAAACGTTATGATGGTCGTGCTGTTGGTCTTGAAACAATTGCTGTGACTATAGGTGAAGAAAGTATCACTATAGAAGATGTATATGAGCCATATCTTGTAAAGGAAGGATTTATAGAACGTACGCCTAGAGGACGTCGTGCTACACCTAAAGCATATCAGCATTTAGGAATAGCGTATAAAGTTGAATAATTAATAAATAATGGGTTTCGTTAGCTTTGAAATGTCAAAATTTCATATTTCGGAACCTATTTTTAGTTGTTATTGATAATGTCTTTTAATTAGAAATGATATTAATTGTAAAATAAATTAAAGTATATTAAACTTGTGTAGTAAAATATTAGAAATATTAGAAGGATTAAATTTGTATGATTGATAGTAAACAATTTATAAATACAAGACACAAAAATCAAAAAATTAATTATGATAATGTACTAAAAGAACTTATAAAAGAATGGGAGAAGACTAATTTTCGTCCAAAAATTCTTATTCACTCTTGTTGTGCTCCTTGTAGTACATATGTATTAGAATATTTATCTGAGATTAGTGATATTACAATATTTTTCTCGAACTCTAATATTCATCCAAAAGAAGAATACATTAAACGTATGTTAGTGCAAAAAGATTTTGTAGAAGAGTTCAATAAAAGAAATGACAAAAAGATTAAATTCTTAGCTGATGAGTATGCACCAAGTAAATTTATCAGTGCTGTAAAAGGTCATGAAGAGGATAGAGAAGGAGGAGATAGATGTCATATTTGTTATGAAATGCGTTTAGACTCTTCTGCCCAGAAGGCTGAGGAGCTAGGTTACGATTATTTTGCCTCTGCTTTGACTCTAAGTCCTAAGAAAAATGCTACTGTAATAAATGAAGCTGGATATGTTCTTCAGGAACAAGTTTCGATATATTATCTACCATCAGATTTTAAAAAGAATAATGGTTATAAAAGATCTGTAGAAATGTGTGATGACTATAATATATATAGACAATGTTACTGTGGATGTGTATTTGCTGCTAAAGATCAAGGCATTGATTTTAAGGAAGTAAATAAAAATGCTCGTGATTTCAATAGAAATCATGAGGATTATGAGAAATTTAAATCAATAATTAAACTTGGTGGAGAATTGGTTTAATTTTCTTAAATAGGTTTACAGTATAAAAATAAAAACATAATAATTTTAAATTTTATTAATAAGAATAATATAAAAAAAGTATCGTTACTTCCCTTGTAACAGATACTTTTTTTATAATTTTAACGTTTTATGGAAATTAGTACTGAAAAAAGTGTTTTCATTATATTTTCAATGTATGAGGAGTAAATGCTTACTATACAGATAAGAAACTGTTTTCTTTGTTATAGAATAAGCACTATTCTTAGGGTGGAATAAATATAAAATACTTGTAAATATTGCTTTCATGTGTTATTATTTGAATGTAAATATTTTTTTAAATAAAAGGAGACATGACTATGTTACAAAAAGAATTTAAAGTTATCGATGAAACAGGAATCCACGCTAGACCAGCTACTTTATTAGTACAAGCTGCATCAAAATTCCAATCAAACATTGAATTAGAATTCAACGGACGTAAAGTTAACTTAAAATCAATTATGGGTGTTATGAGTCTTGGAGTTGGAAAAGATGCTGATATCGTAATTTACGCTGACGGAGCTGACGAAGCAGAAGCATTAGCAGCATTAGAAGAAACAATGAAGAAAGAAGGATTAGCATAAAATGTTACAACTAAAAGGTATTGCAGCCTCTCAAGGGATATCTTTTGCTAAAGCCTACATTTTTGTTGAACCAAACTTAACAGTTAAAGAAGTTAAAGTTCAAGATGTTGTTGCTGAGGTTAAACGTTTTGAAGATGCGATTGAAATTTCTAAAAAAGAATTAACAATTATTAAAGATAAAGCTCATGAAAATTTAGGTGCTGATAAAGCAGCTATTTTTGAAGCTCACTTATTAATTTTAGAAGACCCAGAATTTATGGGGACTGTTAAAACTGACATTCAATCAAAAGAAATTAACGCTGAATATGCATTAAAAGAAACTTCAGATATGTTTGTTTCAATGTTTGAATCAATGGATAATGACTACATGAAAGAACGTGCTGCTGATATTCGTGACGTTTCTAAACGTATTTTAGCTCACTTACTAGGTGTAGACTTACCAAACCCAAGCTTAATCGATGAAGAAGTTATCGTTATTGCAGAAGACTTAACTCCATCTGATACAGCGCAACTTAACAAACAATATGTTAAAGGTTTTGCTACAAATATTGGGGGACGTACTTCTCACTCAGCTATCATGGCTAGATCATTAGAAATTCCTGCAGTAGTAGGAACAAGTACAATTACTGAAGAAGTTAAGAATGGAGATGTTCTTATTCTTGATGGATTAGATGGTGTTGTATATATAAATCCAGATGAAGCTACTACAGCTGAATTAAAAGAAAAACACGTTAAATTTGAAGAGCAAAAAGCTGAATGGGCTAAATTAGTTTCAGAAAAATCTGTTACTAAAGATGGTCATGAAGTACTTTTAGCTGCTAACATCGGGACACCAGCTGACTTAGAAGGTGTTAACAACAACGGTGGAGAAGCTGTAGGTTTATACCGTACAGAATTCTTATACATGGGGCGTGATCAACTACCAACTGAAGAAGAACAATTCGAAGCTTACAAAGCTGTATTAGAAGGAATGGGTGACAGACCTGTTGTAGTTCGTACTTTAGACATCGGTGGAGATAAAGAATTACCATACTTAGATTTACCAAAAGAAATGAATCCATTCTTAGGATTTAGAGCAATTCGTCTTTGCCTAGAAGAAAAAGACTTATTCAGAACTCAACTTAGAGCATTATTACGAGCATCAGTTTATGGTAAACTATGTGTAATGTTCCCAATGATCGCTACAGTTCAAGAATTTAGAGCTGCTAAAGCACTATTCTTAGAAGAAAAAGAAAAATTAGTAGCAGAAGGTGTTGCAGTAAGTAACGATATCGAATTAGGTATCATGGTTGAAATTCCATCAACTGCTGTTATTGCTGATATCTTTGCTAAAGAAGTAGACTTCTTCTCAATTGGTACTAACGACTTAGTTCAATACACTATGGCAGCAGACCGTATGAGTGAAAAAGTATCATACTTATACCAACCATATAACCCAGCAATCTTACGTCTTGTGAAAAATGTTATTGAAGCATCTCACAAAGAAGGTAAATGGACTGGAATGTGTGGAGAAATGGCGGGAGACAGCTTAGCTATTCCATTACTATTAGGTATGGGATTAGATGAGTTCTCTATGTCAGCTACTTCAATCCTTCAAGCACGTAGCCAAATCAAAAACTTATCATTAGATAAGATGAAAGAATTAGTAGATAAAGCTATTATGTGTTCAACAACTGAAGAAGTATTAGAATTAGTTGCAGAATATACTAAATAATTATTATAAGGCTTCCTATGAAAATCGGAAGTCTTTTCTACACTAAGTAAAGTTTTTGCAAATAATGAAATTATAATTTTGTATAGTGAAAAATACAAAAACAGGAAGAAATTTATTATTCAAATAGCCATATCTGTTGACATTCGGGAACATTTGTATTATCATTTTAATTATAAATTTTTCAAAAAACGATGATTAAGACGGTATATTGGATGTTTTTAACAGGGAGCAACTCCTCGACTGAAAGAGTTGTATGAACTGAGAATATATTTTCAGCTTATGAGTAATTGTATAAGTAGACTATGAGTACAATCGGGTGGTACCCGTTATCAACTTTTATTAAGGAAGCAATCATGCTTTAAAATACGGGTGGTACCACGATAAATTCGTCCCTTGAGACTAAGTCTTGAGGGGCTTTTTATTTTGGATAAATAATAGAACTTATAGCAATGTCTTTATATTAAATTTTTAAGGAGGAACTTATGACTTTAGAGAATATAAGAAAAGAATATTTAGAATTAGTTAAAACAATTAAAGATGAAAAAGAACTTTATGACCTAAGAGTTAAATTTTTAGGGAAAAAAGGTGCACTAACGGAAGTTATGAAAGGTGCACGTGATTTATCGCCAGAAGAAAGACCAACTTTTGGGAAACTTGTTAACGAGGTTAAAACCTTCATTAATGATAGTTTAGAAGAGCGAAAAGCTGAATTAGCTAAGGCTGCATTAGAGTTGAAATTAGCTAGTGAGGACATTGATATTACTCTACCTAGTAAAAAAGTTGAATTAGGCGGAATTAATCCATTAAATAAAATTATTGAAGAGATTGAAGAAATTTTTATTTCTATGGGATATTCAGTTGCTGAAGGACCTGAAGTAGAAACTGACAAGTTTAACTTTGAAATGTTAAACTTGCCTAAAGATCACCCAGCGCGTGATATGCAAGATTCATTCTATATTACAAATGAATTATTAATGAGAACACAAACTTCACCTGTTCAAGCACGTGAAATGTTAAAAGCTAATGGAGAAGGTCCTATCAAAATTATTTGCCCTGGTAAAGTATTCCGACGTGATAATGACGATGCTACTCACTCACACCAATTTACTCAAATCGAGGGATTAGTAGTAGATAAAAATATCACATTTAGTGATTTAAAAGGTACTTTAGAGCACTTTATTAAAGCTGTCTTCGGAGAAAATAAAAAAATCCGTCTACGTCCAAGCTTCTTCCCATTTACTGAGCCTTCAGTAGAGGTTGATGTATCTTGGGGTAATGAAGATGATGAAGAAAACATTAAATGGCTTGAAATTTTAGGAGCTGGTATGGTTCACCCTAACGTTCTTAAAATGGCTGGTTTTGATCCAGAAGTATACTCTGGATTCGCTTTTGGTATGGGGCCAGAACGTGTTGCGATGTTAAAATATGGAATTAGCGATATTAGAAGTTTCTACACAAATGATGTAAGATTCTTAGAACAATTCAATAGTGATAGAAACGATTAATAGGAGGTAGTAATGTTAGTAAGTTATAATTGGTTAAAACAATATACGAATGTTGAAGATAATGCAAATGCATTAGCTGAAAAAATCACACGTGGTGGTATTGAAGTTGAAGGTGTTGAATATTTAGCAGAAGAAATATCTAACGTTGTAGTTGGATATGTAGTATCTAAAGAAAAACATCTTGATGCTGAAAAATTAAATGTATGTCAAGTAAACGTTGGTGAAGAAGAAAATCTACAAATTGTTTGTGGTGCACCAAATGTCGATGCTGGACAATATGTAATTGTTGCTAAAGTAGGTGCAAAATTACCTGGTATTAAAATTAAAAAAGCTAAACTTCGTGGTGTAGAATCACAAGGTATGATTTGTTCATTAGCTGAATTAGGATTAAGTAAGAGTGTAGTGCCTAAAAATTATCAAGAAGGTATCTATGTATTTGAGACTGAGCAAGAGTTAGGTTCTGACGTTGTTGAAGTACTTGGTTTAAATGACTATATCCTAGATCTATCAATTACGCCTAACAGAGCGGATGCGCTAAGTATGCGTGGTCTTACTTACGAATTAGGAGCTTTATACAATAACAAAGTTAATTTTAATGATGTAGAAAAAGAAGAAAACTATGAAGCAACTTCATTACAAGTTGCTGTCGAAAGTGATTCTTGTAGAAATTATGTAGGTCAAATAGTGAAAAATGTTGAAGTGAAATCTTCGCCACTATGGTTACAAACAAGACTTATGAATTCTGGAATTCGTCCTATTAACAACATTGTAGATATTACAAACTACGTACTATTAGAATTTGGTCAACCAATGCATGCATTCGATAAAGATTTAGTTGGAGATAAAATCGTAGTTCGTGATGCTAAAGAAGGTGAAGTTCTAGAAACTCTTGATGGAGAAGAGAGAAAATTACAAACAACTGATTTAGTAATTACTGATGGAACGCGCGCTATTGCTCTTGGAGGAGTAATGGGTGGTAAAAACACAGAGGTAAGTGAAGAAACTAAAAATATTATTTTAGAATCTGCATATTTTAATCCAACATCAGTACGTCGTACTTCAGCTGCTCATGGATTAAGAAGTGATTCTTCTGCAAGATTTGAAAAAGGAATTGATCCTAATATGCAAAAAGCAGCACTTGCTCGTGCAGTTGAATTAATCTTAGAATTATGTCCAAATGCCGTAGTTGAAAGTTCTGTTGGAGTAGTTAATAAAGAAGAAGAAAAAGTTGTAGAGATTACTACTTCGTATATTAACAACTACCTTGGAATTACATTATCTACTGAAGAAATCGTATCTATTTTAGAAGGATTAAGTTTTACAGTAGAAGTAACAGGAGAAAACTTAGTAGTTAAAGTACCTACAAGAAGACCTGACATTTCAATTAAACAAGACTTAGTTGAAGAAGTTATTAGAATTTATGGATATGATAACCTAGCCTCAACATTACCAAAATTCTCTAAAACTACTAGAGGTGGATTAACTTATTCACAAAGAATGGTACGTGACCTTCGTGCAGTGTATGCTAGTTTAGGATTTAACGATACTATCAACTATTCGTTAGTATCTGAAGAAGAAGCTACAGGGTATACTTTAGAAAATCACAACAAAGTAAGATTATTAATGCCTATGACTGAAACTCACTCGACTTTACGTCAAAGTTTAGTTCCAGGATTATTAAATACTGTTCAATACAACGTAGCTAGAAAACAAAAAGACTTAAAACTTCTTGAAATTGGACGTGTGTTCTTCGGTAGCGGAGATGATAATATCCAACCTAAAGAAACACTATACTTAAGTGCTGCGCTAACGGGAGAAGAAAGAGTAACTAAATGGCTAAAAGAAAGTAGTTCATTAGATTTCTTCGCTGCTAAAGGATACTTAGAAGTTGTATTTGAACGTTTAGGATTAGATGAAAAAGTAACTTATAGAAAATCTACTCTTGAAGGTATGCACCCAGGACGTTTTGCTGAGGTATATTTAGGTGAAAAACGTATTGGATTTATTGGAGAAGTTCACCCTCAAGTTGCGGATAAACTTGGATTAAACACTACATATGTATTTGAAATTAATTTAGATGAAGTTATTTCAGAAAGTAAAGTTAAACCTAAATATGAAGAGGTAACTAAATATCCTGAAATTACAAGAGATATCGCTATGTTAGTTGATGTTAAAGATGAATATCAAAATATCTATAATGTAATTGAATCAGTGAATAGTAAATTAATTACTAAAGTGGAATTATTCGACTTATATGCTGGTGCTGAGTTATTAGTTGGTAAGAAATCACTAGCTTTAACTATTACATATAGTGATAAACAAAAAACTTTAACAGATGAAGAAGTAACAGCGGTACATGATAAAGTACTTTCTGCACTTACAGAGTACGGAGCTATTATTAGGTAGGTAGTCTATGATTACACAAATAATATTATTTTGCGTTTTAGCGTATGTAATTGGTTCTATACCTTTTGCATTAATAGTAGGGAAAGTATTTTATAATACTGATATTAGAACACTTGGAAGTGGAAATTTAGGTACAACAAATACTTTTAGATGTCTTGGGAAAAAGGCAGGAGTTACAGTATTTATATGTGATGTATCTAAAGGGATAATTGCTACATTTCTTCCAACATTGATGCTAGGAAGAGTAGACTTTTTATCAATATTTGGAGCATTTGCAATGATAGGACATGTTTTTCCTATCTTTGCAAACTTCAAAGGTGGAAAAGCCGTAGCTACGGGTTCAGGAGTATTTATCTTCTTATATCCTATGTTAAGCTTGTTACTGTTAGCTATATTCTTTTCAACACTATTTTTAACAGGATATGTTTCATTAGGTAGCATACTTATTAGTTTAACTGCTATTGGGTACCTTAGCCTGTTTGAAACTGGATTTGATAAGTGGATTATGATAGTGATGTGTATTTTTGTTATTTATATGCACAAAAAGAATATACAGAGATTAATAAGTGGGACAGAAAATCAATCGAAATTAAAAATTGGAAAGGGAAAAAAGAATGACGAAAATCATTAGTGGAACACAACTTGCGAAAGAGTTAAGAGAAGAAATTAAAAACGAAGCAGCTGCTTTAAGAGAAAAGGGTGTTGAGCCTACGCTTGCAGTTGTTTTAGTAGGAGATAATAAAGCATCAAGAAGTTATGTTAATTCTAAACATAAAGCTTGTATAGAGAATAATATAAATTCTATAAAAATAGAGTTACCAGAAGAAATTTCTACTGATGATTTATTGAACGAAATTGAAAAATTAAATAGTGATGAGAAAGTTCACGGTATTTTAGTACAACTACCATTACCAAAACATATAGATGCAGAAAAAGTATTGAATGCTGTGATTCCATCAAAAGATGTAGATGGATTCCATCCTATAAATGTCGGAAAGTTAGTGATTGGAGAAGCTAAACTTATTCCTTGTACACCTTTAGGGATTTTAGAAATGATAAAATCAACTGGTGAGGAAATTTCTGGAAAACTTGCTCTAGTAATTGGAAGAAGTAATATTGTAGGTAAACCTATTTCGACTTTATTACTTCAAAATAATGCAACTGTAATTACTGCTCATTCTAGAACTAAAGATTTAGAAGCGTTAATTGAACAAGCTGATATTATCGTAAGCTGTGTAGGAGTTGCACATTTCTTAAGTGGAAAAGAAAAAGTAAAACCAACTTGTACAATCATCGATGTTGGTAATAACTACAAAGATGGTAAGTTAGTTGGAGATGTAAATCTAGAAGAGTTTATGGAAAAAGTTGCTTATATTTCTCCTGTACCTGGAGGAGTAGGGCCATTAACAATCACAATGTTAATGAGAAATACATTAACGGCTACTTATGATTTACTAGAAAAATAATTTCAAGAAAATCTAGATGTTCTTTGAGACTTTATTTAATTGAAATGTTTTTGATTTAATGATACAATAGTGTATTGTACAATAATGTAATATATTTAAAGATATAGACTTATAAATTATACTATGTTATAATTTATAAAATATAGAGAGTAAAGAAATTTATGTGGAGGATTGTTAATAAATGATTAGATTCTTGAAAAATGTAGCCACAGAAATGCGTAAAGTAAGTTGGCCAACTTTTAGTGAACTTGTTAGGAAAACACTAATTGTTATTGTTGTAGTTGGAATATTAATGTTATTTAGCTACGTAGTAGATTTAGGAATAACTGCTGGAATTAGACACTTCAGTAGATAAGAGAGGTTATTATGAGCGATACAGTAAGTAAAGAGTGGTATGTAATACATACGTATTCTGGATATGAAAACAAAGTAAAAGATAATATTGAAAAAAGAGTTGAGTCTCTTGGTATGGAAGACAAAATTTTCAGAATCGTTGTTCCAGAAGAAAAAGAGACAATCTTAACTCCAACAGGAAAGAAAAAAGAAGTTAATAGAAAAACATTCCCTGGATATGTACTTGTTGAGTTAGTAATGACAGATGATTCATGGTTTGTAGTTAGAAATACACCTGGTGTAACTGGATTTGTAGGATCACACGGTGGTGGTTCTAAACCTAGTCCATTATTACCAGAAGAAATTAACTTTATTTTACAACAAATGGGTCTATCAAATGTTGTAGATATTGATATTGAAGTTGGAGATTATGTTCGTGTTATCTCTGGTCCATTCGTTGATATGGAAGGAAAAGTTGTAAACTTAGACCTACATAACTACAAAGCTGATGTTATGATCGAGCTTATGGGTAGAGAAACTAAAGTAGAACTTGAACTTTATAATATCGAAAAATTCTAAGAAAGGAAAAGCTATCTTTATGATAGTCGGATAGAATGTGGAAAAGATTGCAATAATTATGGATTCAACTGCATATTTATCAGAAGATTTAAAGAAAGAATTAGATATTCGTACTGTTTATTTAAATCTAATTATTGATAATAATTCATATAAAGAAGTTATCGATATGCCACTTGATAAATATCATGAATACTTAAGAAATCCAAACAATTCCTTCCCTACGACTTCTCAACCTGCTATAGGTGAGGTTGTATCTTGCTTAGAAAAACTAAAAGAAGAAGGGTATACTGATGTAATCGCTATTGCTCTTTCAAGTGGAATTAGCGGTACGTATACATCATATTCTGTAGCTGGTCTTATGGTTGATGGATTGAATGTTCATCCGTTCGATTCTGAAGTCTCTTGTAGACCTGAAGGATATTATGCGATTAAGGCAGCAAAACTAATTAAAGAAGGTAAAACTTCTAGTGAAATAATTTCAGCTTTAAATGAGATGAAAAAAGTTTCTGATGCATATTTTATGGCAGATGATTTATCTCACCTTCAACGTAGTGGACGTTTAAGTGGAGCACAGGCTGTAGTAGGAAGTTTACTTCAAGTCAAACCGTTACTACACTTTGATAATAAGGTTATAGTTCCATTTCAAAAGATACGAACATATAAAAAAGTTGTATCAAGAATGTATGAATTGTTTGATGAATATTATAAACAACATGAAGGAGAGCACATCACTGTGTGTGTTCTGCATGTTGATGCATTAGACAAGGCTGAAGAAATTAAAAAATGTGTTGAAGAAAATTATTCGAATGTAACAGTAGATATTGATGGAATAAGTCCAGTTATCTCTACACACCTTGGATTAGGTGCAGTTGCAATTGGATGGACAATATTATAATAAATAAATTTTAAGAGGTGGAAAATATGGTACAAACAATGGCACACACTTGCTATCGTGTAGCAGACTTAGAAAAATCAGTTAAATTTTATACTGAGGCATTTGACTTTGTAGTAAGTCGTGAAAGAGATTTTCCTGAGTATAAGTTTACATTAGTATACTTAACTTTACCGGGTTCAAACTATGAGTTAGAATTAACTTACAATTATGATCATGGTGCATATGAACTTGGAGATGGATATGGACACATAGCTATTTCTGTAGAAGATTTAGAAGCACTATATGAAAAACACAAAGCGGCAGGATATGACGTAACAGAACTTAAAGGTTTACCAGGATTCCCGCCGGGTTACTACTTCATTAAAGATCCAGATGGATATAAAATTGAAGTAATTCGCACTAAAATGTAGTTATCATTTGATTTAATTATAATCATATGATATAATGTATTTACATTGAAATAAATTACCGAAAGGGTGGTGAATTTTGAAAGGTTCTCCGCTCTTTTATATTGCAATAAAAACTTAAGAAAGAGGTGTACTGTATGAGTATTGTAGAAAAAGTCAAAGCAATAGCAACAAAACAAGCTGAAAATACGGAATTTTCTCTTTATGATGTAGAATACGTAAAAGAAGGAACTGAGTATTTCTTACGTATTTACTTCGATAAAGATGGTGGACTTACACTTGATGATTGTGTATTATTAAGTGAAAAACTAGCAGAAGAACTTGACAAAGAAGATTTCATTAGTGATAAATACTATTTAGAGGTATCTTCTCCAGGAATCGAAAGAGACTTAAGAGATTTAGAAGAAGTAACTAATTCTGTTGGGAAACATGTTTATATTAAAACATATGAAAAAATTGATAATCAAAAAGAATTTTATGGTGATATTTTAGCTGTTGAAGGTGAAGAAATTACTGTAGAATACAAAGATAAAGCGAGAGTTAAAAAATCAACAATTAACTATAGTAAAATCGCTAAAATTAGATTAGCTGTTAAATTTTAATTATTAAAGGAGAAAGAAAGATGAGCAAGGATTTGCTTAAAGCTATTAAATTAATTGAACAAGAAAAAGGGATTGCAGAAGATATTCTAGTAGAAGCTATTGAATTAGCTTTACTGTCAGCTTATAAAAAGAATTTTAACGCTGCAAAAAATGTAAGAGTAGATTTTAATAGAACAACTGGTGATTACAAATTTATTATTAGAAAAGATGTTGTTGAAGAAGTTTACGACGATAGAATTGAATTTGCACTTGAAGATGCATTAAAAATTAATCCTGCGTATGAAGTTGGAGATATTTACGAAGTAGTTGATTTACCAAGTGATTTTGGTCGTGTTGGAGCTCAAGCAGCAAAACAAGCATTATTACAAAGACTTCGTGAAGCAGAGAAAGAAATTCTTTATAAAGAATATATCGAACACGAAGGTGAAATTTTATCAGGAACTATTGATAGAATAGATACAAGATATGTTTATGTTAAATTAGGAAAAATTGAAGCAATTTTAGGCGAAAATGAAAGAGTTAAAGGTGAAACTTATGTTCCACAAACTCCAATTAAAGTTTACATCGCGAAAGTTGATAATCCAACTCGTGGAAGTAAACCACACGTACTTGCTTCAAGATCACATCCTGAATTTATCAGAAGATTATTCGAAATTGAAGTACCAGAAATTTACAGTGGTACTGTAGAAATTAAGAGCGTATCACGTGAAGCAGGTGAGAGAACTAAATTAGCTGTGTATGCTGAAGATAAAAACATTGATCCTGTAGGTGCTTGTGTTGGTAACAAAGGTGAACGTGTTAACCGTATCGTTGAAGAATTAAACGGTGAGAAAATTGATATCATTACTTGGGATGCTGATCCAGTTAAATTTATTACAAATGCATTAGCTCCTGCTAAAGTAGAAGAAATCAATATAGATGAAGAAGAGAAAATTGCTAATGTTAAAGTTAAAGATGACCAACTTTCTCTAGCAATTGGTAAAAAAGGACAAAACGTTCGTCTAGCGGCTAAATTAACAGGTTGGAAAATCGACATAAAAGCTGTAGAATAGTGAGGTGTTGTTTGTGAAAAAAAGAAAAATACCAACAAGAAAATGTATATTAACAAACGAAATGTTCGCCAAGAAAGATTTATTAAGAATCGTTAAGAACAAAGAAGGAGAAATTTCTGTAGATCCTACTGGTAAAAAAGCAGGACGTGGAGCTTATGTAGTAGCTGATTTAGAAGTTATTAAAGCTGCACAAGAAAAGAAACAATTAGAGAAGTTCTTCTCTGCATCACCAGAAGTTATGGAGCCTATCTATAATGAGGTAATTAGATTAATCTATAGAAAGTCAATTCCACAAAAATAATGATAAAAGCATATAATTTATTAGGTTTAATGCAAAGAGCAGGTAAACTTATTACAGGTGAAGATTTAATCACAAAAAATTTAAAAAATAATAAAATCAAATTGTTAGTTATTGCAGAGGATTGCGGTATCAATACAAAAAAGAAATTAACAGACAAGGCTAATTTTTATAATGTAAAATGTATCGAATTTTCTACTATAGAAAATATTAGTATCGCGATTGGAAGAGATAATCGTGTTGCTGTAGGAATAACTGATGATGGATTTATAAAAAAATTCAAACAATTATTAGAAGAAGGAGGAAAACAGTAATGAAAAAAGTCAGAATTTATGAGTACGCTAAAGAAGTAGGAAAACAATCAAAAGACCTTATTACAGTTTTAAAAGATGCTAATATTGAAGTATCTAATCACATGTCAATGTTAACAGAAGAGGGGTTAGCTAAGCTAGATAGCATCTTCAAAAAACAAGAGCAAGCTACTAAAAATGAACAATCTTCAAGTAATGAAGGTAAAAAGAATAAAAAGAAAAAAGTAAAAAAAGAGAAAGTTAAAAAATCTCAAAAACAACAACCAGCAATTATTGAAGCTCCATCAGAAGAAACAATTTCTGAAGATACTATTTTAGTTAAAGATGGAATGACTGTTGGTGAGTTATCAGAAGTTCTAAGTATAGGTTCGACTGAACTTATTAAAAAATTATTTATGGAACTTAAAATTATGGCGAATATTAACCAGTCTCTTACTTTAGAGCAAATAGAGTTAATCGCGATGGATTATGGTAAAGAAATCCAAGAAGAAGTTGAAATTAATAAAGAAGACTTAGATCTTTACTTCGAAGTAGAAGATGCTGAAAAAGATCTTAAAGAACGTGCTCCAATCGTAACTATTATGGGACACGTTGACCATGGTAAAACTACATTACTGGATACAATTAGAAATTCAAGAGTAACAGCTGGAGAAGCAGGAGGTATTACGCAACATATCGGTGCATATCAAGTACGTGCAAAAGATAAAAAAATTACTTTCTTAGATACACCGGGACACGCAGCATTCACAACAATGCGTGCACGTGGAGCTAAAATTACCGATGTAACTATCTTAGTTGTAGCAGCTGATGATGGTGTAATGCCTCAAACAATTGAAGCTATTAACCACGCTAAAGCAGCCGATGTACCTATTATTGTAGCGGTAAACAAAATGGATAAACCACAAGCTAACCCAGATAGAGTTATGAATGAGTTAGTAGAATACGGACTTATCTCAGAAGAATGGGGTGGAGATACAATCTTCGTACCAATCTCAGCTCTTAAAGGTGAAGGTATTGATGAGTTATTAGAAAATATCTTATTAGTAACTGAAATGCAAGAATTAAAAGCTAATCCAAATCGTCTTGCTCTTGGTACAGTTATCGAGGCTAAACTTGATAAAGGTCGTGGAGCAGTAGCTACATTATTAGTACAAAATGGTAGCTTGAACGTTGGAGATCCACTTGTAGTAGGTAACACATTTGGACGTGTTCGTGCGATGATTAATGATCGTAGCAAAAATATCCAAACAGCTAAACCATCTACACCAGTAGAGATTACAGGTTTACAAGATGTTCCTAACGCTGGAGATCGTTTCGTAGTATTCGGTGATGAAAAAACAGCTCGTCAAATCGGGGAAAAACGTCAACAACAATATATTGAAACTACTCGCCAAGCAAATTCAGCTGTATCATTAGATACATTATTCGAACAAATGAAACAAGGTGAGATGAAAGACCTTAACATTATTATTAAAGCAGACGTTCAAGGTTCTGTTGAGGCTTTAGCTATGTCATTAGCTAAAATCGATGTTGAAGGTGTTAACGTACGTATTATCCATACTGGTGTTGGTGCGATTAACGAATCTGATATTACATTAGCAGTAGCATCTAACGCTGTAGTTATTGGATTTAACGTACGTCCTGATAATAATGCAAAACAAATGGCTCAAACTGAGCAAGTAGATATTCGTCTACACAGCATTATTTATAAAGTTATTGAAGAAATCGAAGCTGCGATGACAGGATTATTAGATCCAGAATTCGTTGAAAAAGTTATAGGTCTTGCAGAAGTACGTCAAGTGTATAAAGTATCTAAAATTGGTACAATTGCTGGTGCTTATGTAACTGAAGGTAAAGTATCACGTGACGGTAAAGTACGTGTAATTCGTGATAGTGTAGTAATTTATGAAGGTGAAATTGACACATTAAGAAGATTTAAAGATGATGTTAAAGAAGTACAAAGCGGTTATGAATGTGGTATGACTGTTGAAAACTTCAATGATATTAAAGAAGGAGATGTCTTCGAAGTATACATCATGGAAGAAGTTAAAAAATAGGAGGCAAACTTTATGTCAGAACTTAGAGTTAACAGACTTGCAGAGCAAATTAAAAAAGAGATTACATATGTATTAGCTACAAAAGTTAAGAATCATGATTTAGGATTTGTTACTGTAACGGAAGTTGCTTTGACAGGAGATTATTCTCAAGCAAAAGTTTTCTACACTGTTTTAGGTGGAGAACGTGAAAAAGAAAAAACAAAAGAAGCGTTTAAGAAAATTAAAGGTTTCGTAAAAAGTGAAGTTGCTAAGAAAATTAAAATTAGAAAATTTCCAGAACTTATTTTCCAATATGACACTACAGCTGAATATGCTTTACATATTGAAAGTTTAATAGCTAGTGTTAGTAAAAAGGAAAATAACGAAGAATAATTAGAATAAAAGAGCGACTTAATTACGGTGATGTCTAAATGTCACTTTGATTAAGTCGCCTCAATATGGTTAATTGTATCTTAAATGAATTTGATGTGCTGATTCGATAAAATTTTTTTCAAAATCGCCATATTGGATTATCCCTAATCATTAACTATATTATCTAATTGTTTAAGTTTAAAGCTTTTAAGTATAAATTAATATACAGAGTTTTATAGAATTAAAGAATTAAAGGAGAAAACAATGTTACAAGTAACGAATTTAGGTTTACGTTTTGCAGATAGAAAGCTATTTGAAGATGTGAATATAAAATTTACAAATGGTAACTGCTACGGTTTAATCGGGGCTAATGGAGCAGGTAAAACAACATTTTTAAAATTATTATCTGGTGAAATTGATTCACAACAAGGGCACGTTTCTTTAGGTAAAGGTGAGCGTCTTGCTGTACTTCGTCAGAACCACTTCGCATATGAAGAAAATAGAGTTATCGATGTTGTAATGATGGGACATGAACGTCTTTGGGATGTTATGAACCGTAAAAATGAAATTTATATGAAAGATCCATTCACAGAAGAAGATGGAATTATTGCAGCTGAACTTGAAGGTGAATTCGCTGAAATGGATGGATGGACTGCAGAAAGTGATGCAGCACAACTTCTTGAAGGATTAGGTATTTCTGTAGAGTTCCACGATATGCTTATGGGTGAGCTTGATAATGCTATTAAGGTTAAAGTTCTTTTAGCACAAGCATTATTCGGTAATCCAGATGTACTTCTACTGGATGAGCCTACCAACGGTCTTGATATTAGTGCAATTAAGTGGCTAGAAGAGTTCTTAATTAACTTTGAGAACACTGTTATCGTAGTCAGCCACGACCGTCACTTCTTAAATAATATCTGTACTCACATTTGTGACTTAGACTTTGGTAAAATCCAACTTTACGTTGGTAACTATGACTTCTGGTATCAATCTAGTCAACTTGCTAGAAGAATGGCAGAAGATAACAACAAGAAAAAAGAAGAAAAAATTAAAGAATTACAAGAATTCATCGCGCGTTTCTCTGCGAACGCTTCTAAATCTAAACAAGCGACAAGTAGAAAGAAAATGCTTGATAAAATTACTCTTGACGATATTAAGCCAAGTAGCCGTCGTTATCCATATGTTCGTTTCACACCAGATCGTGAAATCGGAAATGACTTACTTATCGTTGAAGGTGTAAGCAAAACTGTAGAAGGTAAAGAAGTATTAAGTAATGTTAGCTTCACTGTAAATCCTAATGATAAAGTTATCTTACTAGGGGATGAAGTTGCTAAAACTACATTACTAAAAATTCTTGCTGGCGAAATGGAACCAGATAGTGGTACAGTTAAATGGGGTATTACAACTTCTAGAAGTTATATGCCAAAAGATAACTCTGAATACTTTGAAGGATTAAAATTTTCATTAGTAGAATGGCTTCGTCAATACGCTTCTCCTGAAGAAGAAAGTGAAGCATACTTACGTTCATTCTTAGGAAGAATGTTATTCTCTGGTGAGGAAGCACTTAAACGTGCCCATGTATTATCAGGGGGAGAAAAAATGCGCTGTATGTTATCTAAGATGATGTTATCTAAAGCTAACGTTATTCTTCTAGATGAGCCTACAAACCACCTTGACTTAGAATCTATTACAGCTGTCAATGAAGGTATTATTGCTTTCAAAGGTTCTGTATTCTTTACATCTCATGACTATGAGTTTATTCAAACAATAGCAAATAGAGTAGTTGAATTGACGCCAGAAGGTGCAATCAACAAAGAGATGGATTACGAAAACTACCTAAGATTCAAAGGTATTATAGATTAATAAAAAGAAGGAGATATACTGTTTTGGTATATCTCCTTTTAGTATTTCTATTAAAAAATTACTTTCTCAAAAACTTGTTTAGTTACTTCGCTGAAAGCTTCTACTTCTTCTTGTGAAAATCTATTGAATTCTATAGAATCTATATCAAGTAAAGCTACTACTTTATCGTTTTTGATAATTGGAACTACTAATTCACTGTTAGTTGCGCTGTCACATGCGATATGTCCTGGAAACTTATGTACATCTTCAACATAAATAGTTTCTCTAGTTGTATAGCAGTGTCCACATACACCTTTATTAAATGGTATACGAGTACAAGCTACTTTCCCTTGAAATGGACCTAAAACTAAGTTGTTGTTTTTTTCGTCTAATAAATAGAAACCAACCCAGTTTGTATTTGGTAAATATTCTTTGTATAAAGCTGAAAGGTTTGATAAATTAGTAACTAAATTATCTTCTCTTGATACTAAAGCAGTCGCTTGACTTATAAATAATTGTTTATTTTCTACTATGTTCATTAAATTACCTCGTTAAAAAGACTTTATTATATTTTCGCATAATGGTAACAAAAAATAAAGTGATAAGTTTAATAGTTTTTAAATAATATTGTTTAGAAAGTTTATAATCTAATTAATTTATTAATGATTATTTACTATGGTAAAAAAATAACAATAAATAAAAAATATTTAGTTATTTGCTAAATAAAAAAAATTGAAAAAAAATTAAAAAAATGATTGAAACACTTTGTTTTTTGTAATAAAAATGGTATAATTTTGTTAGGTTATTGTATAAATAAACGTAAAAAATTAAATATAAAATTTCAGGGGGAAGATATATGACATATATATTTTTATTTGTGTGTATCCTTGTTCTTGGAGGAGTAGTTGCACTATTCGTCTTTAGAAATAGGAAAAAACAAGATTTATACCCTCTTTTAGTTATGAAAGATGAGCTAGAGAGAGAAACACTATCTGATGATTTGAAAAAAGTAAAAGCGCTGGAAATTGCTGGTAAAGCCGAAAAACTTTATGCTCAATGGGAAAGCGAATGGTACGAAATTCAAAGCATCGATATTGAAGAACTTGACAGAGATCTTTATAGTGCAGAAACTTATATTGATAAATTTAATTTCAAACGTGCTGATGAAGTAATTATGAATAGTGGTGAATTAATAGCAAATATTAAAGATAGAATCGCTGGAATAAGAAGAGAAATTAAAGAATTAACAGAAGTTGAACCTAGAAATAGAGAACTATATGAAGAAATCGTAGTTGAGTATAAAGAGCTTAATAGAGAACTATTAGCTAAGCGTCATCAATATGGAGCAGCTGCAGAACAATTTGAACAAAACATCAAAGAAATAGCTCCACAACTTGATGATTTCAAACTTCTAACATCTACTGGTAAGTACATCGAAGCACAAGATAAAATTAATACTGTTAAGGGATTAATTGATAATCTTAAAGAAAGAATGGAAGTACTGCCTGATCTGTTAAAAGAAATTGAAAAAACTTGTCCAGCTCAAATTCAGTCATTAAGACTTAAAGTTGAGGAAATGGAGAAAAAAGGATTTAAACTTACTCACTTAGAAATTTCAAGTAAAATTGAAAGTATTGTTTGGCAATTAAGCGATGCTCGTGAAAAAGTTAAATCTGGAGATATTGATCTAATTGAAAATATCCTTGATGGTATTTATGATGTTATCGATGAAGTTTCTAATGATCTTAAAAAAGAACTTGATTATAAAAAATACATTGAAGAAAACTATAGAGAAATTACTAATAAACTTGAATTACAAGATAAATTAAACGAAGCTCTATATAATAATATTCAAGAAATCAAAAATAGATACCAAATTTATCAAAAAGATGAAGAAATGGTTTCTAACTACTACGATGAGTTAAGTGATTTACTTGATATTAAACATGATATTGATGTATATATCAATAATCAGCCAAAACTAAACTATAAAGACTTAAAAGAAAAAGTAGAATTATTAGGTCAAGGATTAGAAAAAATCGAAGAAGACCAAACAAATTATTCTAGATATCTAACAAGTCTTCGTGAAGAAGAAGGTCACGCTCGTGAAAAACTTATCTTCATTAATCAAGAAAAAGAAGTTATTAAACGTAAATTAGATAACTCACGTGTTCCAGGATTCAGTGATAGATTTATCGTTTTATATAAAGATGTAACTGATAGTTATAGATACGCTATTGAGGAACTTAAAAAAGAACCTATCAATATCGATTTACTAAAACGTGCAGTTGCTGAAGCTGAAGAATCACTTGATATTTATGCATCTGAAGTTAATAACATTCTTACTGATATCGAATTAATTGAAAAACTTATTCGTTATGCGAACAGATACAGAAAAGATAATGTTGAATTCCACCAACAATTAACAGTTGCTGAGCAATATTATAGAGAGTATCGTTACAACAAAACTTTAGAAATTATAAGAAATTCTTTAGATAAAGTTGAGCCTGGTGCATACGAAAGAATTAGAAATTCAGTAAAATCAAGATAACAAAGTAGCCCTAGTTTTAGAAATAAAACTAGGGTGTTTTTTTAGATATAATACTTTTTATTAGGGATAATTAAAACCACTGCTACTATAAAATGGTTGTATACTAAATCCGGGGCATGGAA
>NZ_KQ959995.1:0-1042 GCF_001553035.1 Gemella haemolysans
AGAAGATAGATACCTCGTTATTGGACGCTTACTACGAATCAGAATATAAGCATCACTAAAAACGGAGAAAGGGACTGATAAAATAACCAGTCCCATATATTATGAAAAAAAATATTATTAAGTTTTGTTATATTTATATTATATATCTCGTACCTTATATGAACTTTATACTATAATTAAAATGAAATTAAAGTTAAAAAATTTTGAAAATCTAATATAAAAAATTTAATGTTTCGATGGATTCAATATTATACTGATTCGAAACGTAAGCGACCAATAACGAGGTATATTAAATAAGACCCCTTCGCTTAGTACAGAGCGCTCTTTCTTATCTACAAGTTTCTTTAATATTTTCATCCATAGCAAATAAGCCTCTAGAATACCATTTATCTTCATTTGGTAAATTCATTAATAAATAGTTGATGTATTTTTCTGAATCCAATCCATTTCGTTTGGCAGTTTCGAGTAAAGTCATTATGATGGCACTAGATTACGCACCTTCAAAACTTTAGGAGAATAACCAATTCTTTCTCCCTATTACCAATGATTTTATCGCTCATTCTGCTAAATTATTCGAAAGAACAAGATTCCCATCTTCCAATAAAGACATTAATACTGTTCTTGTTTTTAGAAATGAAACTTTATACATTTTATATCTTGAGTATCCTAATACTCCAACAAGTATATTAACTTCTATTATTTCCCCAGTATCTGATAATACAAATAGGATAGATTCTTTCCAATCAATTTGCATTTGATTCCCTGGTGAAGTTTCAAATCTAATAACGGTATTATTGGCATTAGAACTCAGACATTTCCCTTTTTTTTAAAGTATTCATAAAATTCTGGTGTATTTCTAATATAGTTATAGAAAGTTGAGTATTAATCTCATAGTTATCTTCCAAGTATTGTCTTAATACTCTTATATAACTAAAAGTTTGAGTAGAAGAACTTAATAAGCTTTTAATTAGTTCGCAGTATTTGTCTAGTTTTGATGTTTTGTTTTTCGGCTTCTTTTTTTCGAAACCATTAAGATATTTAT
>NZ_KQ959995.1:1142-1366 GCF_001553035.1 Gemella haemolysans
TAGAAGAACTTAATAAGCTTTTAATTAGTTCGTAGTATTTATCTAGTTTGGATGTATTGTTTTTCGTCTTCTTTTTTTCGAAACCATTAAGATATTTATAGTTCTCCTATCTGCTTTATACTTTCTAGATAAGGAAGCTATATTTATTTTTAAATTATTATCGTCCATAAATTTCTTATACTCCTGTAAATCTTCTAATGAATCCAACTTAATTTCAGTTGGTG
>NZ_KQ959995.1:1466-1753 GCF_001553035.1 Gemella haemolysans
TTCTAATGAATCCAACTTAATTTCAGTTGGTGTTTTTATTTCTAATATAATAGATATCTCCTTTTTTTAAGATATCTATATTATATATTTTTTGTACATTTTTATCTTGAAATTTATTTACACTTTTATTCTAACATTTACATGGATTTTTTCTATTCCCAAAAATTATTATACAACCTTTCTTCTTTATGTTTGTATTATAAACGATTTTACCCTTGGAGGATAGATACCTCATTATTGAACACTTACTATTGGGTAAGCGTCCAATAACGAGGTATCTATCTTCT
>NZ_KQ959995.1:1853-47322 GCF_001553035.1 Gemella haemolysans
CAAGAATTTAATCCTGCTGAGCCTAATATGGTTTGGGCTAGCGATTTTACTTATATAAAAGTAAATGGTGTTTGGTTTTATTTGTGTATAATTATGGATTTATTTTTCTAGAAAAATTATATCGTGGAATATTTCTAATAAATCTGATTCTAACCTTATTATGAGTACATTTAACAACGCTTATAATAAAAGAAATTCTCCTACTGGTTTTATGTTTCACACTGACCGTGGTACTCAGTATACAGCAGTTCCCTTTAGAAAGCTCCTGGATAAATTTAATGTAGTTCAATCTTTTTCTAAAAAAGGATATCCTTTCGATAATGCTTGTTGTGAGTCGTTCTTTAAATATCTGAAGAAAGAGGAGTGCAATAGAAAAAATTATCACTCAATTAGAGAATTAAAACTTTCTTTATTCGAGTATATTGAGGTATTTTACAATCTTAAAAGATCACACTATTCGTTAGGACTTATGGCATCTAACGAGAAAGAATTAGTATTTTATGAACATTAAAAATTTATTTTATACTGAGCCTCTGTTGATACGGTTCTTAATGTGGGAAAAGTGGCACTGCCACATTTTTCTCACAGGATACCACATCTGCTACTCAGTATAAAATAAATTTCATTTAAGTTTTTTAACTAATTTTCGTATTTTCATGTCTATTTACTTGACTATAGTCCATTTTAATTCTTCTATTTCTGAAATGTCTTTTTCTCTCTTTGGAACTATCATTGGTTCGAATGTAGAATTTCTATCTTGTAGAACAGCTATTTCTAGATCTCCATAATTACTTTGAACTCTTTTTGCTTTGTATCCATTCCTATAGTTTTCTTTATCTCCATGCCCATACTTTTCATACCCTAAGTGATTATTAATTTCTGCTTGTAGTAGCTCTTCTATCGTACTACTCAGTAAACCCTTTAAGGCATTTTGTATATCAGCTATACTTTCTACTCCGTATTCTGATACTAACTGTTTTATTAATTCTATTTTTTGGATCTCTTTTTATTCTTCTTGTCATTTTTTTACCCTACCTAGTTAATTTTAGTTTAACATAGGAAGGAGGGAACAGATTTTTTTTCACAGGCTCCAGTTTATTAGATATCTAAAAAGCTTTTATAAAGCGCATTTAGATATCAATAAACCATTGTGTCTATGAGTTCTCATGTACACTTTGTTAAAATTTGAATTTTTTGGGTCAGTCTCAGGAAGAGACGATATAGAAATTAAAATTTGTATTGATATTAAAATGGTTAAATTACAGAGATTCTGACTTTTTGAAATTCAGGAGGCAAAACAATTCCTATATTATCTCTTATTTGCCCCCAATGATTTCTAAATATGATATAATTAATTGAAAAAAGTATTTGTGGAAGGATGTAGTGATGTGGAAAATCATTCATATTATATGGAGTTGGCATTAGAAGAAGCGCGGAGAGCTTACGCTAAAGGAGAAGTCCCAATAGGAGCTGTGCTAGTTGTTGATGATAAGGTTATTGCGAAGGCTCATAATACTCGTGAAGAAAATCAACAGGCGTTGAATCATGCAGAGATGTTAGTTATTAAAGAAGGTTGCGAGAAGCAAGGTTTTTGGAGACTTGATAATAGTTTTTTGTATACTACTGTAGAGCCTTGTGTTATGTGCAGTGGCGCCATTGTTCAAGCTAGAGTTGAAAATGTTATTTATGGTGCGAGTGACCCTAAATATGGTTGTTGTGGTAGTTGTATTGATTTGGTAGGTGAGAATAAATTTAATCATCAGGCTAAGGTTATCTCTGGGGTGCTTGAAGAAGAGTGCTCTATGCTGATGAAGAATTTTTTTAAAGAGTTAAGAGAGCGAAAAAAGAAATAACGTTTTAATATATTAGGGTTAATACAAAGATCTTAAATTTTTTAAAAGTTTATATAAAACTCATAGATGCAAGGTTTTATTGATATATTAATTTGCTTAATAATAGCTTTTTGGATAACTAATAAACCACTGTGGAAAGTGGCTCGACGAAATCAAGATTTATGAGTTACTCCCGTATAAAATAATAAAAAATATTAATATATAAATATAATGACGATAAAAATATTCTGAAGAAATCTGTCGTCATTTTTTGTTTTAAAATAGCGGAATGAAATCGGTAATTAGTTAATAAAAATAAAGTTTTGAAGAAAACTGAAAAAAATGAAATTTTCTAATATTTTAGCTGTTTTAGCTATCAATATTGAAGGAAATTTGATACAATAAACTTAGAAAGTATAGAGGTGTTTTAATGAAAATAGAGAATGTAATAAAGAAGTTTAATCAAGAAAAAATATACCTTTGTCCAAAATGTTTATCAGAATCTTGTATAGAGAATATTAGTTTGGTTTGTAGTAATAATCATCGTTATGATTTTTCTAAAAAAGGATATATTCATTTAATAAATAATTATAAACCTACAAAATATAGTGAAGAGCTGTTTAGAGCTCGTAGTGAAGTTTTTGGTAATGATTTTTATGCGAATATTTTAAAAAATATCCAAAGTTTAGTTGAAAAATATGCTAAAGGTATTGTACTGGATATTGGATGTGGAGAGGGTTATTACATCAAGAAGTTAAAGACGATATTTCCCGAGAAATATTTTTATGGTCTAGACAATAGTAAGGATGCGATAGAACTAGCTGTTAAAGAGGATAAATTGAATCCATATATGGTTGCTAACCTAGCTAATCTTCCGTTCAAAGATGGCAGTGTTTCGTGTATCTTGAATATATTAACACCGGCGAATTATGAAGAGTTTTTCAGAGTGCTTGGAGATGAAGGGTATTTGATTAAGGTTATTCCGAATGCTAATTATCTAAGGGAGATTAGAGAGTTGGTTGGTGGTAAGGAATATACGAATAGTGATACTGTAAGTCTAATCGAGGAGAATTGTATTATCGTGGAGAGGATAACGGTAAGTGATACATTTGAATTAACACAGATGCAGGCAGCAAGTTTTCTAAAGATGACACCTTTGACATTTTCTAAAGTAATCACAGACGCTGATATAGATAAACTAAAAGAAATTACGATAGATTTGGAGCTTTTAGTTTGTAAAAGGTAATATAAGTTTGATAAAGGGGAAAATTATGAAGGAGGAGATATTATGAACGCAAGTAAATACGATCATGTAGTAGAGGTAAAAAAACATGCTAAGGTACCTTGGTATAAAAGATGTCTTGACTTTTCTTTAGAAGAGGATATGGACTTTATGCAAGGGATGTATGACAGACAGAAAAACTTTTATCTATGTGAGAAGGGGAGTAAGATTTACTTAGTAGACAGTGATAATCATGAAAATGAGATTACGTGGATAGATCTTACGAATTTTATAGAAGTAGAAGTTGATGATTCTGTGTATAGAAAATATAGGTATTTAAAATAAATTGACAATTGAATAAGAGGCGTTAGAAGTAGTTTGTAAGTGTAGTACAGAAAAAAAGAGGAGAAATATTATGTACGTGGCATACGATAGTAAAGATGAAGTTTTTAATGCATTGGATAAGGATATAGAAAAGGATAAGGAGTATCATTGTCCGATATGTGGGGGAAAAGTAATTTTCAAAAAGGGAGTGAAGATTCAATCGCATTTTGCTCATGCTAAAAATTGCTCTTGTGAGTTTGAAACTTATAAGAAGGAGAGTAGTGAGCATCTAGAAGCGAAGAAAGATCTTTACGAACATTTTAAAAAAAAATATCGTAATGTGGAAGTCGAACATATTTTTAAAACAGGGGAAAATAATGATATTCAAATAGCGGATGTGTTTATTAAAGATAATAGCATAGCTTTTGAGTATCAAAGATCAGTTATTCCTTTTGATCTTATTAAAGCTAGAACAAGAGGATATATGAAAGCTGGATTGAAGTTAATCTGGTTAATTGATACAAACAAATTTATAAAAGAATTAAAAAGTTATGATGGTATAAGTTATATTAGATATTCGCCATTTGTGGATAATTTTTTGAATTATTATCAAGGGAAAGTGTTCTTTTATGGGTGGGATAATACAAATAAAAAATTTGAATTCTATCAAATCTGGGCGCATAATCTAAAAAAACGTAACGCTGTTTGTATAAAAACTTCATTAAGTATTGATGAGTTTGATGTGCCGCTTGATTTGAAATTACTCGATAAAGATTTAACGTCGAAGTTATATCCATCAGATGTTGAAAATTATGTCTACGAACAAATTAAATTCGATAAAACTGTAAAAAATAAAGTTTTAAGCATGTTTTATAATCAGCATATAGAGTTGAATAATATTCCTGAAGTAATTGGTGTTAACATGTTAGAACAGGTACTTATTAGAACGCCGCTTGTCTATTGGCAAGGATTAATGTATAGATTCTATAAAGAAGGTAAAAGTTATTCTGAGCTTATAAGAATAATGAGTAATATTATAGAATTTAAAGATAGTATTTATATTAACAATGTTCAACAAGGGGAAATTTTCTTAAAAGTATTCAAAGCGTATTATGCTTTATTAGTAGAAAATGATAAGTAAGAGGACAAAATTATGGGGGAGTACATTGAGAGTTTTACAGATGAACAAAAAAGGGTGTTGCTTTCTTTAATAACTATAGAGAAAGTTACAACTTTAAAGATGCATAGGGTGTTTAAAGATTTAAATGGCATAGAGAAGATTTTGGATTTATCTATACCGGAGTTATCTGTGTATTTTGGAGATAATGCTGAGGAAATCTATACCAAACTTCATAATAATATGGACTTTGATTTCGAGAGTTATTTTGAATTTTATAATGTGAACTATATGTTTTGTGATGATGTTCATTATCCTAAGGAACTTTTTAGGGTTTATGATTATCCGTATGTTATCTTTTATAGAGGTAATAAAGATCTGCTACTGTTTAGGAGAAAGATTTCTATAGTAGGTAGTAGAAATAATACCTCGTATTCGAAAGAAGCTCTCGATAGTATAGTGCCGTATTTAGTGATGAATAATTTTGTGATAGTAAGTGGTCTTGCGATTGGGGTTGATAGCCTTGCTCATGAGGGGGCTTTAAAAAGTAAAGGATACACTATAGGTGTAATAGCTCATGGGCACAATATTATTTATCCAGAACAAAGTTATAAGCTCTATAAGGAGTTAGAACGAAACCATCTTATTATATCTGAGTATTTTCCTACTTCGCCTATAAGGAAATATAAGTTTTTAGAACGAAATAGGCTTGTTGCTGGGTTGTCATGTGCTCTTTTAGTGACGGAAGCGGCAAAGAGAAGTGGAACGCAAAGGACGGTGGATTTCGCTTTAGATGTAGGTTCTGATGTATTCTGCCTACCGGGAAAATTTGGCGATAAGATGAGTTATGCAATGAACGAGTACATTAAAGAGGGGGCGATACTTGTAAATAAATTAGAGGATTTTGGTAATGAATTAGGATTCTAGTGTAGATATTTGAAAGGATGATTATAATGACAGATATCTTATTTATTAATCCACTAGGTTGGGATAGATATATTTGGGCGAGAGTCTTAGAAAATATGCCAGACCAAACTTTTGATTTTATTGAATTTACCGAAGAGAGTTTTAAATCTATATCAAAAAAAGAAATTGAGCAGGTACTTTTAAATAAAATGACAAGAGTAAGAAGAGGAGGTTATATTATAACTGCTTCTTATGGTACGGTCGTTTTACTTAATGGTTTAGAGATTTTTAGTGAATACCTTGATGGTGTTAATTTAATTATCATTGAGGGCTTAGAACCTATACCTCCTGAATCGGTGTTAAAAACATATTTTGAACCAGAGATAAAGTTCACTAGTAAAGAAGAATATCTATCAAAGACACTTAGTGTAGAAGAGATGAAAGACGAGTTTTTGGTGGAGTTAATCCTAAGAAAACTCAGAAAAGAAGGTAGTGAATATATGGTGAGGCCGAACTCGCAAACAGAGTATGATTATTTATCTTTGTATGCGGGGGTAGATAATTTAGAACTATTAAAAAGAAGTAGGAATGTATTTAATAAACTTACGGTTTTTTCTTACTTTAAGTTAATAGGGATGAATTATACACAAATAGAGGAGTCAGATCATCTTCTTATGGTAACTAAACCAAAGATGATCTTGGATATATTATTAGGGAAATAGAAAATTATGATAAATTTTATAATGGAAAATTCGATAATGTGTAAGAGGAGCACATTATTGTTGCGATATAAAATAATTATATAAAACAAGTAGTTAATTGAAATATTATTAACTACTTGTTATTATATCTATATATAATATTTAATAAGGAGGAAATAAGATATTGAGAAAAATATTAGTTTATATGCTGGGATTGCTAAGTATTAGCGGTATTATTTTTTCATGTATTTATTTTTTAACAGCATCTGATAAAGAAGGAGGAATATTAAAGAAAGATAGTGACTCAAGTATAAAAACTGCACGAGTAGTAGCTAATGGAGATATTCTTATTCACGATGCTTTGTATTATACTGCTAAAAAGGGAGATGGAAGTTATGATTTTAATCCGTTTTTTGAATATGTTAAACCGTGGATAGAAGGAGCTGACCTGGCGATAGGTGATTTCGAAGGTACTATTAGTGATCGTTCTCCGTTAGGAGGGTATCCGTTATTTAATGCTCCTGTGCAAATTGCAGACACTATGAAAGATGTAGGGTATGATGTTGTCGATTTAGCTCATAATCATATACTAGATACAGGTTTATATGGATTGAAATATACGGATAAGGTCTTTAAAGAAAGAGGTTTAGAAACTGTTGGAGTTCATGCAGATAAAAATCGTTCAGAAGATAAAATTCTTATAAAAGAAGTTAATGGAATCAAAATAGCAATACTAGCCTATGCGTATGGTTATAATGGAATGGATGCAAATCTTACAATGCAGGAAAGAAACAATCATTTATCGGATCTTGATGAGGAGAAGATGAAAGAAGAGATAGAGAGAGCTGAGAAGGAAGCCGATATTACAGTAGTAATGCCTCAAATGGGGATAGAGTATAAGATGGAACCTACAGAAGAACAGAAAGTCCTTTATCACAAAATGATTGAATGGGGTGCTGATGTAGTATTTGGAGGACATCCTCATGTTATAGAACCTGCTGAGACTGTGGAAAAAGATGGAGATAAGAAATTTATTATATATTCTATGGGTAATTTTGTTTCTAATCAACGTATGGAAAGAATGGAGAATAAGTGGCCTGAGAGAGGTTTACTGATGGATGTTACATTTGAAAAAACAAACGATAAAACAACTGTTAAAACTGTAAAAGCTCATCCAACACTAGTTTATTCTAAACTTAACGGTAGAGATATAAATGGAATTCCATTATATGACTATAAAATTATGGTGTTAGAGGATTTTATCGAAGGTGGAAAATATCGAGATAAACTAGATGGGGATATGAAAGATAAAGTGGATACTTCATATAAAGAAATAATGGAACTTGTTGATTTAAAATGGTAATTAATAGTAATTTGAATGTATAATAAAAGTCTAAAGTTTTAATGAGCTCTTTTATTTGATAATAATTCTCAAGTGTAGTAAAATAATCAAGTTAATTACGTATAGAAGGAGAAGATAAGTGAGAAACTTTTTTAATGCACTATTAGGTAAGAAAAATCCAGAGTTTTTTGAAGTGATAAAAGGAAGAAAATCAGTTAAGTATTTTGATACTGATGTTAAAATTAAACGTGAAGAAATTATAGAGATGTTAGATGAGGCAAATATTGCTCCTTCATCTTGTAACCTGCAACCTTGGAGATATATTGTTGTAGATACTCCGGAAGGGAAAGAGAAGTTAGGTAGTGCTAACTACAATAAAATTCAAAATGATACTTCTGCTGCGATGATTATTGTACTAGGGGATTTAAACTACTATAATAAGTTTGATGAAATATATGGTGAGGCTGTAGAAAAAGGTTATATGACTCAAGAAGTTAAAGATGGTTTTGAAAAAGGTATGGTTCCTCAATTAGAAAAAATCCCGGTTGATAAAAATAGAGAAGGTATTTACTTTGATTGTGGATTATGGACGATGCAATTTACTAATATAGCTTACGCTAAAGGATATGACACTAACATTATTGGTGGATTTATGAGAGATAAAGTTGCCGAACTATTTGAGTTAGAGGAAAACTTAGTGCCTGTGATGTTAATTGCACTAGGTAAGAAAGAGAAAGATGGAAGACCATCTGTGAGAGTTGAAGCTGAAAAATTAGTAAGATTTGAATAATATAATAGTACTTTTGCTATAATATCGAAAAATATAAAAAGGAGCAACTAGGGGAATTGAAGTTTCAGTTTCAAAGTTGCTCTTTATTTCGTCCAAATAATTTTGAATTTTAGTAAATACATTATAAAATAGTAAATATATGTTTAAATAGAAAAAAGGAGAAATAAAGTGGAAAAATTAGAGGCGGTAATATTTGATTTTGATGGAACGATAGTGGATACAGAAAAAGTTTACTATGAAAACATGCGCGACTTAACGGAAGAAGTATTAGGTCAAAAATTAGATAAGATGGACTATATAAAAAATGTTTCGGGAACGAATGAAGAAACAAGTAAGAGATACTATAATGAAAGATATGGAATGTCTAGTGACGATTACGATAAGTTTGAAGCGGAGATTACTAAGCGTATTCTAGATAATTATCATAATGCACCTGTATTACCAGGTATTGCGGAACTTATGGAATATCTGTATAATAAAGGAATTAAGATGGCAGTCGCATCAAATGGGAAGAGAGTGCATATAGAAACTGGGCTACAAAGAAAAGGTTTTGAGAAATATATTTCTGTTATTGCAACAAAAGAGGAAGTAAGTAATCCAAAACCTGCTCCAGATATCTATTTGTTAGCTGCTGAGAAGTTAGGTGCGGATATAAGTAATTCTATAGCTATAGAGGATTCACGCCCAGGTGCCTTAGGAGCAGTAGCATCGGGAGCAACATTAATCTTACAAACAAATGATATTACAAAATATATGGACTTCTCAGGAGTGGATTATAAATATAAAGATGTAGATTTAGTTGAAACAGTTAAAGAAATTGTCGAGAATAAATAGTGTACAAAAATTATTCAGAAGAGTATAATAAACTTATTAAGAGAAATCTTAAAATCAAATATACAAAGGGAGACTGTTATGTATACGTCTAATTTAAAAATTAAAGAAGGTTTTACTTCATACGCAACGACACCACTTGGTGGAGAATATAAAATGTTTATAGAAGAAAGTAAAGATGGTCCAATGGATCTATTTGCTACAGCATACAATGGATGTGTTAGTATGTGTGCAAAAGGATATTTCTTCAGAGCATACGAATTAGTAGACTTAGTTATTGAAACTGAATTAGTTGTTGACTATGATAATAGAAAAATTGTAGTTAACGTTCATGTGGATAGAACAGAGGAACAACTAGCGACAGGGGATAGACAAGGAGTTTTAGATAATATTAAACTTCGTTGTAAAGTATCTCATTTACTATCTTCTGATTTAGAAATTCAATACAATATTTTACCGTTAAAATAAAATAAATAAACGAAAAACTTAGTGTCAAAAAACTCTAAGTTTTTTTATTTTTGGTGAAGAAAATAAAAAATTTCTTCTATATAATTATAGATTATTTTAGTAAGAGAAAAATGAATAAAAAATAGAAAACATATTCATAAATTTTTTTAAAATTTTTTCGTCAAAACTCTTGCATTATATGCTTTAACCATGTATAATAATAAATGTTGGTCTTGCAAAAGACTTGCGTTGAAGCGAAAGGTTACTGACACGCCCGGCCGCTTTGCCATGGCATGGCGTGCTGGAGAACTTTCGTGGAGAAGTCGCTACTAGATAGCGGCGAATAAATGTATAGGAGGAGAAATGATGGCAAAACAAAAAATTCGTATTCGTCTTAAAGGATATGATCACAGATTAGTAGATCAAAGTGCAGAGAAAATTGTTGAAACTGCAAAACGTTCTGGAGCAAAAGTTTCTGGACCAATTCCATTACCAACGGAAAAAGCAGTATACACAATCTTACGTTCAGTTCACATTTACAAAGATAGCCGTGAACAATTCGAACAACGTACACACAAACGCCTAATCGATATTATTGAACCAACACAAAAAACAGTTGACGCTTTAATCAGCTTAAACTTACCATCAGGTGTTGACATCGAATTAAAATTATAATTATAGGAGGTGACTTTCGATGACCAAAGGTATCTTAGGAAGAAAAGTAGGTATGACTCAAATCTTCGCTGAAAATGGAGAATTAATCCCAGTAACAGTAGTTGAAGCGAAAGGTAACGTCGTATTACAAAAGAAAACAGAAGAAGTTGAAGGATACAACGCAATCCAATTAGGATTCGACGATAAACGTCCTTACGATAAAGAACGTAAAGACCGTTTAGTAAAAGTTGCGAACAAACCTGAACAAGGTCACGCAGATAAAGCTAACACTGCTCCAAAACGTTTCGTACGCGAAATCAGAGATGCAGAAGTTGCTAATTATGAAGTAGGTCAAGAAGTCCAAGTTGATATTTTTGCAGCAGGGGACTTAGTTGACGTAACAGGAGTAAGTAAAGGTAAAGGATTCCAAGGGGCAATCAAGCGTCATGGACAAAGCCGCGGACCAATGGCTCACGGTTCTCGTTACCACCGTCGTCCTGGGTCAATGGGACCTGTAGCACCTAACCGTGTATTCAAAGGTAAAGCATTACCAGGTCAAATGGGTGGAGTTACAGTTACTACTCAAAACTTAGAAATCGTAAGCGTAGATGTAGAAAATGGATTAATCCTAGTTAAAGGATGTATTCCAGGATCTAAGAAAAGCTTCGTAAAAATCCAATCAGCAGTTAAATCTGGTAAATAATCGGAAAATATACGGAAGGAGGAAATTAGATAATGCCACAATTAGATTTATTTAAACAAGACGGTACTAAAGTTGGTGCAGTTGAAGCTAATGAAGCAGTATTCGGAATCGAACCAAATCAACACGTTTTATTCCAAGCTGTAACTTTACAAAGAGCATCACTTCGTCAAGGTACACACAAAACAAAAGGACGTTCTGAAGTTTCAGGTGGTGGTCGCAAACCATGGCGTCAAAAAGGAACAGGTCGTGCTCGTCAAGGATCTATCCGTTCACCACAATGGCGTGGAGGTGGAATTGTATTCGGACCTACACCACGTAGCTACAGCTTTAAAATGCCTCGTAAAATGCGTCGTTTAGCATTACGTTCTGCTTTATCTTCTAAAGTAGCAGCTAACGAAGTATTTGCATTAGAAAGTTTATCATTTGATACAATTAAAACTAAAAACTTTAAAGAAATGTTATCAAACCTTAGCCTAGAGAAAAAAGTATTATTCGTAGTTACTGAACTAGAAGAAAATACTGTTTTATCAGGAAGAAATATTCCAGGAGTTGAATTCGTAGAAACAACTGGTCTTAACGTATTAGACATCTTAGGAAGCAACAAAGTTGTATTCACTAAAGATGCAGTAGAAAAAGTTGGGGAGGTATTAGCATAATGGAAGCACGCGATATTATCAAACGCCCAGTACTAACTGAAAAAAGTTATTTATTAATGCAAGAAAATAAATACACTTTCCTAGTAGACACACGCGCTCACAAAACTCAAATTAAACAAGCTATCGAAGAAATCTTCGGAGTTAAAGTTGAGAAAGTAAACGTAATGAACTACAAACCAAAATTCCGTCGTGTTGGAAGATACGGTGGATACACTAACAAACGTAGAAAAGCAATCGTTAAGTTAGCAGAAGGACAAACAATCGAAGGATTATTCGCTTAAGAATAACAAATACCATTAAGGAGGAAAAATGACAAATGGCAATTAAAGTATATAAAGCTATAACTAACGGTCGTCGTAACATGACATCATTAGATTTCGCGGAAATTACAACTAACAAACCAGAAAAGTCATTATTAGCGCCGCTACCGAAAAAAGCGGGAAGAAATAACCAAGGTAAAATTACAGTTCGTCACCACGGTGGAGGACACAAAAAACAATACCGTATTATTGACTTCAAGAGAAATAAAGACAACGTACCAGCAAAAGTTGCTACAATCGAGTACGATCCAAACCGTTCAGCGAACATCGCTCTATTACACTACGTAGATGGAGAAAAAAGATACATCATCGCTCCTAAAGAACTTAAAGTAGGACAAATCTTAGTATCTGGTGAAACTGCTGATATTAAAGTTGGTAATGCATTACCACTAGCAAACATCCCTGTAGGGACATTAATTCACAACATCGAACTTAAACCTGGTAAAGGTGGACAATTAGTACGTTCTGCTGGAGCAAGTGCTCAAGTACTTGGTAAAGAAGGTAAATACGTATTAGTACGTCTTAAATCAGGAGAAGTAAGAATGATCTTAGCAACTTGCCGTGCTACAATCGGTGAAGTTGGTAACGAACAACACGGACTAGTAAATATCGGTAAAGCCGGTAGAACTCGTTGGTTAGGTAAAAGACCAACTGTACGTGGATCTGTTATGAACCCGAACGATCACCCACACGGTGGTGGTGAAGGACGTACTTCAATCGGACGTAAATCACCAATGTCACCATGGGGTAAACCTACTCTTGGTAAGAAAACTCGTTCTAAAAAAGCTCGTTCAAACAAATTTATCGTACGTGCTAGAACTAAATAATAAAATTAAACAAAGGTCAGTTGGTGAGGAGCAAGTGCTCTTTACCAAAACCTTAAGTATGCAAAGTATCGGAAAGGAGATAACACAATGGCTCGTAGTTTAAAAAAAGGACCATTCGCTGATCACCACTTATTAGCAAAAGTTGAAAAAATGAACGAACAAGAAAAGAAACAAGTAATTAAAACTTGGTCTCGTCGTTCAACAATCTTCCCAACATTCATAGGACTTACTTTTGCAGTATATGACGGAAGAAAACATGTACCTGTATATGTGACTGAAGATATGGTAGGACACAAATTAGGTGAATTTGCACCAACAAGAACTTACAAAGGTCACGTAGCAGACGACAGAAAAACAAGAAGATAATTTAGAAATTAGTAAAATCAAGGAGGCACATTCATGGAGTCAAAAGCAATGGCTAAGACAGTCCGCATTGCTCCTCGTAAAGTAAGACTAGTATTAGACTTAGTACGTGGAAAAAAAGTGGGCGAAGCATTAGGAATTTTAGAATTCACAACTAAATCAGCTTCTTTACCAGTAGCTAAAGTAATTAAATCAGCTGCTGCTAACGCTGAACACAACTATGGAATGAATGTAGAAGACTTAGTAGTATCACAAGCATTTGCAAATGAAGGACCAACTCTTAAAAGATTCCGTCCAAGAGCAAAAGGTGCTGCAAGTTCAATCAACAAAAGAACAAGTCACATCACTATCGTTTTAAGTGATAACAAATAATAAAAATTAAGAAATTATAAAAGCTAAACTAGTTAAAGGAGGCTACAAACTGTGGGTCAAAAAGTACATCCAATAGGCTTACGTGTTGGAGTTATTCGTGATTGGGATTCAAAATGGTATGCGGAAAAAGATTTCGCTGCTAACTTACACGAAGATTTCAAAATCCGTGAGTTCATCAGTAAACAATTAAAAGACGCTTCAGTTTCTAAAGTAGAAATTGAAAGATTTGATAAGAAAGTAAACATTTCAGTACACACTGGTAAACCAGGTATGGTTATCGGTAAAGGTGGTTCTGAAATCGATAAATTAAGATTAGAATTAAACAAATTAACTGGAAAAAGAGTACACATTAATGTAGTTGAAATCAAAAAAGTTGATATCGACGCTAAATTAGTAGCTGAAAACATTGCTCGTCAATTAGAAGCTCGTGTATCATTCCGTCGTGCTCAAAAACAAGCTATCCAAAGAGCTATGAGAGCAGGAGCTAAAGGAATTAAAACTCAAGTATCAGGACGTCTTGGTGGAGCAGATATCGCTCGTGCAGAACACTACTCAGAAGGTTCAGTGCCACTACACACATTAAGAGCAGACATCGACTACGCTCACGAAGAAGCAGATACTACATATGGTAAACTTGGAGTTAAAGTTTGGATTAACCGTGGTGAAGTATTACCAACTAGAAAATCTGAAAAAGGAGGTAACTAATTTATGTTAATGCCTAAACGTGTTAAATATCGTCGTCAACACAGACAATCAACAAAAGGTAAATCTAAAGGCGGAAACGTAGTAGATTTCGGTGAATTTGGATTACAAGCTACTACTGCAGCAAGAGTTACTTCTCGTCAAATAGAAGCTGCTCGTATAGCGATGACTCGTTATATGAAACGTGGTGGTAAAGTTTGGATTAAAATCTTCCCTCACATGCCTTACACTAAAAAACCATTAGAAGTACGTATGGGATCTGGTAAAGGTGCAGTAGAAGGATGGGTTGCAATCGTTAAACCAGGTAGAGTGATGTTCGAAGTTGCTGGAGTAAGTGAAGAAGTTGCACGTGAAGCTCTAAGACTTGCATCTCACAAGTTACCTGTTAAATGTAAATTTGTAAAACGTGAAGAAACAGGTGGTGAAGCATAATGAAAACAAATGAATTCAAATCAATGATTAGAGAATTAACTTCACAAGAGTTAGAAACAAAAATCAAAGAATTAAAAGAAGAGCTTTTCAACTTACGCTTCCAATTGGCAACTGGTCAATTAGAAAATACAGCTCGTATTAGTCAAGTTAGAAAATCAATCGCTCGTATGAAAACTGTTATTCGCGAAAGAGAATTAGCGAATAAATAATATAGGAGGCAAACATGACTGAGAGAAATGATAGAAAAGTTTACGTTGGAAAAGTAGTTTCTGATAAAATGGACAAAACAATCACAGTTTTAGTAGAAACTTACAAAAAACACCCTCTATACGGTAAACGTGTAAAATATTCTAAAAAATTCAAAGCACATGATGAAAACAATGTTGCTAAATTAAATGATATCGTTAAAATAATGGAAACTCGTCCATTATCTGCAACTAAAAACTTCCGTTTAGTAGAAGTAGTAGAAGAAGCAGTTATAATCTAATAAAACTAGGATAAACCCTAAGAAGGAGGCAAAAAGCGCATGATTCAACAAGAAACACGCTTAAAAGTGGCTGATAACTCAGGAGCAAAAGAAGTTTTAACAATCAAAGTTCTAGGTGGTTCAGGACGTAAAGTTGCTAACATTGGTGACGTAATTGTATGTTCTGTTAAAAAAGCAACACCAGGTGGAGTTGTTAAAAAAGGTGAAGTAGTTAAAGCCGTAATCGTTCGTACAAAAACAGGAGCTCGTCGTAACGACGGTTCATATATTAAATTTGATGAAAATGCTTGTGTAATTATCCGTGATGATAAGAGCCCACGTGGTACACGTATTTTCGGACCAGTTGCTCGTGAATTAAGAGACGGTAACTACATGAAAATCGTATCACTAGCTCCAGAAGTATTATAATATAAAAAGTACAGTAAAGAAGGAGGTTAACAAGAAATGTTCATTAAAAAAGGTGATAAAGTTGTAGTAATTACTGGTAAAGACAAAGGTAAAGTTGGTACAGTAATCGAAGCTCAACCTAAAAAAGATCGTGTTGTTGTAGAAGGTGTTAACATCATTAAAAAACACGTTAAGAATTCTCAAGATGCACCTCAAGGTGGAATCGTTGAAAAAGAAGCAGCAATTCACGTATCAAACGTAATGTTACAAGATCCTGAAACTGGTAAAGCGACAAGAGTACGTTTCGAAACAAAAGATGGTAAGAAAGTACGTATCGCAGTAAAATCAGGAAAAGAAATATAATAATAGTTGAAGAAAGGAGGCACTATTTTAGATGGCTCGTTTAGAAGATAAATTTAAATCTGAGATAACAAAAGAATTAATGACAAAATTTGAGTACAGCAGTGTAATGCAAGTACCAAAAATTGAAAAAATCGTAATTAACATGGGTGTAGGTGATGCAGTGCAAAACTCTAAAGCCCTAGACAACGCAGTAGCAGAATTAGCTTTAATTTCTGGTCAAAAACCATTAGTAACAAGAGCTAAAAAATCAATCGCTACTTACAGACTTCGTGAAGGTATGCCTATCGGGGCTAAAGTTACTTTACGTGGAGAAAGAATGTATGAATTCTTCGACAAATTAGTAACTGTAGCACTTCCACGTGTACGTGACTTCCACGGTGTTTCTAAAAAAGCATTCGATGGTCGTGGTAACTACACACTAGGTGTTAAAGAACAATTAATTTTCCCTGAAATTGATTACGATAAAGTAAGTAAAGTACGTGGTATGGACATCGTTATAGTAACAACAGCTAACACAGATGAAGAAGCTCGTGAGTTATTAACACAATGTGGAATGCCATTCGCAAAATAAGAAAGGTGAGGTAAAAGACACATGGCTAAAAAAGCAATGGTAGAGCGTGAATTAAAACGCCAAAAATTAGTTGACAAGTATGCAGCTAAAAGAGCGGAATTAAAAGCTAAAGGTGATTACATCGGACTTAGCAAACTTCCAAAAAACTCAGCTCCAGCTCGTTTACACAATCGTTGTAGCATAACTGGACGTCCTCACGGATACATTGGAAAATTTGGAATCAGCCGTATTAAATTCCGTGAATTAGCTTACAAAGGACAAATTCCTGGAGTTAAAAAAGCAAGTTGGTAATATATTAGTAGAAGAAAGGAGGATTTATCCTAATGACAATGACAGATCCTATCGCAGATATGCTAACACGTATTCGTAACGCTAACATGGTTAAACACGAAACATTAGAATTACCTGCGTCAAATATTAAAAAGCAAATTGCAGAAATCTTAAAACAAGAAGGTTTCATTAAAGATGTAGAATACATCGAAGATAACAAACAAGGAAAACTTAAACTTACTCTTAAATACTCAAAAGGTGAAAGAGTAATTAAAGGTATTAAAAGAATTTCAAAACCTGGTTTACGTGTATACGCTAAAGCAGATGAACTGCCAAGAGTATTAAACGGACTAGGAATAGCAATCGTATCAACTTCAACTGGAGTTGTAACTGATAAAGTTGCTCGTAAAAATAACACAGGTGGAGAAGTATTAGCTTACATCTGGTAATATTATAAGGAGGTGCCAATTAAATGTCACGTATAGGTAATAAAGTTATTACAGTACCTGCAGGGGTTGAAGTTAACATCGTTGATAACTTCGCAACAGTTAAAGGACCTAAAGGTGAATTAAAACAACAATTTGATAAAGACATGACTTTCAACATTGAAGGAAGTGAAATCACAGTAGTACGTCCATCTGACTCTAAACGTCACCGTACAGTACACGGAACAACTCGTGCTATCTTAGCAAACATGGTTGAAGGTGTATCTGCTGGATTCAAAAAAGAACTTGAATTAATCGGGGTTGGATACCGTGCTCAAATGCAAGGTAAAAAATTAGTACTAAGTGTTGGATACTCTCACCCAGTTGAATTCGAAGAAATCGAAGGAATTACATTAGGTGTTGAAGGAAACACTAAAGTTAGTATCGAAGGTATTAACAAAGAAGTAGTAGGACAATACGCAGCTAAAGTTCGTGCAGTACGTCCTCCAGAACCTTATAAAGGTAAAGGTATTCGCTACGTTGGTGAATATGTTCGCCGTAAAGAAGGAAAAACTGGTAAATAATAGATAACAGAAAGGAGTGTTTCAAATATGATTACGAAACTTGATAAAAATAAAGTTCGTAAAAAAAGACACGCAAGAGTACGTGTTAAAGTTCAAGGAACTACAGAAGTTCCACGTTTAAACGTATACCGTTCAAACACAAACATTTACGCACAAATTATTGATGACACTAAAGGTGTTACATTAGCACAAGCTTCTTCATTAAAACTTGAGAACGTTTCTAAATCAAGTGTAGAAGCAGCTAAAGAAGTTGGAAAATTAATCGCAGAAGTAGCTAAAACTAAAGGAATTGAAAAAGTTGTTTTCGACCGTGGAGGATACCTATATCACGGACGTGTTAAAGCATTAGCTGAAGCAGCACGTGAAAACGGACTTGTATTCTAATAAGGAGGGAAATAAGTAGATGCGTCAAGAAGAAATCAAAAAAGAATTTGAAGAACGCGTAGTTGCCATTCGCCGTGTAGCTAAAGTTGTTAAAGGTGGACGTCGTTTCCGTTTCTCTGCTTTAGTAGTAGTTGGTGACAAAAATGGTCGCGTAGGATTTGGTACAGGTAAAGCTCAAGAAGTACCAGATGCAATCAGAAAAGCAGTTGAAGCTGCTAAACATAACTTAATTACTGTACCAGTAGTTAATGGAACAATACCTCACGAAATCATCGGACAATTTGGAGCAGGTTCAGTATTAATCAAACCAGCTGCACCTGGTACAGGGGTTATCGCTGGTGGACCAGTTCGTGCCGTATTAGAATTATCAGGTATTTCAAATATCTTATCAAAATCTCTAGGTTCAAACACACCTGTAAACATGGTTCGTGCTACAATCGAAGGATTAACAAGATTACAAACAGTAGAACACGTAGCAGCTTTACGTGGTAAATCTGTGGAAGAATTATTAGGATAAGAGGAGGGAAAAGAACATGACATTAAAAGTAACCCTAACTCGTAGTACTATTGGTCGTCCAAAGAATCAAAGAAAAGTTGTTGAAGCTCTTGGTCTTAAAAAAATGCACCAAACAGTTGAACACAAAGATAACGCTGCGATTCGCGGAATGATCAACAAAGTTTCACACTTAGTAACAGTAGAAGAAAAATAAGAATTATTAATACAAGGAGGTGCTAGTCTAAATGAAATTACATGAATTACAACCAGTTGAAGGTTCTCGTAAAGAGCGTAACAGAGTAGGTCGTGGGATTGGATCAGGAAATGGTAAAACTTCAGGACGTGGTCAAAAAGGACAAAAAGCACGTAGTGGTGGTGGAGTTCGCCCAGGATTTGAAGGTGGACAAAACCCATTATTCAGACGTATTCCAAAACGTGGATTTAACAATGTAAACAGAAAAGAATTTGCAGTTGTAAATCTTGACGACTTAAATAAATTTGAAGATGGTACTGTAGTATCACCTGCTCTATTATTAGAAACTAAAGTTATTAAAAAAGAACTTTCAGGTGTTAAAGTATTAGCTAACGGTAAATTAGAGAAAAAATTAACTGTACAAGCTCACAAATTCTCATCTTCAGCAAAAGAAGCTATCGAAGCAGCTGGAGGAGTTTGCGAGGTGCTATAATATATGTTTAGTGCATCACTAAATTTATTTAAAGTTAAAGAAACTCGTAATAAAATTTTATTTACCTTATTTGGTATATTCCTATTCCGTATCGGTTCTTACTTACCGATACCTGGAGTAGATGCAGATGTTCTTAAAAGTCAAGATGCATCTGGACTATTTGGAATATTTAATACATTTGCAGGAGGGGCTTTACAACAGTTTTCTGTATTTGCTATGGGTATTATGCCATACATTACAGCATCTATCGTAATTCAACTTATGCAAATGGATGTTATTCCTACATTAACTGAGTGGTCAAAACAAGGTGAAGTAGGTCAAAAGAAAACACAAAAATTAACAAGAGTCTTAGCAATTGTCTTAGCATTTATCCAATCGCTTATTATGTCTTATGGATTTAATAACGCGTATCAAGGATTAATTAAAGATACATCTGTTATAGGATTCATTACAGTAGCTTTAGTATTAACAGCTGGTACAGCGTTATTATTATGGCTAGGGGATCAGATATCTCAATATGGTGTTGGTAATGGTGTTTCTATCATTATCTTAGCGGGTATTATCGCTCGTTTACCAATGGAATTCATTCAAGTTTATGAATCTCAAATTAAAGATGCTGAAAACCTTACATTAGCAATTTTAAAAATTGTTATTGTAGCAATCATTGTTATAGGAATTGTTGCTGCTGTTGTTTACATGCAAGAAGCAATTCGTAAAATTCCTATTCAATACTCTCAAGCGAGAGCAGGTCGTAGAATGTTAGGAGCAAGATCAACTTTCTTGCCTCTTAAAGTGAACAGTGCCGGGGTTATCCCAGTAATCTTCGCTATCGCATTCTTACAATTACCTAGAACTATTGCGATATTCGCACCTAATAACGAAAAGTTACAAAGAATTGTATCATATTTCGATTTCAGTCATGTTCTAGGATTAACATTATACGTAGTATTAATTATTGCGTTCTGTTACTTCTATGTAATGGTTCAAGTTAACCCAGAAAAAATGGCTGATAATTTAAGAAAACAAGGAAGTTTTGTTCCAGGGGTTAGACCAGGTAAAAAAACTGAACAATACATTACAGGTATTTTATACAGACTAACGTTTGTAGGTTCAATATTCCTAGCAGCTGTTTCGGTTCTTCCAACAATATTCACAAGCATTGCTAAATTACCAGCATCTGTTCAAATTGGTGGTACAAGTTTAATAATTGTTGTCAGTGTAGCGCTAGAGACAGTTAAACAACTTAATACTCAATTAACAGAGAAGAACTATAGAAGTTTTATTACAGGACGAAAAGGCGGTAAATAGATTATGATGAATATTATTTTAATGGGATTACCAGGAGCGGGTAAAGGTACTCAAGCAGAGCAAATTAAAGCGAATTATCCAATTCCGCATATTTCTACTGGAGATATGTTCAGAGCTGCTATTAAAAATGAGACTCCGCTTGGAAAAGAAGCAAAAAGTTATATTGATAAAGGACAACTTGTTCCTGACAGTGTAACTATAGGATTAGTTGAAGAAAGATTGAATCAAGAAGATGCAAAAGAAGGCTTTTTACTTGACGGTTTTCCAAGAACAGTAGAACAAGCTGAAGCCCTTGATCAAATTTTAGCAAAAACTAATAGAAAAATCGATAAAGTACTAAATATCGATGTAGATCCAGCTATCCTGTTACCTCGTTTAACAGGTAGAAGAATCTGTAAACAATGTGGAAACACTTATCATTTGATTTTCAACCCTACAAAAGTTGAAGGTGTTTGTGATAATGATGGTGGTGAATTATACCAAAGAAGTGATGACAACGAAGAAACAGTTGGTAATCGCTTAGAAGTTAACATCAAACAAACAAAACCTCTTTTAGACTTCTACAGTCAAAAAGAAGGTGTAGTTGAAAATGTTAATGGTGACCAAGACATCAAAGTAGTTTTCCAAGACGTACAAAATATATTAGACAAACTGAAATAGTCAGGGAGGAAAAGTATGGCAAAAGATGTCATTGAAGTAGAAGGTTTAGTAGTAGAAAACTTGCCGAATGCAATGTTTAAAGTAGAATTAGAAAATGGTCATATTATTTTAGCTCATGTTTCTGGAAAAATCAGAATGAATTATATAAGAATTTTACCAGGTGATAAAGTTACAGTAGAAATGAGTCCGTATGACCTGACAAAAGGTAGAATAACTTATAGATTCAAGTAAGTTATAAACTCAAGGAGGAAATAACGATGAAAGTAAGACCATCAGTAAAAAAAATCTGTGACAAATGTAAAGTAATTCGTCGTGGTGGTAAAGTATTAGTGATTTGCGAAAACGCAAAACATAAACAAAAACAAGGATAATTAATTAGGAGGTGCAAACTTAATGGCACGTATAGCAGGAGTAGATATTCCACGTGAAAAACGCGTTGTTATATCTCTAACTTATGTATATGGTATAGGTTTAAAAACTTCTCAAAAAATCTTAAAAGAAGCTGGAGTTTCTGAAGATGTGAGAGTTAAAGACTTATCAGAAGATCAATTAGATAAAATTCGTGAAATCGTAGATAACTACAAAACAGAAGGTGACTTACGTCGTGAAGTTTCATTAAACATTAAACGTCTAATGGAAATCGGATGTTACAGAGGAATTCGTCACCGTCGTGGACTTCCAGTAAGAGGGCAAAACACTAAGAACAACTCTCGTACTCGTAAAGGTCCTAAGAAAACAGTTGCGAACAAGAAAAAATAATTAGGATAGGAGGAGAAACACAACTATGGCTCGTAAACAACAATCACGTAAACGTCGTGTGAAAAAAAATATACAAAATGGTGTTGCACACATTCGTTCTACATTCAACAACTCAATCGTAACAATTACAGATGAACATGGTAATGCAGTATCATGGTCAAGTGCAGGAGCACTAGGATTCAAAGGTTCTAGAAAATCTACTCCATTCGCAGCACAAATGGCAAGTGAAGCAGCAGCTAAACAAGCTATGGAACACGGAATGAAATATGTAGATGTAACAGTTAAAGGTCCAGGTGCAGGACGTGAAGCAGCTATTCGTGCATTACAATCTGCTGGATTAGAAGTTACATCAATCAAAGACGTAACTCCAGTTCCTCACAATGGATGTCGCCCACCTAAACGTCGTCGTGTATAATAATAACATAGACAAAATTTAGGAGGTTTAACATAATGTTAGCAATAGAAAAACCAAAAATTCAAATCATTGAAGAATCATCGGATAAAAGATTTGGTCGCTTTGTAGTTGAACCACTTGAACGTGGTTATGGAACTACATTAGGTAATTCATTGAGAAGAATGTTAATCTCATCATTACCAGGAGCAGCAGCAAGAAGCATCGATATTGAAGGAGTTCAACACGAATTCCAAGCAATTAAAGGTGTTGTAGAAGATGTTACTGAAATCATTATGAACGTTAAAAACATCGCGTTTGTAGTTCATTCTGAAGAAGAAAAACAAGTTTCAATCAGTGTTAAAGGTCCTGCAGTTGTTACAGCAGCAGACATCGCTATCGATTCTGATATCGAAGTAGTAAATACTGATCAACACATTGCAACAGTATCTGAAGGTGGACAATTTGAAATGATTATTTACGTTGGAAAAGGACGTGGATTTGTACCAGCTGATGGAAACAAAAAACGTGACTTACCAATCGGAGTTATTCCAATCGATTCAATTTACACACCAGTATCAAAAGTTAACTATACTGTAGAAAAAACTAGGGTAGGTCAAAGTACTGACTTTGATAAACTTATCTTAGACGTTACTACAAATGGTTCAATTACAGCTAACGACGCTTTAGCATTAGCATCAAAAATTCTAATTTCACACTTAGAATTATTTATGGAAATGTCTGAAGAAGCAAAAGCTGCTGAAATATTGGTAGCTAAAGAAGAAGATAACAAAGTTCAAATGTTAGAAATGACAATTGAAGAATTAGACTTATCAGTACGTAGTTACAACTGCTTAAAACGTGCAGGAATTAACACAGTACAAGAATTAGCTAACAAAACAGAACAAGAAATGATTAAAGTAAGAAACTTAGGTCGTAAATCTCTAGAAGAAGTTAAAATTAAACTTCAAGAGTTAGAACTAGGATTCAAAGAAGAATAATACTAACAAGGAGGCACACTAATGGGTTACAGAAAATTAGGACGTACATCAGCTCACCGTAAAGCGATGTTAAGAAACTTAGTAACTGCTCTACTAGTACACGGTAGAATTGAAACAACTGTTACAAGAGCGAAAGAAGTTCGTTCATTAGCAGAAAAAATGATTACATTAGGTAAAAAAGGTGATCTAGCAGCAAGACGTAATGCAGCTAAATTTATCCAACCTGTTGCAGTAGCAACTGAAGAAGGTAAGAGTCAATTAGCTCTTAAAAAATTATTTGAAGAAGTAGCACCTAAATATGCTGACCGTAACGGTGGATACACTCGTATTCTACGTGTTGGACCACGTAAAGGTGATGGTGCAGAAACAGCTATTATAGAATTAGTTTAATAAAAATTTTTCATACAACAATAACATACTACATACACACACAACTAAACAACACATACAACAAGAATTTAAACTAATTTTTTTGGCAAAAGAGTGCTTGAAATGCGTAGGAAAAGGCTACGTCGTCTAGCTCTAATGTATCCTAGCATATCGCTAGGATACCCTTTTGTCCCTTTAAAAATTAAATCTAATTATACTTTAAAAGATTACCAGGCAAGGTAGTCTTTTTTTGCGTTGTACCTTTCGTTTTAGCAATTCTTCGAATTGCATAAAACGTTAGGTACAAAGTACGCAAGGACGTACCAAGAAGCAAAGCGACAGCTGTAGCTGATTGGAGTACGTCTACTGCGAAGTTGCCAATTGTAATATAGTAAATTATAATGAGATTTCTAGTGCCAAAGGCACGTCGAAATCATTACGTGCAAAATACGCAAAAGGAACTAAATTTCTAAGGAACGGAGAGACGAAAGAAATTTTTAGTTCCAACTGCGAAGTGACAATGGAATTATAAGAAACCTTATAGGAGTATCATTACGTGCAAAATATGCAAAAGTAACTAAATAAAACGTAGCAAAATTAGTTTTAGGTTAAATTCCAGTTTTTTATTTGAACTGGAATTTACTTTGAGAATTAACAATTTATCATTATTCTACATCTAATTCTGTTTTTATTTGACAGTTATTTTATTTTTTGATACACTTGAGTTGGGAGAACAAAGAAGTCTTTTAGATATATGTATATTTTTTATTTTTTCAGTTATATTAGGAGAACTTCAAAATGAAATTAATTATTAAGAAAATATTGGCAGTCACTTGTCTTTTGGGTATGTTTTTGTCTACTGTATATCCAGTTGCTGAAGCAAGATATTTTGGATATTTTAGTGATTTTTGGGTATATAGATATGGTAATCAAAAAACAGGATATGTTCAAAAAACTGTGTGGAATGGTTGGTATGTCATTAATCTTGGTGCATCTGCTCGTGGAACTACAGTAATTCATCAATTAATAGATACTTATGGTAATGGAAAGAGTGAATGGAATTATACAGAAACAGGAACTCAGAATAACTATTATACTTTTGATTGTAATTCAGGTGGTAAATATGCTTTGCAAATGCATTTAGCAAATAAAGATAGTGATAATTTGTATGGAAATTGGTCACCAGATCATTATTAATTATTATAAATATAACTTTTAAAATACATATATTGTAATTCTTGTTCTCCTTCTATTCTTTTAAAAGGGGGATCTTTTTGTTATGTTTAAAATTCCGAAAAAATATTATTTACTTTTTATTTTACTTTTTTTTGTTTTGTATTTTGCACTTATTGATGTTAAAGTTTGGTATGATTTCTTCACGTATGATATTAATGCACAAGATCTTACTATTGATGGACGACTGGCACGTAATAAATATGTACTTTCTTATTATGATGTTCGTATCTTATTTGGTGAGTTATATAGTTATGAACTAATAGTACTTCCTATGACCTTACTTCCTAGTTTATATTATTATAATAAATTCCGTAGAAAAATAATTAAATATATAATTGGGAAAAGTGATAAAATAAAAAAATATCTATTTATATTAAAATTAAAAGTTTCAACAATACCGTTGATTATTTTTAATGTAATATTCTTTTATTACGTATTAATTAGCTATTTATTAAGAGGATTAAAAACACGTCCGGGTGCTAACTTTGAGTTTCTTTTTGCTAAAGATAGTGTTTTAAATTACTTTAATAATTCTACATTTTGGTTTTTATTTTTGTATTGGATAAGTCACATACTGGTTATTTTCTTAACTAGTTTAATTTTAACTGAGATACTTGATTATAATTATAATTACATAAGAGTTTTTATATTTTTCTATTTGATTTTATATATAGGAAATAGATTTATAATTACATATATAGGACAATACTATCAACTTGATATTTCTATTTCTTGGTGTATTAATTCACAAGCTTATTTTTATGAAATAATTAGAACTTATATTTATCTTATTTTTATTTATTTTATATTTAAACTATTTAAAAGAAAAGAGTTTTAAGTATGAAAAAATTATTATCAAAATTTCAGATGAATGTTATACTGGTAATTTTACTTTTTATATTGGAAATAAAAAAATATCATGATTTATCTTACGATATACTTATAAAAAATTATATTAATAATGTATATATTTTGGAACACCAACTTAACATTACACAACTAATTTTTTTGATTAGCCTATATACGTTAATGTTGTGGAATTTTATTAATGTCTTTTCTGTTAGTTTAAATAATTTTAAAGTAATAATAAAATTTCATAGTAGAAACATAATTCAATATTATTTTAAAGTGATACTATATTTATTTAAGAATCTTTTATTTTCTTACTTTGGGTATATATTTATTTTTAATATAATATATATTTATAAATTTAAAGAAATATGTCTTAGAAGTTTGTTAGTAGGTAATTTAGAAATAGTTAAAATATACTTTTTATTTTTTATGATATTATTGATTAATACAGTATTTAATTTTAATAAGGTTATTGTAATGGGTTTTTGTTATTTAACAATAGTTATTTACATTGTATTTTTAAATAATATTTCATTTGTTTATTATTATTTAATTATGATATTAGTGATATTTTTTAGTATTTTTAAAATGTATAGTACGAAAGATCTTTAGGAGGGATTAATATGTTAGAAATAAAAAATGGTTATAAAAGATTTAATGGTAAGTATATATTTGAAAATTATTCGATAAAATTTGAAAATGGAAAAATTTATGGAGTAACAGGAAAAAATGGGAAAGGGAAAACACTTCTTTTAAAGATATTATGCGGATATAGTGTTTTAACTAAGGGTTCTGTTTATCAAGATACTGTAAAACTTCGTAATAAATTTAATTTTATAAAAAATGCAGGAATTGTAATAGAAAAACCAGATTTCATAGAAAATTATACTTTATACGATAATTTAAATACTATTAAGATGTTAAGCGATAATAAAGATATTAATCTTGATTTTTGGATTGAATTTTATGATTTATTCGAGCATAAGGACAAGAAATACAAGGATCTTTCGTTAGGTACAAAACAAAAAGTATTGATTATTCAGGCATTCATGACAAATCCTGATATATTAATACTAGATGAATGTTTCAATGGATTAGATGAAAAAAGTCATACTAAAACTAAAGAATATTTAAAAAACTATATTAACGATAATAGATTGATTATTTTAACTTCACATATCAAAGATGATATAGAGGAGTTATGTGATGAATTTATAGAATTATAATTATATCACTATTAGTAATAAGGATATAAGTACAGTATTAACAAAGTTATAGTGTGAACGCATATAAAAATAATAATTATAAAATTACTCTTTAACCTTTGAATCTGTGAAATTTAATGATTAACTCATAGTCAAGACTGCGAGTTAGTGTTAAGATTTTTAGAATCTAATAAATTTTGAAGGGGTGATTCAACAAAATCTTGTTTCTCTGAAATCAAGATTTTTGAGTCACTCCCTTACTTTTGGAACTAACAGCCTATGATTATTTAATTTGTATAATTGAAAAACTATGTTTTTATACATGGTTTTATGATATAATGATTTTAAAATTTATTTATGGAAGGTAAGATGATTAGATATGTAATGAATTTTAATTTATTTAAAAATATGTAATTATATATGGTTTTTATTTAATTTGGTTTTCATATCTAATCTTAAATGGAGAAGAGTAATGTATGAGAAGTTATTGATGAAAACAGCGTTACTTGCAGGAAAAATATTAATGGAAAATGGAGCTGAGGTATATAGAACAGAAGATACGCTTGAGAGAATCATTAAACATGGTGTTGGTGATGAGCGTACTGATGAATATTATACACATGTGACTTTAACTGGTATTTTTGTTAGGATTGAAGGTTTTGGGACTGATTTTCGAAGGGTAGGTGATAGAAACTACAATCTAACAAAAATTTCGGAAGTTAATGCACTATCGAGGGCATTTACATCAGGAAAAATAAGTTTACCAGATATGTACAAAGCACTTAAAAGAGTTCAAGAAGAAAAGAGTCCTATAAAAGATTGGTTTAAAGTTCTTTGTTCAGGGGTTCTTAGTGGTAGTATCGTATTAATCTTTGATGGTAACTTTTGGGATGTTATACCAGGAGGAATAGCTGGAGCAGTAGCATTTTATGTTTATATTAAAGTTATAGATTATTTAAAAGCACCTTTTATCTCTGAGTATATTAGTACTTTTGTCGGAGGTATAGCGGGCTATATTGGTTTTGTATTATTAAATGGACATTCACTAAGACTTGCTATGATAGGTGCAGTAGTGCCTCTTGTACCAGGTATTACGATAACTAATTCTATGGGAGACATTATTGCTAAACGATTTATTTCTGGATCTATTCGATTTATTGAAAGTTTCTGTGTGGCATTTGCGTTAGGTGCAGGAATAGTGACCGTATATTTCATAGTTAGGCTAATGGGGGGTGTGGTATAATGCTTGCTGTAATGAGTCATGCCTTGTTGCTGCTATATCATTTTGTATTTAGCTTCATATCTTCAATATCTTTCGGAATTATTTGTGATGTCCCAAGAAAAACTTTGGTGACTGGTGGAATAATTGGTGCGATAGGATGGTGCGGATACTGGGAGATGTGGAGCCATGGACATAGTGTATTCATGTCAAGTTTAGTATGTTCGTTATTATTGGCTAATATAGGGCAAATTTGTGCGATTAAATTTAAAAATCCTGTAACTGTATATTTCGTTCCAGGACTTGTACCTGTGGTGCCTGGGGTAACTATTTATGATGCGTTCCGAACATTGTTGTTAGATGATTATGGTAATTCTGGTAAAATTTTCTTAAATAGTTTTTATGGTGCAATAGGGTTAGCAGTTGGTATAATAATAGCTGATTCGATTTTTAGAGTCGTACTAAAACCTTTACTAAATAAAAGATCTAAGTAAATATAAGATATAATAATTGTTTCTTTGAAATTTATTATTATATCTTATTTTTTTATTGCATTGTGTGGTGATGTATGGTACACTTTAAGTAGAAGGTGTATGGCGATGTATGGTACACTTAGGAAGGAGGTCACTATGTTTCAAATTGATTCATTATCAGAGAAACCGATTTATAAACAAATAGTAGATCAAATCAAGTCTATGATAAGCAAAAATCTATTACAGGAGGGAGATAAATTACCATCGGTAAGAGAATTTTCGAAAATGCTTAGTGTTAATGTTAGTACAATTCAAAAAGCATTTCAGCAGTTAGAAAGTGAAAAGATAATTACAACAATAGTAGGGAGAGGTACTTTTATTACAAATAATTTTGATAATATTGTTCCAAATTATGAACTAATAGATTCGATAATTGAGGATTTAGTTAGGGAAGTAAAAATAAGAGGAATCTCGGAAGAAGATTTATTAGAAAAAATTAAGTTAGAATTTCGAAAGGGTGATTAATTATGGATAATGAGAAGAAGATTGATGGAAAGTTAAAAGAATTAATCATGGAATGGAAATTTTTAGGATTATCGATGGAGAAGTTATGTGAAGTCATTTTAGAAAAGATAAAGGAGGAAAACTATGAAGCTTACGATAGAAAAAATTAATAAAAAATTTTCCAAAAAGATAGTATTAAATAATGTTAGTTTTTCTGTAACTACAGGAGAAATTGTAGCACTTGTTGGTAGAAATGGAAGTGGGAAAACAACATTATTAAAGATACTATCAGGAATATATAGTAAAGATTCTGGTGAAATAGGAATTGAAGGAATAGATAATAAAAATATAAGAAAACAACTGATTTATATACCGGATAGATTCGATTATTTTAAAAATTCTAAAATTAAAAAGGTTTGTGAGTTTTATAAGTTAGCTTATGAAAATTTTGATGAACAATATTTTAAAACAGAATTAGAAAAAATTAAATTATCACAAACCAGCAGATTATCTGAATTATCAAAAGGACAACTAGCTATTTTTAGTTTGATTTTGGGGATTTCATGCCGAACTAAGTTTATCCTCTTAGATGAACCACTAGATGGGATAGATGTAATAAATACTAAAAAGATAGTTGATTATATTTTGGATGCTCAAAGTGATGGAATTGGGTTATTAATTAGTAGTCATCAATTAAATTCTTTGGAAAACATAAGTGATAAGGTTGTCTATTTAGATGATGGAGTTGGAGTTAGTGAAGAAATTAATAAGGATGAGTATAGTAAATATCAATTAGTGTACCAAGATAAAATACCAGCGGAGTTACGTAACAATCCTGATGTAAGAATTATTAGTAATATTGGAAGAGTCTATGTGGTTATTATGAAGGGAAGTTATGATGCTACTCATGATATTATTCAAGATAAAGATCTTCTTCAATATGATAAACTCCCTATTGCATTAGAGGATATCTTTTTATTAAATAGTAAGGGGGAAGATGAAAATGTGTAAAGATATTTTAAAAATTATTCGTATATATTTGAAACAATATTCAATTATGTTAGTTATACTATTAATTGCCTTCTCAACATTTGCTGCTACAACTACTAATAAACAACTAAATGAATTGAAAAATGGAGTTGCAGCTTATGATTTTCAATTAACAACAGGAATAGCAAAGGAATTGGAAATAAGAAAAGGTGCATCTAATGATGAATTAAATCAAAAAACACACGAACTGTATAAGTTGAAAGAAGAATATCAGAAAAATTATAAAGAAAAATTATCAAAAGAAAAATTAGATGAGATGAAACATTCTTATGCGGTTGGAGCATATTTACATAATTTTCCTAGTACAGCATTATGGACATTTTATACTAATAATGAGGATCTAAATGTACTTACAGGTGGAGGAAGTGAAAAATACAAACAGTACTTAACTGAAGAAGAATTGAATAACGTTCCTAAGTATAAAGAATGGTCACGAATGCAGCCGGGAAGCAAGGAGTATTTTGATAAACAAGAAGAACTGGATAAATTATACCCTCCAGCGCTAGATATTAGTAATACAAAAACATTAACTTTCTTAAAAGAAAATCTAGAAGCTAGTAAGGTTAAGTTAAAAGAAACTCTGTTTAACGAGGGAACTAATATTGGTTATTATATTTTGATAACTTTAATCCCGTTGTTAATCTTTGGAGATGAATACCATACTAATTTTGGTAAATTTGTAGCGAGCTTACCTTACGAAAAAGAGAAAGTATATTTTGCAAAAGTAATTCTATCGTTCTTAATTTTAATAGTTACTTATATTTTAACAGGACTAGCTAATATAGCGGTTATAAGTAATAGTTTGTTAGGAGAAATCTATAACGTGCCAGCGGTACTTGAAATAAATAATAAAATATATATACTGGGAATAGGTTTAGTATTACTAGGAGCTATCTTATCGAGTTTTTGTGGAAATATATTGAGTATAGGCGTAATGTATATTCCTGCTCTTACACTGATATATTATCCATTGGGAGTATGGGTTGTTATAGGGAAATTGTTCGTTGTAGATTATTTTTCAAATGAGCCGTTTCTTGATAATATACCAAGGATGCCAATATTTTATTATTTCGGCTACACTCCTTGGAAGAATATTATTATTTACCTAGTTATTTTAACAATAATTATGCTGTTAGCAAGTAAGGTTTATAAAAAGCATAATGTAGAAAAAGAAGGTGAATTTTTCATAATAGAAAGAGTTTCATTAGTAGGATATTTAATATTATTAATGGGAGTATTCGCATCCACATTATTAGTATTAGTAGACATATTCGGCATTAATCAAATCGTTGCTCTAGCGCTAACAATATTATTAGTACCAGCTGTTCTTTGGAAGTTGGTTAAAACAAAGATTAGAATATAAAATTTTATTGAAAATTAAAGGAAAGAGATGAGAGTTTCTAAGAAATAATTAGAAATTCTCACTTTTTTATATATTTAATAAAGTACAGGTAAAAATAAATTTTATAAAGTTATTAATTAATATTTTCTGTAAATAATATGTATTTGTAGCAAACATGAAAATTTTTAATTGATGAAAAGGGTGACTTTAGACTTTACAATCCGCTGATTTAAGTAACTTTCATTCAAATAATATGGAGTATATAAAAGTTCTACAGAAAGAAAACATGTAAAATTTTTCAAAAAAACTATTGACAGATAAAAAATAACTTGTTATACTTAATCACAAGTTAATGATTCACACGTTGATAAGATAAGTAAAAGTGAAAGATGGTAAAGAGAGTCTCGGTTGGTGAAAAGAGATCGTATTAGAAACTTTGAAAATGGTCTTTGAGTGTTAATGGTCGAATAATTAGACCTTTACGGGTGAGCCCGTTATAGCTTCAGGGTATAACACCATTGTATTTTGGTGCGTACTTTTTGAGTTGATATTTGTGAGAATATCATAAAGTAAGGTGGTAACACGTAAATTATTAGACGTCCTTGCAGAAGCAAAAGCTTCTGTGAGGACTTTTTTTATTTCTCAAAATAATCACAAGAATTCTTAACTTAAAGAAATAATATAAACATTTCGGAGGAAAGAAACATGTCAGAATTACTAAATATCTATAAAACTTTAAAAAACAAAAAATGGGTTAACTTAAGCCACAAAATTGATGAAAAGTCACCTAAGTTTCCAGCGTTACCTGCGTTAGAAAAAGAAAATGTCTTTACTTTAAAAGATGGATTCTATGTTCAAAAATTCTCAGTTGTTGGACAATATGGAACACACATCGATGCGCCAATTCACTTCGTTGAAGGTGGACGTTGGTTAGATGAAATTGAACTTAAAGATTTACTATTACCTTTATACGTAATTGATAAGAGTAAAGAAGTAGCGGAGAATAATGACTATGTAATTTCTAAACAAGATATTCTTGATTTTGAAGCTGAACATGGAGAAATATTACCAGAATCATTCGTAGCATTCAGAAGTGATTGGTCTAAGCGTTGGCCAAGTTATGATGAAATTAGAAATCTAGATGAAAATGAAGTTCAGCACACTCCAGGATGGGGGAGAGATGCACTAGAATTTTTAATTAAAGAAAGAAAAGTTAAAGCTGTAGGCCATGAAACACTAGATACTGATTCAGGTGTTACAGCCGCAGCTGAAGGACTTATTCAAGAGTATTACTTACTAGAACAAGATATTTACCAAATCGAAGTTTTAGCAAATCTTGACCAAGTACCAGCGACTGGAGCATTAATTTCAATTGCTTATCCAAACTGGACAGAAGCAACGGGCTCTCCGGTAAGAGTAGTAGCGATACTACCAGAAGACGAATAGAACGGTCTTTATAAAAAAGTTTTAGTTTATGAGAAAAAATATGTATTAGAAAAGAGAAAAGAAAAAAAGTTTGAAGAGAAAAGTAACTAGAAGTTTATAATAAAGTCAAAATAATAAAGTCAGAAGAGTAAAGTTAAAAGAGAAAATAAAAAGGAAAAAAATATTATGTGTCAAGGATGTCAAAATAAAGTAGTAGAAAGAGCAGCATATAGAGTAGATCACGTGGGATCATTTTTAAGACCTAAGGAGTTAGTAGAAGCTCGTGAAAAATTTTCAAAAGGAGAATTATCACAAGAAGAATTAACTAAGGTAGAAGATAAAGTAATTACAGAATTAGTTGAAAAACAAATAGCAAATGGACTAAAAGGAGTAACAGATGGAGAGTTTCGTCGTGCATACTGGCACCTAGACTTCTTTTGGGGACTTAATGGTGTAGAACACGTTCAAGGTGAAAAAGGTTACCCATTCAAAGGTATCGAAACTAAACCAGATACAGCAAAAGTATCAGGAAAAATCAGTGGAGAAAATCATCCATTTGTAGCACACTATAAATTCTTAAGAGACTTAGTAGCTGATAAAGAAGGTGTAACTGTAAAATTAACAATTCCATCACCATCACAATTATACTTTGAGTTAATTCGTACAGAAGATCACATTAAAGGATATGAAAAATTCTATCCAACATTTGAAGAATTAAAAGATGCGATTGTAGCAGCTTATAAACAAGTTATCGCAGACCTTTACAACGAAGGATTACGTGTATTACAATTTGATGATTGTACTTGGGGAGCATTAGCTGATGATGGATTTGCGAATCGTTTCCGTGACGCACGTCCTTTAGAAGAAGTTCGTAGAGAATATGCAGCACGTTGTCTAGCATTAAATAATGAAGTTATCGAAGGGAAACCAGGAGATTTAGCTATCAATACGCACGTTTGTCGTGGGAATTTCGCTTCTAAATGGATTTCTCAAGGTGGATACCAAAACGTTGAAGACGAGCTACTTGCGGGAGAAAATGTAGATGCATACTACTTAGAATACGATACAGATCGTGCAGGAGATTTCAAGCCACTAGCAAAAGTTGGAAAAGATAAAAAAGTTGTTTTAGGATTAATTACATCTAAATTTGCAGATTTAGAAGATAAAGAAGAAGTAATCGCAAGAATTAAAGAGGCTAGTGAATACGTACCATTAGAAAATATTTACTTAAGTACACAATGTGGTTTTGCTTCTACAGAAGAAGGAAATGTGATTACTGAAGAAGACCAATGGAAGAAAATCGCCCTAATTAAAGAAATCGTAGAAGAAGTTTGGGGCACAGAAAATTAATAATACTTTAGGTCTGAACAAAAAGTCCTAAAATTTAACAAAGTTCATATGCGAACTCATAGACGCAGTGGTTTATTGATATCCAAATTCGCTTTATAAAAGCTTTTTAGATATCTAATAAACCACTGCGGAAAGTGACTTTACAAAATCTTGTTTCTCCGAAATCACGATTTTTGAGTCACTCCCAACCAAAAGAATTATATAATTAAAGTAAATGATAAAAGTAAGCACATAAATTGACATATTTATATATAATACAGTAAACTAAACTAGCATTGATTTCATTCGTTCAATGTTAAATAATATCTGGTTTTATTATTCTTATTATAAAATATAGTCTATTTAATTAATACATGAGTAGCAATGTAAGTCTCTCACTGTCGAATAGACAAATGTATTTAACCATTATTAAATAGGGGAAACCAAAATAATTTGTAGTTAGAAAAATAGGACTTAAAATCAAGGAGGAAAAAAGAATGAAAAAGAACAAATTGTTTATAGGAGCACTAGCGTTAGTAATGAGTGTTGTAACAGCATGTAGTTCAAAAACGCAAAACACAATTACCACTTCTCAAGATAAAGATACTTTCACGTATGCTATTAATGATGATCCATCATCAACTAACCCAATCAAGGTAAGTGACCGTTGGGGATTAACAATGACTAATATTATTTACTCACCATTAATCAAAGTTAATGGGGATGGTTCAAAAGAATATGCCTTAGCAGAATCTACTGAACTTGCAAAAGATGGTCTTAGCTTAAAAGTTAACTTAAGAAAAGACGTAAAATGGTCTGATGGACAAAAATTCACAGCTGACGATGTAGTTTTCACTTATCAAACAAAAGCTAAAAAAGAAAATGGAAACTTTAAAAACTTATGGATTGGTGACAAACCGATAACTATTGAGAAAGTAGATGACTACACTGTATTATTTAAGTTCCCAGAACCAAGTGCAGCTGCGGCAAATAACATTGCGAATGAAACTTACATTATTCCAAAACACGTTTATGGAAATGTATCTGACTTCTCAGTTAAAGAATTAAAAGAAACACCAGTAGGAACTGGACCATACAAACTAGTAGAAAACAAACGTGGAGAATATATTAAATTTGAAGCGAATGAAAATTATTACAATGGTAAGCCAAAAGTTAAAAATGTAGTACTACGTATTATTAAAAGTGCTGATACTACAAAAGTAGCATTACAAAAAGGTGAGGTAGATGCAGCATATGTATTACCTGCTGCAATTAAAGATTTAGATTCTAAAAACATCGATACTTATCCTTACAGTGAAAACCGTATCGGATACTTAGGACTAAACACAAACACAGATGAATTAAAAGATGTTAAAGTTAGACAAGCTATTTTATACGCATTAAACAAAGAAGACATGAATAAAGCGGCTTACTTAGATAGCAAATACTACCAAAACCCTTATTCATTCTTACCACCGAAAAATCCATTCCATACTGATGATGTAGAGAAATATACTCAAAATGTTGAAAAAGCAAAATCACTATTAAAAGAAGCTGGAGTTTCTAACTTGAAACTTAACTTAGGATATGCAAGTAATGATGCTGCAAATACTATCCAAGCAACATTCATCCAACAACAATTACAAGCAGTAGGAATCAATGTAGAGCTTCGTGGTGGAGATGAAACAGCTATCTTTACAGAGTTAAGAAAACCTGGTTCTAAAGCTTACAACCTATTCTTAGGTGGATATATCATGGGTAACGATCCTGATTTATACTCTAAGCTATTTGGATCAAATGGTACTTCAAATTACTTCCAATACAGAAGTGAAAAAGTTGATGGATTATTCAAACAAGGTGCAGCTGAATTAGATGAAGCTAAACGTAAAGAAGTGTACAAAAACCTTCAACAAGAAATTGCTAACCAAGCATACCTATACCCAATCGTAGATAACCAAAAAATCTTAGCGGTTAACAAACGTGTTGGAAATGTTAACGATGCTAAGTTAGTTCCAATCTACACATTTGATGATTTATCAAAAATTACTCTTAAATAGTAATAGTAGTGGAAAATAAAATATAGTGTGAGGGGGAGTACGATAAAATCCTATTTATAATAAGATTTTATAGTATCTCCCTCGCTTTATTAGTTTTAAGGGGAATGTTCATTTATAATTTATATCGAAAAGATTTGTGATAAATTATAAATGAATTTTATAAAAATATAGTAGTTAAAATTTAAAGGAGATTGTATGATTCGATATATTTTGAAACGTATATTACAAGCAGTACCATTACTTTTAGTAATATCGTTTATAGTATTTACTTTAATACATTTAGCACCATATGATGCTATCGATGCACAGATAACGTCGAATATGTCACAAGAAGAAATTAATATTCTTCGTGAGCAAAGTGGACTTAATAAACCATTCTTAATTCAGTATGTGGATTGGTTAGGACAAATATTGAGTGGGAATTTCGGGCACTCATTAGTAACTCACAATAGTGTAGGAGAAGAAATCCTAGCGAAAATACCTAATACAATATCATTAGTATTACCAGCCTACATAACAGCACTAATAATCGCAATAGTACTAGGATTACTAGCGGCTGCAAACAAAGGTAAATGGCAAGATAAATTCATCGATGCTGTAGCTTCATTGGGAATAGCTACTCCATCATTTTGGATAGCAATGATATTCATCTATGTTTTAGGATACCAATTAAACTTATTCCCAATAATAGGAATGCACACAATTGGTAAAGAGGATGATTTTGGTGATTTCTTATCACACTTTATCATGCCTTATCTAACATTAACAATCGTATTCTTCGCAGAACTTACACGTTATGTAAGGTCTTCAGCTTTAAGTCAAACAAATGAAGAGTATGTAGTAGTTCAACAAGCTTTTCAAGCGACAAAAACTCAAATCTTCACAAGGCACATTATAAAAAATGTATTAATACCAGTAATAACTCAAGTGGGTATGTCACTGCCGATGTTAGTAACTGGAGCGATTATTACAGAAACAGTATTTAGTTGGCCAGGAATTGGACCATATATCACACAAGCAACTAGAGCGTTAGATTATCCTATAATAATGGCGGTAATGTTACTGTCAGCTACATTAGTAATAGTAGGTAACTTAATTTCAGACATACTTTACTCAATAGTAGATCCTAGAATCAGAAGAGGAGGTAAATAAGATGAAAAGATTTATTAAAATAGCTAAAAGTTCAAAAATCTATATTTTTTCACTTATTTTTATTGCGATATTAGTGTTTGTATCATTAATAGCACCGTTACTTCCTATAGATCCAGCGGCTACTGATGTAGCGAATCTATCTCAATCACCGAGTCTACAACATTTATTCGGGACTGATGAGGTAGGACGTGATTATTTCATTCGTGTAATCTATGGAGGGCGTATTTCTCTTATAGTAGGATTACTAGCGATGGTGACTGCCGTAACAATTGGAACGATAGTAGGACTTATCGCAGGTTATGTTGGTGGAGTTGTTGATACTTTACTTATGCGTTTAGTTGATGTATTATCTTCCATTCCATGGTTAGTGTTAGTAATCGTTCTAAGTGTGTTTTTAAAACCAGGAATTGGGTCAATAATTATAGTAATAGGATGTTTTTCTTGGATGCGTCTTGCGAGGTTAGTTCGTGCTGAAACTCTATCAGCAAAAGAATATGACTATGTAGTATATAGTAGATTTAGCGGGGTAAAAACTATCTCTATCCTAAAGAAACATATTATTCCAGCTATAATACCAACTTTAGTAGTAGCAGCAAGTGCTTCAATAGCAAATGCAATAATGACAGAAGCGGCACTTAGTTTCTTAGGTCTTGGTATTCAACAACCTATGACTTCTTGGGGAACATTGCTACAAAATGCACAACAAAGTCTACAACGTGCTCCTCATATGGCTATTATCCCTGGATTATTTGTAATGTTAACAATTTATTCATTTAATAATATTGGTAACTTACTTACAAAATATATTCAAAAGGAGGGAGAATAGTATGACAAACATAGTAGAATTAAAAAATCTAACGGTTAATTATAAACCAAATAAAGAAGTAGATAAACAGTTAATACATGGTATCGATATTAATTTTAGAAAAGGTCATATCACTGGTGTTGTTGGAGAATCAGGTAGTGGAAAAAGTATTCTGATGCGTAGCATAATGTCTATTCTTCCTAACAATATTTTTGATGAAAATGATAAGTTTAACTTTGATGGAAAGGAAGTTAAGAAGGGCGAAAAGTTACCAATCTCTATGATTTTCCAAAACCCTATGACTTCACTAGATCCAGTTAGAACGATTGGTTTTCACTTAATAGAAGTAATAGAAAGATTCCAAAATAAGTCTAAAGAAGAAGCAAAAAAATTAGCAATAGAGCAACTTGAAAAAGTAGGAATTCTTAATGCACCTCTTAGAATTGAGCAATATCCACATGAATTATCTGGAGGTATGCGTCAAAGAATATTAATAGCCATGGCATTACTTGCTAATCCTAAGTTATTGGTAGCAGATGAACCAACAACAGCTTTAGACGTTACGGTTCAAGCACAGATTCTATCTCTTATTAAAAAATTACAAAAAGAAACAGAACTTAGTGTTGCACTAGTCAGCCACGACTTCGGTGTAATAGCTGGAATGTGTGACTATGTGTATATTATGTATAGAGGTAGAGTTGTCGAAAAAGGAAATGTTGAAGAAATCTTCAGCAATGCACAACACCCATATACAAAACAACTTCTTGCAGCGGCAAGATTAGAAAATACTAATAAAGAACTTCTGACTGTTGATTATAAAGAAGATGATAAACACTATACTTGGCAAAAACTTAGCGATACTCATGAGTATCTGAAAGAGGTGGAGTAATGAGTAAAGAGTATTTAAAACTAAAAAATGTACGAAAAGTTTATAAGTCTAAAGGAATGGGTAAAGAAGTCAAAGAAACTATAGCTGTTAATGATATTAGTTTAGATATTTATAAAGCTGAGACGCTAGCTGTAGTAGGTGAATCTGGAAGTGGAAAGACTACCCTAGGTAAGGGGATATTAAATATTGATCCATTCATATCAGGTGATGTTTTTGTAGAAGGTAATGAAAAATCTTTAACAAAAATGTCAAAAAAAGAGCTTGCAGAAGTATACAGCAAGATGCAAATTATATTCCAAGACCCTTATTCATCATTAAATCCGCGAATGAGTGCTTTAGATATAGTTATGGAAGCTTTACATAAAGAAGACAAAGAAACTGCGAAGGAAAAGGCGTTAGAAATTTTAGAGTTTGTTGGGATTTCTAATGAAGACGCGTTAAAATTATCAAATGCTTTTAGTGGAGGGCAACGTCAACGTATAGGTATTGCTCGAGCAGTTGTAACAAAACCAGATTTCATTCTATGTGATGAACCAACTTCTGCCCTAGATGCTTCAACACAAGCTCAGGTAATTAATTTATTAAAAGATTTACAAGAAAAATTCTCTCTAACATATTTATTCATCTCACATAACTTAGGTGTAGTAGAGTATATCGCAGATAGAATAGCGGTAATGTATAGAGGGAATCTAGTAGAACTAGGAACAACAGAACAGATTATGAAGAATCCGCAGCACGTTTATACAAAACGTCTTCTAAACTCTATGCCGATTATCGATCCAGTAAGAGCTAGAAAGATGTTCGAAGAATTCGAAGTAAGTGCAGAGGAAATAGTAATAACTGGTACAGAAAAATTCGAAGAAGTTGAAGAAGGACACTTTGTGTTAAAATAATAATTTGAATGCCAATCTCAAAAATTAGAAAATTTAACTTTTGAGGTTGGTATTTTTGCAAAAATATTTAAAACAGATTTTGACAGTAGGCAAACTTTGGAGTAAAATAATAATATTATTACATAATATGGAAAAGAGGAGCTATTATGGCTAAGAAAAAAGAATTAAAAACAAATGCTATGAGATTTTTAGACGAAAATGGTGTAGAATATAATCATTTTGAATTTGATGCAGAAAGTGATGCTGCGAAGACTGGTGTAGGAGTAGCTGATATTATCGGGCGCGATCATAATCAAGTATTTAAAACAATTATGACTACAGATGGAAAAGGTAACTACGTTGTTGGAGTACTTATGAGTGAAGACAGTATAAACTTTAAGAAACTTGCCAAAGCAGCAGGAGTGAAAAGTTTATCAATGTTACCACTTAAAGACCTAACAAAAATTACAGGATATGTAAAAGGTGGTTGCTCACCATTTGCGATGAAGAAACTATTTCCAACTTTTGTAGATGAAAAATGTCGTGAAGTTGAAACGATTATTATCTCTGCAGGTAAAGTAGGTCACCAAGTAGAAGTAAAACCAGAAGTTTTAGAGCAATTTATCGGTGCTCAAGTAGTAGATTTCAAAGCTGAATAATATAAGTAGAATGACTTTAGATAATGATGTGCTTTCCTGAAATTTAGGGAAGATTTATATTTAAAGTTATTTTTTATATAATCATCATAAAAAGGCTTGCATTGTTAAAAAAAAGGAGTATAATAGTAGTAAAATAAGTAGATAGGGAGGTCAATACTTATGAAAAAAAGTATTAAAATAGGAGCGATGAGTTTATTATTAGTGCTACTTCCAGGAAGCTTAGGAGTTGGTATAGTTTATTCTTCATCAGGTGGAAATCCTAATGTGAATGAAGAAAATACAACATATCGAGATAATAATGTTGTAACGGATAAAAGTCCAATTGTGAATAATTCTGAGAATACTGCAGAAAAGATTTCTAAAAGTATTCCTTATGACTATCCTGTAGGTTCAGAGTATCCAACAAGTGTAAATTATAGTCAATTTTATGATGGGCGTGGTTGGGCTTCGGGTACATTATACTTCAGTGATATTTATCCAATAGGAAATGGTAAAGTACGTGTTTGGTACCATGGAGAACTAAATTAAATATAATAAACTCATTTTATAGAGATGTCTTAGAGTGTTAAAATGCTCTAAGGCATCTTTTTTGTTAGCGCCTTAAATAATTATAAATTATTATTGAAAAAAGATAATAATTCTCCCTAAATATTGCTGAAAACGCATAAAGTAACAATATTTGCGTTAATTGAAAATGTATTGTAACATAATTGAAATACTTTAGATATTTTAATGAAACGTTGTTTTGATATAATCTTAAGAGTAAGGAGGCGTGGTATGTTATTTGATACACATGCGCATCTAAATGATGATGCTTATTTAGAAGACTTAGAAGAAACTATTTCTCGTGCAAAAGAAGCGGGAGTAAAATTAATAAACATAGTTGGTTTCGATGATAAAAGTATAGAAAAAGCACTGGAAATCACAGCTAAATATGACTTTTTATATTTAACAGTAGGTTGGCACCCAGTAGAAGCAATTGACTTTACAGAAGAAAAATATGAAATGATAAAAAAAATTGCTTTAACTAATGATAAAGTAGTAGCTATCGGAGAGATTGGTCTAGATTATCACTGGGATAAAAGTCCAAAGGATGTTCAAAAAGAAGTATTTAGAAGACAAATTCAACTAGCAAAAGAAGTAAACAAACCAATAGTAATTCACACACGTGATGCTATGGCAGATACAATACAAATACTTCAAGAAGAAAAAGCTAGTGAAATTGGTGGAATAATGCACAGTTTTTCTGGTTCTGTAGAAAGCATGAATATAATGCTAAAAGAGAACTTCTATATTTCATTAGGTGGACCAGTGACATTTAAAAATGCAAAAACACCTAAAGAAGTAGCAAAAGCTTGTCCGTTAGATAAGTTGTTAATTGAAACGGACTGTCCGTATTTGACACCAACACCATATAGAGGAAAAAGAAATGAACCTGCATACGTGCACTATGTAGCACAAGAAATTGCAGATCTTAAAGAAATGTCGTATGAACAACTAACAAAACAAACATTCAATAATGCATGTACGTTGTTCGGATTAGAAGGTAAAAAGGAGATTGATTAATACATGAAATTAGGTAGAATTGTAGCCGCAGCGGCAACATCGGGATTATTATTATCGGGAGCTTTCGTAGTAGCGGAAGAATATACAGGGCACAATGTTTTCGCCGTAAACTTAGATAATAGTAACAAAATTGAGCTAAAAACTAAAAAAGGAACAGTTAGAGAAATTCTTATCGCTAATAATATACCTTTTGGTGCAGATGATAGAGTAGAACCAGGATTAGACACTAGAGTGAACGGTGGAGAAACTATTAACATTTATAAAGCTCGTGAAATAACAATCGTTGATGGAAATACAACTACAGTAAGAAAAACTACTTACAAAAAAGTTGAAGATATCTTAAAAGAATTAAACATTACTCTTGGTGAAAAAGATGAAGTTACACCAGGATTAAAGAGTGAAGTAGCTACAGTTGATACAATTAAAATTGCCAGAACTGGAAAAACTACTGAAACGAAAAAAGAAGTAATTAAATTTGAAACAAAAGAAGAAAAAGACGATTCTAAATATGTAGATGAAAAAGTTACAAAAGTTGAAGGTAAAAATGGTGAGAAAGAAGTTACTTATAACATTGTAAGAGAAAATGGTAAAGAAGTATCTAGAGAAGTTGCTTCTGAGAAAGTAATCACTGAAGCTACAGCAAAAGTTGTAGTAGTAGGAACTAAACAACGTCCAGCAGCTCAACAACAAGGAGTAGTAGCAGCGCAACAATCTTACGCAGCACCAGCTCAATCGTATTCAGCACCAGGAGGATCTGTTGTATTATCAAATGGTAATACTGCAGGGGCTGATGGAGCAGCAGCAGCTCAAGAAATGGCTCGCCGTACAGGAGTACCAGCGTCGACTTGGGAACACATTATTGCGCGTGAATCTAACGGGCAGGTAAATGCGAGAAATGCTTCTGGAGCTAGTGGATTATTCCAAACAATGCCAGGATGGGGATCTACAGCAACAGTTCAAGATCAAATTAATGCGGCAACTCGTGCATATCAAGCACAAGGTTTAGCAGCTTGGGGAATGAGATAAATAATTAAAAGAAGACGATTAATCGTCTTCTTTATTTGTAAGAAAATAGCCTAAAGTTCCACCTATAGCGCCACATACCATACAAATTATTACTAATATTGGAATATACATTTTTATTTTCCCCTTTTTTTATTTAGGTAGATTCAACAAAATTGATTTTTTGAAATCACGATTTTTTAGCTACTCCTTAAAACAGCTGCTATTACTTTTCACTTTCAACTCATCATAAATTAAGGGGTAAAACAAGTCTTATAATAACTAAGAATATATGATATAATAAAATGGATAACATGTTCAAACGAAGAAGAAAAATCTAAGTTATATTGGAAAAACTCATCTTTAAATTAGATATTTTTAGTATCCGAATTTATAACTTAGATTTTTTTTATTTTATATTTTCTTTTCAACTAGTTTGAATGTTACGAATGATATAGCTGAACAAATTACGATTGCTATTGCACTAGAGTGGAAGATATTTCCAATACCGACTAGTGGTGAAACAACACCACCTAAGAAGAATGGTACAAATCCAAAGAAAGCCGAGGCACTTCCAGCACGCTCACGTTCTAAACTCATAGCGATAGCAGAACCAGCAGGTAAAATAAATCCTAATCCTAGTAGAAGAAGGAAGAATCCTACTTCAATGAATAGGAAAGGTAGTGTAAGAGTTAGTGCAACTGCAAGGTAGATGCTAACTAATAACATAAGGGATAACCCTAGTTTGATACTAACTTTCTCTTTAAAATTACCAGCGTTCTTGCTTCCTAAAACTATAGCAAAACCATTTAGACCAAAGCATAAGCTATACATTAATGGACTTAAGCTATAATGAGTTTGTAAGATGAATGGTGATGCCGCGATATAGGCGAACATAGCAGCTAAGGCAAATCCTTGAACAATAACAAGAGCAAAGAATAGTCTATTTTTTACAACATATACAAGAGAATAATATGTCTTAGTTATTGGAAGATCTAAGCGTTTTTCAATGGCTAAAGATTCATTGAATTTAAAGCTTACAGCTAATAAAATCACACCGATTAGAGCAAGTGTAATGAAAATACCTCTCCAATCTGTAAGTTCTAGTAATACACTTCCTAGGATAGGAGAAAGAATAGGTGCTAAGCCGTTAACAGCCATAAGTAGGGCAAAGAAAGCAGCTAATTCACGTCCATGGTATAAATCTGTAGAAATAGCACGAGAAATAACTACAGCTCCTGCAGAAGATACACCTTGGATAAATCGTAATACTATCATTGCGTATACATTAGGAAAAAGAATAATAGCAATAGTACTTATTAAATAAACTATTAAGCTGATTATTAATGGATTCTTACGACCATATTTATCACTAATAGGTCCGATAAGTAGCTGTCCTAATGCAAGTCCTACCATACTACCTGTTAGAGTAAGTTGAATTGTTGATGTACTAGAATTAAAATACGAACTCATAGTAGGTAGTGCTGGTAAATATAAATCTGTAACAAATGGCCCAAAAGCCGATAACGTTCCTAGAAAGAGTACTAGAAACAATTTAGAATTTCTTTTTAATGTCATGTTGACTCCTTTCGATTTTTAAGAAATATGAACAGATTATAGCATAAAAAAATTTTTTTCGTAAGTTTTTTTTTCGTTTTTTGAAAAAAGTTTATATGTAATTTTCAGTTTTCATTTTTATAAATATAAAGTTGTATTTCATAAACATTTTTTAAAAAAAGATGAAGTTTGAGATGTTTACAGAAAATAATAAAAGTACTTAAATAATCCTAATATGATTAATTTAAGTACTTTTATTTTACATCGAAATCAACAGAGTCGATATTTGCGATTAATTTATTTTTTATAAACCAAATTAATGAGAATACATAAACTGTATATGTGAAAAATAAAAAGCTAGAAAAAAGAGTGACCTTAGAGTTTTTTAATAGTAAAAAATTTATTAAGATAATTACTATATAAGCAATAAAAGCAACTACTAATCTTCGAGTATTTTTTTTGATCCAGTTATTGTATTTTGTTTGTAATTCGGCTCTTTTTATTTCTATATCCATAAAAAATCCTCCGAAGGGGGCAGATTCAAAAGATCTGAATTTTAATAAAGTGTATATGAGAACTCATAGACGCAGTGG
>NZ_KQ959995.1:47422-59939 GCF_001553035.1 Gemella haemolysans
ATAGACGCAGTGGTTTATTGATATCTAAATACGCTTTAGAAAAGCTTTTTATATATCTAATAAACTTTGCGGGGGTGACTCGACAAAATCTTGTTTCTCCGAAATTACGATTTTTGAGTCACTCCCATTATAACAAAATAACAGTAAAGGTGCAATAAAATATATATACTGTAAAAAAGTGAATAATATTTGTATATATTGCTTAATTATGTTGATTGAATGCGAATAAATATGGTATAATTAAGTTGCCATATTATACACAAAATAGGAGGCATTATGTCTTATTCAAGAGATTATATATTTGAAAAAATAATAGAAAAACTACCTACTTTAAAAATTCATGAGAGGCGAGAAAAAGAAAACAGTGTTTTTATTTTAGAATATGAAAATCGCCGTGCTAAGATTGATATAGATAGTTTTGTAAGGAAGCTAGGAGATAAGAAAACTAACGAAAGTGACAAGAAGATAGAAGAATTTGTTTACTACATAGTAGGAAACTTCAATGCACAAAAAAAACTTTCTATAGATGATATAACTGAGGATGAATTATTGGAAAATATTTTTCCAGTGGTTAGAGCTAGTAGTTTTAACAAAGATAACGAGAAAAATCTTGTTAGCTTTGATCATACAAATGAAACTAGAATATATTTAGCTTATGATTTTAAAGATGGTTATAAATTATTAGACGGTAGTTTTTTAAGTAGGTTTTCTAGAACTGAAGAAGAGTTTTTAGGATTCGCTAAAGATAATTTAGAAAAACTACCACTTAAGTATAATGTGGATGAAGTTGCAGGAAATAAATTCTATTTCCTAAATGCAAAAGATGGCTATGATGGGGCGAGAATAATCGACAAGAATGTTTTGAATCATTTTTATGACAAAATAGGTGCTTCATTTTATGTAGGTTTACCTCATCAAGATACATTGATAATTGCAGATGTACAGAATAAACAAGGACTAGAAGTTTTACAAAAAATGATGGTGCATTTTTTTACAGAAGGACTAGTACCGATAACAACAATAACGTTTAAATACGATGGAAAAGAACTAGAGAGTTATTTTATTTTTGTAGAATAACTTTAAAATTAAAATTAATTATAGGAGAGAGATTCATGTTATTTTTTTACAATAAGAAGATGTTAGGAGAAACATTATTAATTACTATTCAAAGTAAAGAAGAGGTAACATACGAAGATAAGAAGAATATTACACTAATTAAAGATGAAAATGGCGCTTTAGTAGGATTAAATATTTTCAATGTTGAGAACTTAAAATTAGATGGGGAAGGAAGTATCGATTTAACAGAAGATCAAAAAGAAATCCTTCAAAAACGATTAGAAAAAAATGGAATCAAAATTGACCTAGAAGGTAATAATGATGAATTCTTCGTAGTTGGGGAAGTTTTAAGTTGTGAAAAACACCCGGATGCAGATAAATTAAAAGTAACAGAAGTAAAAGTTAATGAAGAAGAAACACTACAAATCGTATGTGGGGCTCCAAACGTAGAAGCAGGACAAAAGGTAGTGGTAGCTCTAAGTGGAGCAATGATGCCAAGTGGTCTATTAATTAAAAAATCAAAACTACGTGGAGTAGAATCAAATGGTATGCTATGTTCAAAACGAGAGCTAGGTTTACCACAAGAAGAAGCGAGAGGTATTTTAGTATTAGACGCGGATACTAAAGTAGGAACTCGTGTGAAAGATTTGAATCTTAAATAAAATCTAATTAGGAGGTGTAAAATATGGTGAATTGGAAAAAGTGGTTTTTAGAAGACGATGAAGATGAGATATATGAAGAAAGTACAGCTAAAAAAGAGAAAAAAGATGATTTAGCTGAACGTAGGGAAAAAAGAGCTGAAAATAGAAGAAAAGAGAGAGTTTATCTTGATGAAGATGAGGATTTTGAAATAGATTTCAGTTCCAATAAAACTAAAAAATCATTCGATGAGGACGAATTTAGTTCACAACGTAGTACTAGAAGACGTGATGAAAAAGAAGAAAAATTTGAAGCTTATGAAGAAGTTAATCTTGATGATTTCGAAGTAGATAACTACGATGACTTTGAAGATTACGAAGACGACTACGAAGAAGATTTCAAACAAGAGAAAAAATCTAAAAAAGAAAATGGCTTTATTTCTAAATTTAAAGGATTATTCAGTTCTAATAAAAAAGAAGATGAAGAATTCTTAGATGATGAATATCTAGATGAAGAAGAAGACGATGAAGCTGAGGATTATAAAACATATCTAGAGCGTCAGAAACGCGAACAAAAAGAAAAATCTAAAATAGTTGAAAAAAAATATGATGAGTCTGATTACGAAGATGAAGAAGATTATGAAGATGACTACGAAGAAGAAAATGAGAAAAAAGTAGGATTCTTCTCAAGACTAAAAGACAAATTATTTAATGTAAGTGATGATGAGATTGATCAAGAAGAATTAGATGCAGTCTTAGATGATTTTGAAGAAGAATTAGAAGAAGAGAAAAAAACTGATAAGAGAAAAGTTCACTCTAAAGAAGAAAAAGTTTTAGAAAAAGCTGAAGATGAGCTTGAAATCGAGTTTGTAGAAGAAAAAGAACAAAATGTTGTACCTGTATTTGAAGAAATTAATATTGCAGAATATGAAGAAAAAGAAGAAGTAGTATCGGCAAGGAAAGTAACAGATTTAGGTGATGTATTGAAAAAACTTGGAGTGGAGAATTCTGAAATTCGTGACGTTGATATCTTTGATGAAAACCCACCGAGAAGAACGCACCCAACACTTGCAGCTGTAAGAACTAAGAGATTGAAACAAGATCATAAAATTGATACTCTTGGAGATAGTGTAGTACTAGGTAAAGATAGTATAGAGTTGAAAGAAGAAGTAGCAAATAGACTTAAAGAGAAAGTTCAAGAAGAAACTATAGTTCAAGAAGAGAGAGTTACTAAAAATAGTGAAGCACGAAAAGAATTCGAAGAAAACTTCAATATTCTTGAGAGAAGAAGTGATAAAATCGAAAAAGATAATCCTCTATATACTAAGAAGAATGAAAAATTAGACGGTATTTTCGATGAAATTCGCGATAAAGAAATTAAAACTCATGAAAAAGAAACACCTGAACTTGAGGTTAGAGAACTTGATGCAGAGGGAAGTCGTCGTGAAAAACTTAAATATACGTCTGTAAATGATGTACTAGAAGGTGCTGAAGATTTATTTGAAGATGATATTGATAGAGTTAGTAAAAAACTTGTGGGTGATAGATTTGAAGGAAGTCAAGAAACTACAGAAGATGTAGAAAACTTCAGAAAAGGACTATATGAAGGAAAAAAAGTAAATAATTCACAAGAGAAAACAGCTTTAGATGAACTTATTGAAACTGAGAACATAGACATTTCTCCGAAAAAAGAAGAAACTCTACCAGAAATCGAAGAACTAAATGAAAATCTAGAAGATTTAAGAAAAGACAAGAAAGAAGAATCTTATGTTGATTTAGTTCAAGAAGCGGCTAAGATAGAAGATATCGAAGTTGAAGACTATGAAGAACTTAAAGAAGTTAAAAAAGATAGATTATCAGGTTATAGCGATTACCACTTAGATGAAGAGGAAATCGAAGAACTTGAAGAGCAAAATTACCTTGAAGAGTCAGTTGATTCGGTAAATATCGATAGCTTGTTAAGAGAAGTTTCACCAAATAATAAAGTTGTTAAAGTTACTAATGACGTAGATAAGTTCACTGATGAGAAAGTTGTTCCTAGGGAAGTTGCTCAGAAGAGAGTAGAAGATGTTAAAACTTATCAAGAAGATGAAGAAGACGAAGTAGAACGTGGAATTGATTATACAGAAAAATTATATACTAATGATGTTTCTGAATACTTCGATAAAGGTAATGGTACTAAACTAGGAGAATACAAAACAGTTGATCATGGTTATAGACCTGTGAGTAAAGAGAAAATAGAAAATAATCAAAAAATACTTGATGCTATTTTTGAAAAATACTCTTCATCAGGATTATCAGCATCAACTAAATCGGTAACGAGCCAAATGATGAGTTCAAATACTATTACACCGAAATCACGTAGTGTAGGTAAATTCAAACCATCACCAGTATACTCATCTATATATGGTTCAGTAACACGTAAAACTACTGAAAATTCAAATAAACCGGTAGGAATATCAACTACAGGACTATCTATTAATAAGCCTGTAAAAACTACTCAAGAAGTAAAAAAAACTGAAACACAATCAGTAGAAAAAAAAATGGTAGAACCTAAAAAAGTAGAAAATCCAGTGCAAAGTAATGCAAATATCTATAAAGAAATAGCTTCACAAGAGGAAACTGTTTGGAATATAGGTTCATCAAAACGTGTGCCTAAAAATAAGGTAAAAAGTAAAAAATAATAGTTCAAAAAGGAGGTGAGATAAGTTCACCTCCTTTTTGGAATTTGTTGTTAAATTTGATGAATAGAAAATATAGGTTAAATAAAAAAGGGGTACATATCAAAATCACGATTTTTGAGTCACTTCCTTTTTTTAATCAATTACATATTCCCCGGGACTGATAGTGTTAACGATAGTTTCAAATAAAATTATACCAACTACGCTTAGCATTAGACGAGAACGAATTTTTTTTCTATTCTTTGGAGCATCGTAGACTTTAATCAAATGATCACTCATTTTTGCAAGAGGACTATTTGCAAGGCTTGTGATTGCTAAAATAGTAGTACCATTTTGCTTAGCTTCTAAAACACAATCATTAATAACTGTAGTTTCTCCACTAAGAGAAAATACTAAAAGGACATCATCTTTTCTGCAGATATCTGGGATTCTTTTAATAGAATAGTGTTCAAAATAGTCGTTTGACCAAAGATTGATTAACTTAAGTTTCCTATTGAAATCACTCATAACCATGTAACTTGAGCCACTACCTATGCAAAATATACGACGAGAATTTATTATTTTATTGGCAAAAATATCGAAATCATCTTGATTTAATATAGACATTGTTCGAGAAAATTCAACGCTAAGCTGCTCTTTTAAAGAAAGGAAGGTAGAGGTCGTTGAATTTTTATTATTTTTAGCTAGTTCTTTACTCATTTTTAAATCGTATTTTAAATCGATAAAGGTATTATAACCTAATTTTTTACAAGCACGAATTACAGTAGAAGATGAAATAAGAACAGCTTGCTTGATTTCTTTTAGGGTTGTGTGTTCAATATTATCTTGCTTCATTAGATAATCTATAGCTTGTTGTTCTGAAATGGATAGTTTATCATAGTTGTTTTTTAAATTATCAAAAAACATAAGTTGCCTCCAAGAGTAAAATTTACTAATTGATTTCCTTTTCGTTACTCAGTATTAAGTATCATAACATAAAAATTTAGAAAATAAAAGCTATTTTTAAAGCGGTTTACATAGTCTAGTAAAATTTTACTGAAATAGTAATTAATTACAAATAAAGAAATTTTTAGGCAAAATAGAAAAAACCGTTTTCAAATCTGATATAATATGGCTATAAAAAATAATAAAAGGAGAAAAGGTAATGGCAAAGAAAAAAAATAAATTCGTCTCTGCTTTTGAGCAATTCGGACGTTCGTTCTTATTACCGGTATCTGTACTTCCGGGTGCAGGTATTATTAAAGGGATCGGGACAGCCTTCAGTAATTCAAACACACTAAAAATGTTCCCAATGTTAAAAAATGACATTATTCAATTTATTATGAAATTCCTAATTGTATTAGGGGATACAGCATTCAATAACTTACCGATTATTTTTGCGGTTGGGGTTGCTGTAGGTTTAGCAAAACGTGAAAAAGGTTCTGCTGCACTTTCTGGTCTACTAGGATTTATCGTATTACATTACGTACTTAACTTCCTATTAGTACAAAGTCACAAATTAGTAGACACTAGTAAATTATCAAGTAACGAAGCAAAATTAGCATTATCTAATGCCATGCAGACAAAAGTACTTGGTATCCAAACAATGGACCTTAGTGTATTTGGTGGTATTATCGTAGGTATAGTGGTATACTTCGTTCATAAGTGGGCTGTTAAAGTTCAATTACCAACAGTAATTGGATTCTTCAGTGGACCACGTTTCGTACCTATCGCAACTATTGTAATCATGTCAGCAGTAGCTACTGGACTATTCTTCGTATGGCCTCCAGTACAAAAAGGTATCAGTGTATTATCAATCTTCATCCTTAAATCAGGACCTATTGGAACGTTCCTGTATGGTTTAGTAGAAAGAGCATTATTACCATTCGGTCTTCACCACGGTCTAAACTGGCCAGTTCGTACAACAGAATTAGGTGGGGCTTGGGAAATTGGTGGACAACGTGTAGTTGGTACAATCAATGCTTACTTAGCTTCATTAGCCGATCCAAATGTTCAACACGTAGATCCAAGTATTACAAGATTCAATGGTGGTAAATTCGTTTACTTCATGTTCGGTCTTTCTGGTGCAGCTTATGCAATGTACAAAACAGCTGATGAGAAAAAACGTAAAGTTGTAGGATCATTATTATTCGCAGCTGCTGGTACTTCATTCTTAACAGGTATCACAGAACCAATCGAGTTCACATTCTTATTCGTAGCACCAATTCTTTATGTAGTACACGCATTCTTAGCTGGTTCAGCATTATTCGTAATGCACATGTTAGGCGCAGGGGTAGCAACTCCAACTGGGCATGGATTCATTAACTGGGTAATCTATGGAGTACTTCAAGGTCCTAAAACAGCTTGGTGGTTAGTACCAATCGTAGGTGTAGTTTACTTCTTCATTTACTATATCGTATTCAGATTTATGATTGTTAAATTTGACCTTAAAACACCTGGACGTGAAGATGGTGATGAAGTTAAATTATCTAATAAAAATGAGGCTCGTGCTAAACTTGGTGTAGAAATCGCTACAATTGGTAAAGAAGAACCAAAAGCAACTGATATAACAGTTGATGGTGATGATGAAGTAATGGAAACAGTACAAAAAACACCAGAAGGAATTAGAAAACAAGCTATTGAGTTAATCAAAGCACATGGTGGTCCAGATAACATCGAAGCTGTAGATGCTTGTATAACTCGTTTAAGAATTAATGTAAAAGATAAGAGTGTAGTAGATCAAGAGCGTATTACAACGAAACTTGGAGCTATGGGATTTGCAGAAAGTGATATGCAAATGCAATCAATTTATGGATCTCATGCTAATGTATTAAAAATGGAAATCCAAGATATGCTTGGTATGGAGGAATAGTTTCATGAAGAATTTGTTTGTTACAGACTTAGACGGAACATTTGTAAAAAATTCAGTATTCGTCGAAAAAGAAGATTTAAAAGCGTATCATGATTCTAAAAATTACGGGGATTTCTCAGTTGCGACTGGGCGTTCTGTTGAAGAAATCAAATACATTGCTGAAGGTAATGATATGGATGTTACACACATGATAGGGTTTAACGGAGCGGTTGTAACAAGACAAGATGAAGTTCTTTTTGAAAAACACATTCCTACTAAAGATTTAACTGGAATATTCGAATATCTAAAAGAAAGCAAATTAATATTTGATGCCTTAGATGGAAAAAAGCGTATTGGTAATTTTGATCATGAGAAGAAAGATAGATTGTGGAACATGGAGCTAATTTGTGTCGAAAATCCTTTTGAATTACTAAAAGGAAAAACAATCTATAAAATAAATGTAAGACCAACAAAAGAACAATTAGATTATCATTACGATGTAATGAAAGAGAAATTTCCAGAAGTAGAGATTTATAAATCTGGTTCAACACGTATGGAAATCACAGCAAAAAATATTTCTAAAGCTAGTGGTATTGAAACTATCAGTTCAGGGTATGATAGAGTAATAGCTTTAGGAGACTCAGGGAATGACGTGGATATGTTTAAAGTAGCAGATATTTCATACTGTATGAATCGTGCGCCACAAGAAGTAAAAGGACAAGCTACACACGTAGTAGAAGATTTTGCAGCGGCGATAAAACATTTTGTAGAAAACTATGAATAGTAAAACAAAGAACCAGCTGAGATGCTGGTTCTTTTGTTATGTATTTTTGATTTTATAAAAGATAGAAATACCTATTAGTAATATTAGAGAAAGTAGAAAATTAAAAGTAACGATATATTGAACAGAATATATGTTTAAAAAATAACTAGAAGATACTAAGACGAGTATTGCTGATATCCTTGAGAGGCTCGATTTCATTGAAGTTAACGAGCTAATATTTTTGGTTGTTACTTTATTTGCAAAACTATTAGTTAATATATATTCAATAACTGTGAAAACCAAGACACTATATGTATAAAGGAGTAGTACCACATAAATATTTGACACGTGCAAAAATAATGGTGGTACGATAGAAAATATTAGTAAGAATTTTAGGTGATTTTGTCCATTATTAAAATTTAGAATTGGAACAGAATAGGCTAATATTGCTAATATTTGAAATAATATATATAGAATATATAGTTTGTTACTATTCCAACCCTTTTCTAAGAACAATGCTTGCCATAATTGAAAGTGAGTTTGGAAAAACACTTGATTTACTATACTTAGAATAAAAAGTAATTTTAATTCTCTAGATCTTTTAAGTTCATATATACTAACTTTTATCTGTTGTTTAAGAGAAGCGTTCCCCTTAAGTATTGGTGTACTATATTCTTCAAAAAAGATAGAGATTATTAATATGGATAAGAAACAAAGAATAATCGATAGAAAATAAAATTTCAAACCATAATTAAAATATAAATATGATCCTAATAGACTACCAATAATCACCGCTACTAAGGAAAATTGGTTAGATAATTTTATAAACCTATTAATGTGTAACTTAGAATTATTTTCTTTTTTTATATCATTAATAATAGTTGCTTCTATTGTACCGCTATTAATCGACTCAGATACCCCATATAAGAACCATATAAAACAAATGAGATAATAATTATGACTGTAATAAATTAAAAGACACATTATCAATAACATGATATTTGATAGAATATATAGTTGTTTACGAGAATATAAGTCAGCCCACAATCCACTCGGGACTTCAAATAATAATATAGCTAAACTATACATAGCTTGAACAACTGCTATATTAGCAATAGTTAATCCTTTTTCGAATAATATTAAAGTTAAAATAGAGTGAGGTAATGCTTTTGTTAGTGAAATCAGTACTATTGAAATATAATACACTAAAATATTTTTTTTTAATAAATTAGTCATTATGATTCACCTTTGAACAATATTTACAATCTTTATCAATAGTATTTGTGATTTCTAATTTTTCAAAATTTCTATTTGAAATACCTAATCTTTTATTTGGAATAGGGTATTCTACTAACAAATATTTACAGTAGTTTGTAAACAATATATTATTTATCATAAGTGATTACCTCGTTTTATATTTTAAAACAATATTAGCATTAGATAAAGAAAAAGTCAACAAAAATATTAAAATAAGCATAAAATATAAAACTTAAGTATTATCTTATGAGATATAATATGCTTAAAAGTTTATTTTTTGAAAAGAAAGATTGTATAATATGAGAGTTTGTGTTATTATATTTTTAATGGAAATATAATAGTACATACTTAGGAGTTATAATGAAAACTAGATTAGCTAATTTAATTAAAACAAAACGTAAAGAGTTAAAGTTGTCACAGAAGGTGTTGGCAGAAGGAATATGCACACAAACTATTATTAGTAGAATAGAGAAAGGAGAAATAACTCCATCAGTTGATATATTTTTTAAAATTATAAAAAAGCTTTGTATACCAATGGAAGACGTAGCAAATCTATTTTCTTTAGATATGACGAATGTAAAAGATTTGTCATTTGATTTCTATGAGTTAGAAGAAATGTTAGTAAAAAGAGACTATAAAACCTTATCAGTTTTGGTGAAGTCTATAAATTTAGAATCATTAAATAAAGAAGAAGCACTACATGTAGAGTGGTTAAAATCTATTTTACTGTATCAAGTAGAACGAAAACTAGATGTTGCTATAGAAAAGTTAGAATCTCTTAGTGAAAAAGTTGAAATAGGTTCTCTTTTATTTTGTAAAATCTGTAATACTTTGGGGAATTTATATTCAGAAAGAGAAGATTTTTTAAGTTCTAAGAAATATTATGAATTGGTATTACCTTATCTTGAAGTTATTAAAGGAACAAATTTTGAACAACCTTTCTATTATTCAATATCAAGGATTTATGGAATGATGCAACAGTTAGACGAGGCTACTAAGTGGAATGCGCTTGCTATCTCAAAATCTCTTAATACTAAATCATTTTATATGTTAGGTGACAACTATTTTTTACAATCAAAATTATTCGAAGAGCAGAAATTAATAGATAGTGCCATAGATTCATGTAATAAGGCTATAACTATTTTTATGTTGGAAAGTAATGAATATATGAGGGGAATGGCGCTGTCATATTTATCAAAGTTGAAGGAGAAAGAAAATGAAGAAATTCTATAAATTTTTATTAATATTTACTATATTTTTATCGTTTTTTGGAGGAGGTTGGCCTCCTATCATTTGGTAATAATAGACTTTTAGATTAAAAGTATGTGATATTCTATAAGTGAAGGCATACTTAGTAATCTATTTTAAATGTTATAAATCTTAGTAAAAGATATGCCGAAAAGTTTTAAATAGTAAGTTTATAGTAAATAAAATCCAGAGCTAACTTTTAAATTACCTTCTGGATTTTTAATTTTTTTAGTATTTTTCTAGTATTTCTCCAATATTTCACCTCTTACCGCTGAGATAAGGTAAAGTGAACCTGTAATTAAAAGAATTTCATCATCTTTTAAACTTGGAATAATATTGCTTAATGCAACTTCATAATTTTCATATTTAGCAACAGAAGTATCGCCAAAACTTTGAACTAGATTATCAAGATTTGATTCTTTAATCTCGATTGGAACTTTAGTTGCTGAGAATTCAGCAGGAATAGTTTTTAATTTTTCAATCATGTCTTCATAATCTTTGTCTTCAAGAATACCAAGTAGAATTTTCAATTTAGGGAATTTTTGCTTATCTAGGTAGGCTACTAAACTATCTATTCCATCATTATTATGAGCGCCATCTAATAGAATATTGTCACGAATCCATTCTAAACGACCTACCCAAACTGATTTACTTAGAGCTTCTTTTATAACACTATCTTCTATATCGATAATACCACGTTTTTTCAGATTAGCTAATGCTTCTAAAGCTAAAGATGCATTAAAAGTTTGGTGTGCACCGACCATTTTAGTAGAATAATCTACACCTTTATATGAGAATTCGTTACCTCTAGCTTCGACTTTGTTCACAACGATATCTTCTTCGTTTAGTATGCTTAAGTTAGCATTTTTCTCCTGACAGATGTCTTTTATTACATTTACTACACCTTCACAAGCAGGATAAATTAGAACATTATCATTTTCTTGGATAATTCCACCTTTTTCATAAGCAATTTTTTCAAGAGTATCTCCAAGAATAGCGGTGTGATCTAGACCGATTTTTGTAATGATAGATAATACTTTTTCTTTAAAAATATTTGTTCCATCATATCTTCCACCAAGACCAACTTCCATAATAACGAAATCTGTTTTTTGATCTCTAAAGTATAATAAAGCTACACCAGTGATAATTTCAAAGAATGATAGTTTATCACTTGGATCTGGATTATTTTGGTCGTAAGTCTCTTGAACTAGTTTGAATAAACGATAAGCTTCCTTATATGAAATAAAATCATCGTTAATACGAATTCTATCGTTAAAACTCAGCATACCGGGACTTGTGTATAATCCGACTCTATACTTAGTTTTTAAGACATCTTTCAAATAAGAACAGGTAGATCCCTTACCATTAGTACCAGCAACATGGATTACTTTAAGATCTTTTTCAGGATGATCAAAAAGTTCAAGAATATGTTCCATTCTGTGAAGCCCAAGTTTCATACCAGTACGTTCTATTTTATATGATGAAGTAATAAGAAGCTCTTCACAAACACACTCAGTTGCGTAGTTTACAATTTCATCTTCGTCTAAAGTTAGAAGTTTTTCAGCAAGTTGTTCTAAACTTAACTGACTGAAAAGTTCTAATATGTTATTTTTATCTTCTAAATTATTCTCTTTTAAATATTTCTCAAATTTTATTTTACAATTTAAATTCATAAATAAACACCAACATTTCTAATAATATACACTTAATTTTATAATGATAAAGATAAATTGTAAAGGATATAATTTTGGTGAATTTACAGGAGAGGGTTTGAATTAAAACAAAAATTAACTGTAATTAATTCTTATAAATTAGTTATTGTTATATTGATTTTAAATTTTATACAGTATTATTGAAATTAAATATGAAAATTAACAACTTTAATTACATTTTAATTACAGTCTAAAGTTCATGTAAGGTAAGTGGGATATAATATAAATATAACAATACTTAATATTATTTTTTTCATAATATATGGCTCATCAAAAGATGGGCCTTTCTCCATTTTTAGAACTTATTTTCAAATTTTTTCAATTTTAGTTTC